>JANWZI010000009.1 GCA_025054695.1 Myxococcota bacterium | reverse complement strand
AGCGAGACTGAGTCCGAGTCGAAGCCCGATTCCGAGCCCGAGACTGAGTCCGAGCCTGAGTCCGAGTCCGAGCCCGACTCCGAGCCCGAGCCCGAGGCCGAGGCCGAGGCCGAGGCAGAGTCCGAGGCCGTGTCCGAGATCGAGATCGAGGCCGAGCCCGCGTTCTCGTCCCTCGGCCGCCGTCAGACCTCGTCGTCGAAGAGCGCCAGTTGGCCGTCGCCCGATCGCCCCTGGTGCGAAACCGCGCCGACGGAGGCCGGGTCGGCGTCGCCGACCGGACCCGTGCGCAGACCGAGCCGGCGACACGTCAGCTCGAAGAGTCGCTCGACCATCGCCCAGCGCTCCCCGACACCACGCATGCGATGTCCGAAGCGCGATTCGGTCACGCGACCGCCACGCATCTCGTACAAGGCACGCCGGACGCGAGAAACCCGCTCGGGCCACAATTCCGAAAGACGCGCCTCGAAAACGTCGCCGACCTCGCCAGGCAAGCGCAGCAGCGTCATCCACGCGGCCCGTGCGCCCGCGTCCCGCGCTCGCTCGAGAATCGAGGGAATCGACGCTTCGTTGATGCCGGGCACGATCGGAGCGACCGCCACGGAGGTGGGCACCCCCGCCTCGGACAAGACGCGGAGCGCATCGAATCGCCGGCTCGGCGGGCTCGCCCAGGGCTCGAGGCGCCGCGCCGTCTCGTCGTCGTCGAACGCAATCGAGATCGTGACGCGAGCCCCGACGTGACGCGCCAGTTCGGCGAGCAAGTCGGCGTCTTGCGCGACGAGCGCGCCCTTGGTGACGACCGAGACGGGGGTGCGGGCACGCAAGAACACCTCGAGGCAGCGGCGCGTGAGCCGATATCGCCCCTCGAGCGGCTGATACGGATCGGTATTGCCGGAAATCGCGACCGTCTCGCGCTTCCATCGGCGCGATTGCAGTTCTCGTTCGAGCTCCTCGGCGATGTTGACCTTGACGACGATCTTGCGCTCGAAATCGGTTCCTGCGCCCCAGCCCCAGTACGCGTGCGAAGGCCGCGCGTAGCAGTAGATGCAGCCGTGGTAGCAGCCGCGATACGGGTTGAGGCTCCAGCGAAATCCGAGATCCGGGCTGTCGTTGCGGCTCAGCGCAGATTGGACGCGCTCTTCGTGGATTTCGAGCCAGGCATCGGGCCGCTCGCCCTCCTCGTATTCGAGACGCCGTTCGGCGTAACGCACGGGCGGGTTGTCCACGCGGCGCGGCACGATCGGAACGCATGTTCAGTGCGTCTGCACGGGCCGTCAAGAGCAGAGTGCCAGGAGGAATGACCGAGACCGAGACCAAGTCGGAGACCGAGGCAGAGTCCGAGTCCGAGCCCGACCCCGACCCCGAGTCCGAGTCCGAGTCCGAGTCCGGGACCGAGTCCGAGTCCGAGTCCGCCTCACCGCCGCAGCAGACCCCACGTCATCGCCGCAACGCGGTCCAGCGCGCGCTCCGCTTCCGCGACGTCGTCGACGTAGCCCCATGCTACCGCCACGCGCAGCCCCACCCGCGCCTCGCGAAGGGACCCGAGCGCCGTGTGCAGCCTCGCGCGACGATTGCCCCGGTCACTGCCGTCAGCCTCGGCCAGGTTGAGCGCCGCGCTGCTCGCCGCGCGCCGGATTTGTCGTGCGAGGTCTCGGTCGACCGATTCGATCGATTCGACGAGCGGGCGCATGCGCGTGATCGTGTCGAGCAACAGGTCCAGCGCCTCGAGCCGAAGGGGGGTGTGCATGCCCGCCTCCGAGCGAAAGAACCGTGACAGCGTCGTGTGCTGGCACGTGTTCTTTCGCGCCTACTGGCTGCACACCCCCCGAGGCGACGAGGCGCGGCGACACGCGAGCGGGCGCAGTCACCGATCCCGATCCCGAGTCCAAGACCGAGTCCGAGCCCGAGAGCGAGTCCGATCCCGAGACCGATCCCGAGACCGAGCCCGAGTCCGAGACCGAGGCCGAGCTCGACTTCGAGCCGCAGCCCGCGATCATGTCACCCGGGTCCGCGTCGTCGGCGCTCCTTCGAGCTCGAGCAGCCGTCGTGCGAGCGCGATTCCCTCCTCGTTCGTGCGGGCCGCGCGCACCCGCTGCTCGCTTCGTGCATGGACACCCCGCGGCGCGTCGGCGTCGCACGTGCAGCGTTCGAGCGCCCTGACGCCCTCGGACAGGATTCGCGGCCAGTCCTCGAGCGCCATGGCGGGCGCCTGCTCGAGTTGCGTCGAGCGGTCGTAAACCACCACCGCGCGCGCGCCGACGACGTGCTGGACCCCGAGCAGGAACCCCGGAATTTCGAGCACCCGCGACGCTCCGGCGAGCATGACACGGCCGAGCCCCTCGAGTTGCGATGCGATTCGGTCTCCCCAGCCGAGCACGGATTCGTCCGACACGACGAGCCAGAGCGCAGCCACCTCGTGTCGGGGGCTACGGGTGAACCACCACCAGGAGGGCTCGAAGAACGGGTGACCGCCACGAGGGGTTTCCACGACCCGCACCCGACCGTGCATCCAATCGAACGTTCGACCGACGTGGAGTCGAGCCGCCGGCTCGGTGGCCTGAATGTCCACCCCGACCCCGGGGCGCCACGACCGGCAGACGCAACGCTCGGACGACACGCTGGAGGAGGCACGCACCGAACCGGCCTCCGTCCCCGAGGACACGTCGAGGGGTACGAGAGCTCTCCGTCTCCGCTCGGCGTCGAACGGAATCTCGAAGCGGTCGTGCTGGATTCGTGGCTCCAAAAGCGGAAACACGACGCTCCGCCGCAGGTTCCACGCCCGCCACCGGAGCGAGGCAAGGCGGAACCGCAGCCGTGCTCGTGCGTCGTCCACGGCGTGCCCTCGGACGTCCGATTCGTCGAGCGCGGCCCATTTGCGTCCGCTCGACGGGCCGGGCTGTTCCCACGGGAACGCGACCCACGCAGCAGCCTCCCCCGGCTCCTCACGTTCCGAGGCATCTGCCTCATCTCTCGCCGCGCGCGACTCGTGCCCACACGAGTGCGCCGTGCCGGTCTCGTCCCGCAAGTCGCCGCCGTCGTAACCCTCGGGCAGGCTCCGTGCGCCGTCCTCCGTGCCGTCGAAGGCGGCCGAGCCGCCCTCGCCGTCACCCCCACCGACGCGCGCCGCGAAGCGGGCTGCCCACCACCTCATCCAACCGTTCGTTCCATCGTATCCGCTGGGAGGCATTTTTCTATCTCCTTTCCTTCGTAACCGCTTCATGCGTCGTCCCGCCGGCGCGAACGGTGACGGACGGACCGGATGCGACTGACGCCGAGGACGGCGTCTCCGCCGCCTTTATTCGCGCCGACAGTCCACCCCCACAGCAACCGTATCACACTGTATTCAAGACACTGTCATGTTACGCCGCCGGCGCTACCGACGCGACTGCATCTACCGGATTTTCTTTCGATTTTGCCATGCTTGTTTGCCTCGAGCCGTGGAACGAGCCACCAAGGAGCCGGGAGGGTGCTCGTGCGGCCCCGATCATGGGTCGCGGACGCCGGGGCGGACGACGGAACGACTCGGGCATCCGAATGTGCACCTGGCTCGGCTCCGGTCACTGACAGCGGAAGTCACGTCGTCTGATGGCGGTTCCAACTCGGACTCGGACTCGGACTCGGACTCGGTCTCGGACTCGAACTCGGTCTCGGTCTCTGACTCGGACTCGGTCTCGGTCTCGGTCTCGGGCTCTGCCTCGGACTCGGGCTTCGCCTCGGACTCGGACCCGGGCTCGGATTCGGGCGCGGACTCGGTCTCGGTCTCGGTCTCGGACTCGGACACGGACTCCGACACGGCCTCGGACTCGGACCCCCCCTCGGGCCCGCCCCTCGCGCCGACCGTGGATGGGGCGGCAGCGCAGCGCGTGATATGAAGCGAGGCGCGATGAGCACGACCCTCGCGGCGCGCCTGGCGGGCATCGAGCCGTCGGCCACGCTGCACGTCGCGCAGCGCGCGGCGACGCTGCGCGCCGCAGGGCGCGACGTCATCTCGTTCGCGCTCGGCGAGCCGGACTTCGACCCGCCCGAGCACGTCCTGGAGGCGGCGCGGCGCGCCACGGCCCATGCGTCGCACTACACAGCCGTCGCGGGCATCGCGGAGCTGCGCGCCGCCGTCGCCGAAGACAGCGCGCGGCGCCGGGGCGTGCGCCACGAACCGGACGAAGTGCTCGTCACCGTCGGTGCCAAGCACGCGCTGTTCAATCTGGCGCTCGCCCTCTACGAGCCCGACGACGAGGTGATCATTCCGTCGCCGTACTGGGTGAGCTACCCGGAGCACGCCCGGCTGCTCGGTGCCCGGCCGGTCGTCGTGCGCACCGAGGGGCCGCGTTTCCGGCTGACGCCCGAAGCGCTGGCCGCCGCCGCGAGCCCGCGCACGCGCGCGGTCGTCTTGTGCAGTCCCAGCAACCCGACGGGCGCGGCCTACGACGCGGCGGAACTGGCCGCCCTCGCCGAGGTCCTGCGCCGGATCGACGCGTGGATCGTGCTTGACGAAATCTACGGTGAGCTCGTCTACGACGGCCGTTCCCACGTTTCGTTGCTCTCGGTGGCTCCCGACCTGCGCGAACGCGTCGTCGTTGTCGACGGAGTGAGCAAGACGTTCGCGATGACGGGCTGGCGCATCGGATGGCTGATCGGGCCGCGATCGCTCGTGCGCGCGTGCGAGCTCGTCCAGGGGCAGTCGACGAGCAATCCGACCGCAGTCGCGCAGCACGCGGCGCTGGCGGCCTTGACCGGGGCGCGCGAACCGTTGCAGCGCATGCGCGACGAATTCCGCAGGCGGCGCGACGTGCTGGTCGCGGGACTCGATTCCATCGACGGCATCCGGTGCGCCGTGCCGGAGGGGGCCTTTTACGCGTTCGCCGACGTCCGGGGGCTGCTCGGCCGCCGCTGGGGCCAGCGCGAGCTGCGCGACGACACCGATGTCGCCAGTTTCCTGCTCGAGGACGCGCTGTGCGCGGCGGTGCCGGGAACCGCGTTTGGTGAGCCAGGTTACATTCGTTTCAGTTACGCGACCGCGATGCCCCTGCTCGAGCGGGGATTGCAACGCATCCGGGACGCGGTCGCGACGCTCCGCTAGCGACGCACGTGCCGGGGGCGCCGTGGACGTCGGGCGCAGGCCACGAAGGCCAACGCCACGACCGACGTCCCCTCGACGAGCCACGAGCGCGGCCGACCCAGACGACAGCCGCATCCTCCCGCGCTCGCCGGCCGGTACGGGCCCGGCATTCCCGAAGCCTCCGGCGCCGCGTCCGCGCCCGCGTCGGGAACGCCGCCATCCACGGCGACACCTTCTCCGCGAAGCCGCACCGCGAGCAGCGGCTCGTCCGGGTCGTTCGTCGACAGCAGCAACGTCGAGGCGTGGGGCCCGGCGTGGAGCGGGGCGAAACGGACCGACAGGCGTCGCGTGGCGTGCGGTTCGACGTCGAGCGCCAGCGGGTCGACCTCGAACGGCCCCTCGGGCTCGGCGGCCGTCACTCGAAGTGGCGCCTCGCCGTCGTCGAAGACGTCGACGAAGCGCTCGGCGCGACCGCCGACCGGAACCGGGCCGAAATCCATCTCCAAGGGAGTGACGTCGGCGTCGGGGAGCGCCGCGTGCAGCGTACGCGGTTCGAAACGCACCTCCGTGCGCTCCGCCGCGACGCGCGCTTCGATGGTGGCGATCGTGTAGTCGAAACGCCGGCCGACGATCTCGAGGTAGAGCGTCGGATAGACCGTCAACCAGACCTCGCGCTCGAGCGTGCCGACCGGGCCGAAGCCCACCGACACGGAGCCGCCGAACCCGTCGATGGAACCGGTCGGCGGCGAGAGCACCGAAGCGGCCCCCTCGCGCTCGATGACGCGCCCCGTGCGCACCTCGACGCGATCGGTCGCGTAGCGCGCGTCCAGACGGACGGACACGTCGGCGGCGACTCCGCCACCGACACCGGGAATCGAGACGACCGCCCCGATGGCGTCGTAGCGCAAGAGCCGGATGCGGCCCGTCGCATCGGACACCTCGACCGGGCGATCCGACGCACCGGGAAGCAGCAGCGGGTCGAACGTTCCGCTCGCCGAGGCCGCCAGGTCGCGCGGAATCCCGCCGGGCAGGGGGATGTCGCCTTCCCAGCGGTAGCGGGAACCCGCCACCTCGACGTCGAACCGCAGCCGCGCGGTGATCTCGAGACCGTAATCGATCTCGAGTCGACCGCCGCCGCGCCTGCCCACGAGGGATGCCTCGATGGGCGCGGGCCACCACAGCGCGCCCGTGGTGCCCATCGCGATGCGCGTGCGCCCGGCTGCGCGCAGCCCGAAGCGGAGCTGGATCGCGCCGTCGGGGGGCACCCAGCCCGTGTCGAGATCGATGCCCTCGAACGCCGCCTCGCTCCATTCGAAGTCCAGCGGCTCGCCGTGGCATTCGACGACGTCCGGCGGACAATAGGCGGAACCGGCATCCGCACCGGCGTCGGGCTCGGCGCGAGCCGGGACGGCGAACGATGCGGCGATCCAGCCGATGACGGCAGCGAGCACCGGGCCCAGCGTCGCGCCGATGCGTGCACACCGACAAGAGGGGTCGCTCGGGACCGCGTGCGAGTCCGAGCCGGAGGCCGAGTCCGAGTCGGAGACCGAGACCGAGACCGAGTCCGAGTCGGAGACCGAGACCGAGACCGAGACAGAGTCCGAGCCCGAGCCCGAGCCCGAGCCGGAGGCCGAGTCCGGCGATCGAACCCCGACCGACGTCAGCCGGCGGTGAGGCGGCGGTACAGCGCCTCGTACTGGCGGGCGGCCCGATCCCAGGAGTGATCCCGGCGCATGACGTGGGTGCGCCGCGCCTCGAAACGCGCGCCCCGATGGAACGCAGCCACGGCACGGCGAACGGTGGCGAGCCATTCCTCTTCGTCGACGCGGTCGAAGAAGAACGCATCGCCCGTCTCGAGCGCGGGATCGCAATCGACGAGGGCATCCGCAGTCCATGGCGTGCGCCGCACGACGGGCAGAGCGCCGTAGCGACACGCAGACAGGTGCAGCGAAGTACCAGGGGCACCCGCGGGGGGACACAGCACGACGTCGGCCGCGGCAATCGCGCGGTGAAGGAGCTCCGCGCTGGCGCCGACCGCGGCGCACCGCTCGGAATAGCGCGCCGCCACGGCGCGCAGCCGCTCGAATCGGGGATCATCGGGCGGCCCGTCGAGCAGCAGGACGAGCTCGAGCTCGTTGCGCAGAATCCGCGGCGCCGTCGCCTCGAGGAGCTGCCAGCCGCCATCGGCCGCGCCGACCAGAGCCGCGACCAGGGGAATGTCCGCGCGCAGCGGGAGCTCGAGACGGCGCTGCAGCTCGATGCGGCAGGTGGACTTGCCCGCGCGGTCGAACGCATCGAAGCGCGCGGGCAGAAGCGGATCGGTCATTGGGTTCCAGACTGCGGCGTCCAGGCCATCGAGGATGCCGACGACGGGGCCGCGCCCCTCGCGAACGAAGGCCGCCAGGGGTCCCTGCTCGGAGTCCTCTTCGCGCAGTCGGCGAGCGACCGTCGGAGACGGAACCACGAGCGCGTCGGCGACGGCGAGCGCGCGGGCCGTGCGCTCGTCATCCGCGTCGCCCGGCCGCACCACGAGGATCCGTGGCGCGGCGGGAGCCTCGTCCGAATCGAATGCAACGAGCGCCGCCGCACCGGCTCGGCCCTCCGCGTGCACGATGTCCGGCGCGGCAGTACGCTGCTTCACGAGCCGTACGACGGCGTCCGCGAACGCCGCGCCCATCGACGGCTCCGATGCCACGTCGCACGAGTGACCCTGGGCGCCGAGAAGCACCGTCTCGACACCACCGGGCGTGCGGCCCTCGTAGACGTCGAAGCTCACTCGCCCCCCGTCGCCTTGCCCCTCGAGCCGCGTCAGACGCCGCGAGAGCGAACGGCGCACCGGGTCGATTCCCGGCGGCAGCGGGCAGACGACCGTCACGCGGTGCCCGGACGAGCGCAGCGCCTTGCCGAGACACGCGGCGGCCTCGGCGGCCCAACCGGTTCCGAACGGAGCCACCGCGTCGCTGATGAAAAGGATCTCCATCGGGCGCGACCATACATCACGCGGCCCGCCCGCGGTTCGCGGACGCGCTGCAACGCAATCGCCGGATCCAAGTCGGTCTCGGGCTCGGACTCGGTCACGGGGTCGGTCACGGGCTCGGTCACAGGCTCGGACTCTGTCTCGGTCTCGGACTCGGTCTCGGACTCTGTCTCGGGCTCCGACTGCGACTGGAGCTCCATCCGAGATTCGCCCGTTCGCTCAACCGGCCGCCCGCCGATGATCGGAGGCAGATTCGTCCGGGCGCCAGCGATAGCCGAAGCCGCGTACGGTCTCGATGCGGTCGCCCAGCGGGCCGAGGCGAGCGCGAAGCCTTCGCACCGCGGTGTCCACCGCCCGACGGTCGGTGGTCGTCGGACGCGGCCATACCGCGGTCAGCAACGCCTGCCTCGAAAGCACTCGACCGGGGTGACGGATCAGCTCCGAGAGCAGACGCAGCTCCGTCGGAGAAAGCGGCACGCTCCGGCCGTCGATCCGCAGATTGGGCACCTCGAGGTCGAGGACGAGCGAGCCCGCGACGATCGTCGGAGAGGCTGGAGCGGCGAGCGTCGTCGCCCTGCGGAGCACGGCGCGGATGCGGAGCGCCAGCTCGTGGGCGCTGAACGGCTTGGCGACGAAATCGTCCGCGCCGAGCTCGAAGGCGACGACGCGGTCGACCTCGGCCGCGCGCTCCGAGACGACGATGACGGGCAGCCGCCTCGTTTCGGCGCGCGCGCGAATGCGTCGCAACAGCTCGGTTCCCGGCAGATCCGGGAGCACGATCTCGGTGAGCAGCAGATTCGGCGGATGGGGAGCGAGCCGGTGCAACGCCCCGGCCGCCGAGGCGACCGAGTCGGTCCCGATCCCGGCTTCACGTAGCCGCGGCCGGATCGCCTGGGCGACCTTGGGGTCGGGATCGACGACGAGCACCGACGCCACGTCGGGCAGGTGACCGTCCGGTACCGACGTGACGGTCCGGTTGCGCGACGGTGGCACTCCCGCTTCGGAACGTCGACGTGACGGTCCGCCCGCCCTCGTCCCGGCCCGGTGAGATCAGGGCGAACGCGCGATGGTGAGCCGTTCGACGGCGGCCGCCTCGACCTCGTCACGCCGGAACGGAAGCCGACGATACCGGCCTTCCACCCAGTCCTCGAGCAAATCGGAGAAATGCGGGCTGCGCGGGTCGCCGACGTTGCCGCGGGGGAAGTTCGCCCATACCTCGGGCGTGCCGTCGTCCCGAATCCGGTACACGGCGCGGAAGATGGCCCCCGCGCCCGACTGGACCTTCTCGCGGAACCCATCCGGGCCGAACAGCTCGCCCTCGGAGACGTCCACCGTTCCGTCCGCGCCGTCGGTCGGGACGCACGGCACCTCGAGCCCGGCGATATCCGCTCCGAAACACGTCTCGTGGAGGTCGGCCCACCGGTATCGCTCGGGCTCGATGCCGCCGAACCGCGACCGAAGCCAGTCGGCCGTCTCGGCGAGCGCGCGCATCACCACGACGTGCGGCCCTTCGGGCACCAGCATCTCCGCGTTCTCGAAGCGCCCTTTGAGTGCGAGCAGGGCCCACTTGTGCACGGTCGTCGGCGAGGCGCTCATCACCGCATCGAACAGCAGCGACAGCTCGTCGCCGAGCGTGCGCGAGTCGAGCAGGAACAGCAGCCCCTCGAAGACGACCGCGCCCGGCTCACTGCGGTCCATCCGGCGATTCCATCGACGCAGTACGTCGCGAAGCGCCGCCAGATCCGCGCGGTCGCGGTAGGGCGCGAGGTCCGGATCCGTCGGCAGCCGCTCCCAGGCGCGCTCGAGCAGCTCGAGGACGTGATCGGCCAGGATGCTGTGGGTGTCCGTCTGCAAGGCCTGCATGTCCTCGAGCGTGATGCGGCCGCGCGCGACCAGGCGCTGCAGCTCGTCCTCGATGCGCCGCGCGCGCGTGCCCGGATCGAAGAACACCCCGAAGTACCACGGATCGCCGAGCACCTCGCCGTCCGCGATGAAGCCGAACGGGTCGTTGTTGGCGGTCGCGATCCAGCCGCGCGGCTCGCCCTCGAAGCGTACGAGCCGTTCGAGTGGCAAGTCGCCACGCGTCCAGAAGGTCGTCTCGTCGTCGCCGTCGAGAATGGCGTACGGGACGCGGTCGAACGAGTCCGGCATGCGGACCGGGACGCGCGGAACGCTGCGGTACGTCATCGACGTGGCGTCGATCGCGACGAAGTTGAACAGACACGTCTCGCAGCGCTCGGCGGCCGCCGCGAACTCGCGCACGTCGCGGGCAATGTCGTAGCCGTAGAACGTCTGGAACTCGTGCCCCACGCCGCCCCGGTCGAATCCGGTCCAGCGGAAGAGCATCCGGCGACCGCTCGTGCCGATCGGCAACGGGGAGAGGTCCTCGGGTAGCAGCACGCCGTGCCCCGGCACCCGCTCGACGACGAGCGTGCGGGGCTCGGCGCCGCGAATCTCGATGCGCTCCTCGTGGCGCAGCACGGGAATGGCACGCCCGGCGACGCGCGCGACGCCGCGCCGGACCTGCACGCTCCACAGGTCCATCGTGTCCGCGTACGTCGTCGTCGCGGCCCACGCGACGCGGTCGTTGTGGCCGAGCTGCACGCCCGGCGTGCCGACGAAGCTCCAGCCGATGACCTGGGTGCGGCCGTCGGGACCGGTCGCGCTCATGTGGTGCGCCCAGAACAGCGACGGCGAGCGGAGCGGCTGATGCGGATCGGAGGCGAGCATCGGGCGCCCGTCGACCGTGTGCCGCCCCGCGACGGCCCAGTTGTTGCTCGCCCACGGACGCAGCGGCCGCATCGCGTCGAGGAACTCGCCGAGCCGCCGCCGCGCGTCCGGCGGGAACGAAAACGCAGGCCAACGACGCGGCGTCGAGGTGCGATCGCGCGGAGCACCGCCTCGTCCACCGCCCGGACGCGGTGACTCGGGCCGCAGCTCCGGCGGCAGCGTGTAGACCTCTTCGAGCGGGATGAACAGCGAGAAGTTGTCCCAGATCTCGGGCAAGTACTGCCGCAGAATCGACGCGAGAATCTCGTATTCGAGGTGGTTCGCGTTGCCGAAGAGCAGCAGCTTGCCGATGGCGATCGGGTCGAGCACGCTCCATCGCTCCGGCCGGTAGCCGAGCCCCTCGGGGCCGAAGCCATAGGGAAGCGGTGCGGCACCCGAAAGCACCTCGTCGATGCGCCGGTTGACACCGGCCGTCCAGGCGACGAGCAGCTCGAACAGCTCCGGGTCCTCGCGCTGCATCGCGATCGCGGTGGACCGCGCGAGCCCGCGCAGATTCATCGTGCGAAGGATCTCGTCCTGGCGGGCGTGCCCCTCGCCGAACAGCTCCGCCTGACGGCCGAGTGCCTGGCGGCGGCGCAAATCCATCTGGAAAAGCCGGTCGACGGCTTGCATGTAGCCCGAGGCGAACATCGCGTCGGCGTCGGTCGCCGCATAGATGTGCGGGATGCCCAGGGTGTCGCGGATGACCTCGATGTCCGCCGACGGACCCCGGAACGTCGGCTCCTCGAAGGGACAGTCGGGCAGCGAGGGATCTTCGTCGCAGTCGAGGCACCACGGTAGCGACGGATCGTCGTCACACGTGGGGCAACCCGGACCGAGCGGATTTTCCTCGCAGGAACCGCCGTCGACCCCCGCGTCGAGCGGGGCATCCGCGCCGCCGTCCCGCGGCCCGACGTCGACCCCACCGCACCCGACCGACCCGACGCCCGCCATCGATGCCGCCGCGGTCGCGAACGTCACGGAAAGCAACAAACGCATGCCACGCCTCCGCGCGTGCCTGTCGGGCACGCCAGCGGTGACTGTGCCAGCGCCGCACGCGCTCCGCCACGGGTCGGCGACGGCGGGCGTCGCGGCGCAAGCCCGGCGCCCGAGCCCAAGCAGCTGCGCTCAAGTGAGAGCTCGAGCCCGAAGCCGCGAACAAGTCCGAGTCCGCGAAGGAATCCGAGACCGAGTCGGAGCCCGAGTCCGAGTCCGGGCTCGAGTCGGAGACCGAGGCCGAGACCGAGTCTGAGTCCGAGACCGAAGCGAGCAACGGCACGCGTGCGTCTCCTGCCGAGCCGGGCTGCGGCGGTGGCACCGTTCTGTCACGATTGGGGTCGATGGAGCTTGAGAAGTGGGCCGACCGGCACGGCGTGTCCGTCATGGACGTCAAGCGGGCGCTGCGCGAGAGCCCCTTCGCGAGCAAGGATCGTGACTACCGAGGGGGCGCGACGTCGTTGACGCGCGACGAAGAGCGGTATCTGGAAGAGAAATTGGAACGGGGCGAGCTGCGTCGCGACCGAAACCGCCGCGAGGACGTTCCCAAGCCTTCGGCGCCGGCCGCGCCACGCATCGACCGAACCGACTTGGAGGGTCTCGCCGAGGCCGTCGTCGCGACGTCGCGAGGGGTGCCGCGGGGTGAGACACCGTACCCGATCTATCTGCACCGCGATGTACTCGAGTGGCACTTGTCGTCCGAGACGCCCCCCGAACGTCGACGGCGATGCGTACGCCACCTGCAGGAGCTCTTCGCGTTTGGGCAGCCGACGCGGCAGAAGAGCGTCAAGGGGGTCAATGCGGGCTGGTTCCGCACGCCGGTCGGAGGGACGCACGGCCAGCAGTACTACATGTGGTTCGCGATGCATGGCGTGCCGGTGGCTCGGCAGCACGACGCCATGAAGGCCCTCGAGGCGTTCGCGCCGCCGGGCGCGCGGTTCGTTCGCGCGATTCGCCATCACGACGCGACGGCGACGCCGTTGCCACTCGGCTCACCGGACGAGTACACACCACTCCCGGTCGCGGATCTGGGCCGCGACGAAGCCTTTCCCGACCCGCTCTTCGACGGACAACGCAACGCCGCGCACAGCGCGGCACGCATCCGGGTCGTCATCGGTCGGCCGGGAGCCGGGAAAACCACCACGCTGCACGTCGCGGCCGAGCTGGTGCAAGGCCGCGTTCTGTACGTCACCTGGAGCGCCGCGCTCGCGGACATGGCGCGCGCGTGGTTCCGCGTGCACGCCCCCCGGCCCCTCGAGATCGAGGTGATGACGTTCCGCGAGCTGCTCGCCCGCATCGCGCCGCAGATGCGGTTGCCTCCCGAACGGTCGCTTCAAGAGGCCGTCGACGGACTTCGCCAACGGGTTGGCAACGCCCTGTCCAAGGGCCCCTGGCGCGACGGCAATCGACTGCGCGCCGAGGAGCTGTACGCCGAGATGCACGCGCACCTCGTCGGAGGCGCGACGCCCGTGCGCCTCGACGAAACACGGCCGGCGTGCGAGGTGCCCCGAATGCCCCCGTCCGCGTACCGCGCGTTGCGGGGCGACCTCGGCGAGCGGGTGGTCGACGACGTGCTGCGCGCCGCCGAGGCGCTCTGGAAAGCCGATTCCGCGGTGGTCGCAGAGCTGTTCGCGGGGCCCGTGGCGGCCTTTCACCGCGCCCTGGCCATGCAGCGAGGCGAGCTCGAGGTCCCCGACGCGCTCGCGTTCGACTGGTTCGTGGTCGACGAGGTTCAGGATCTGACCGTCTCGGAGCTCTGGTTCCTCGTCGACTTCGTCGCGCGCAGCGGGCGCAGACGCGGTGTACGACCCGGTCTGGTCGTGGCGGGAGACGAATCCCAGACGGTGCGCCCGACCGCGTTCTCGTTTGGGCTGTTCCGACGCATGCTCGCCGAACGTTTGGGGCCCGAGGTCGAACGGCACGAGCTCGAAGACAATCTCCGTGCGCCCGAAGCCATCGCGACCTTGATTCAGCGCGCCGATCGCGCTCTGTACCGACGGATTCCCCGTTCCGAGCGCCCCGCGGGGCGCCGGCCGTCGGGGGCGGGCGAAGTCACCGTCGGGCGCGTCGCGCGCTTCGACACGTCCGACCCGAGCTCCAGGCGGCGGCTTTTCGAGCTTTTCGCGCAAGCCGCGGGCAATGCCGCGCTCATTCATCCTGCCGCCGTCGCGCCCGAGGCGGATCGCAAGCTCGCCGAGGAGCTGAACGTGACGCTCTGGACGAGCGAGACCGCCAAAGGGTTGGAGTTCCGCGTCGTGGGCGTGCTCGACGTGCCCGAGTGGGTCGCGCGTTTCGACGCACTCGCGACGAACGACTCGTCGCACGCCCAGGAGCTCGCCCGCAGCGCTGCGGACCGGCTTCTCGTCGCCTTGAGCCGCACGGCGGAGACCCTCGTGCTCGCCGGCGAGTGGGCCAAGGCGCCAGCGTGGCTCCTCGGCGAGGTGATCGCGCCGCCCGAACGCGCCGCAACGGTGGGGGCGCCGTCGACGGCTCCCGTCGAAGGCGAGTCCGACGACGGCGAGACCGACGAGGAGCTGGGACTGATCACGGCCGAGGAGCTCGGCGAGTTGCTGGAGCTGGACGCGTCCGACGCCCTCGCGCGGATCGAGGCGCTCGCCACCCAGTGCGAGCACCTGCTCGAGCAACGTCGCGCGCCGGAAGCACTTCGAGAAGCGGAGCGTGCGCGCACCCTGCTCGGGCGCCGCGATCGACCGGGCGCCGCGCCTCGCCCGTTGCGCGAGCGGGTGCTCCGGCTGTGCGGCCGCGCGGAAGTCGCGGCGGCCCTCGTGCAACGCGACGCCGATCGGTTGCAGCGCGCGGCGCGCCGATACCGGCAAGCCGACCGGGCCGACGTCGCGACGTTGCTCTCCCGCCTCTCCCGCGCTTCGCAGACCGCCGCCGAGACGGGCGCGCCCGTGGACGGCGAGGCGCTGCGCGACGTCGTGAGCCGCCTCGCGTCGGTTCGGCAAGTCGAGCCGGCGCTCGAGGAATCGCTGATGCATTGGATCGCGCAGATCGTGGATCGCGTCGAGGCGCGCGGAGCGGTTGCTCTGCCGACCGACAAGAAAGGACGCGCGGCCTTGCTGGACGGCCTCGTTGCCCTCGCCGCGGAGGCTCCCTCCGATCGCGATCGGTTCGCGCAGGTCGAGCAGACGGTGCGTCACCGCGTGTTGGAACAACTCGCCGCGACGGCGGGCAGCCCCGCGCGCGAGGAGTATCGCGCGCATCGGTCGGGGCTGCGCGACGAGGGGTTCGGGGCGCGACTGGATGCGCGACGCGCCGAAACGGATGGAGAGTACGCGCTGGCCGCCGAGCTGTACGCGCGTTGCGGCGAGTGGGAGCAGGCGCTGCGCTGCCTGCGGCGTGCACTGCGGTGGGCCGAGGCGGCGCGGCTGGCGGAGCGAGTCGAGTCACCCGACGCGGCGTGGCTCCGATGGGCCGCCGATCTCGAGGCGCTGCTGGAGCGCAAGCCCGCCGGCGGTGCACTGACCGACGAAGAGCGCGCGCATCTGGCCGAACGCGTCGGTGCCGTGCTCGGCGCCGAGGTGCGGCGGCGACGCGGCGGATGACCGCGCGGGCGCGCCCGTGATATCGGGAGGCGCTCATGCGCCGCAGCCTCGTCGTCGTCCTCGATTTCGGCTCGCAGTACACGCAGCTCATCGCGCGCCGCATCCGCGAACAGCACGTCTACTGCGAGGTGCACCCGTGCACGACTCCGCCCGACCGGATCGCCGCGATGGCGCCGCGAGCCATCGTGCTGTCGGGTGGCCCCGCGAGCGTGTACGCCCCAGGCGCACCGGCGCTCGACCCGCGCCTGCTCGATCTCGACGTGCCGATCCTCGGGATCTGCTACGGGATGCAGGCCCTCTGTCACGTTCTGGGAGGTCGGGTCGTGCCGGCCGACCGACGCGAGTATGGGCCGGCGACCATCACGGTGCGTCACGCCGTGGGGCTCTTCGCCGCATTCGGGGAGGGAGAGCCCGTGGACGTGTGGGCGAGTCACGGAGACCGCGTCGAGGCGCTGCCGCCGGGCTGGCGTCTGCTCGCCGACAGCCCCGCGGCACCCTTCGCGGCCGCCTGCGACGCGAGGGGCCGCATCCACGGCGTGCAGTTCCACCCCGAGGTCGTCCACACGCCGCGCGGCGCGGACATGATCGCGGCGTTCCTGTTCGAGATCGCGGGATGCCGCCCCGATTTCACGCCGGGCTCGTTCGTCGACGAGGCCGTCGAGCGCGTGCGGCATCAGGTGGGCGACGGTCGCGTGGTCTGCGGCCTGTCGGGTGGCGTCGACTCGGCGGTGGCCGCCGTGCTCGTCCACCGTGCGGTCGGGGACCGGCTCACCTGCATCTTCGTGGACAACGGCCTGCTGCGGCGCGACGAGGCCGTCGAGGTGGTCCGCACGTTCCGCGATCAGCTCCGGCTGCCGCTCGTGCACGTCGACGCCTCGCGACGCTTCCTCGACGCGCTGCGCGGCGTGACCGACCCCGAAACGAAGCGCAAGACCATCGGTCGTCTGTTCATCGAGGTGTTCGAGGAAGCCGCATCGGGCGTGGGAGGCGCCGACTTCCTCGTCCAGGGCACGCTGTATCCCGACGTCATCGAGAGCACGACGTTTCACGGCGGCCCGTCGGCCGTGATCAAGAGCCACCACAACGTCGGCGGCTTGCCCGAGCGCATGCGCCTGCGGCTCGTCGAGCCGCTGCGCGAGTTGTTCAAAGACGAGGTGCGCCGCGTCGGCGACGCGCTGGGAATCCCGCATCACGTGCTGTGGCGGCATCCGTTTCCGGGACCCGGCCTCGCGATCCGCTGCGTGGGCGAGGTGACCGAGGAGCGACTGCGAATCCTGCGTGACGCCGACGCCGTGCTCGACGCCGAGATCCGCGCCGCCGGGCTCTACGAACGTCTCTGGCAGGCGTTTTGCGTCCTGTTGCCGGTGCGCTCGGTCGGTGTGATGGGCGACGACCGTACGTACGAGCACGTGGTCGCCATTCGCGCCGTCGATTCGGTCGACGGGATGACCGCCGACTGGGCGCGTCTCCCGTACGAGGTGCTCGGTCGCGTCGCCTCCCGCATCGTGAGCGAGGTGCGAGGCTGCAATCGCGTCGTCTACGACGTCTCCCCGAAACCCCCTTCGACCATCGAATGGGAATGAGGGCCTCGGATTCGGTTTGGGACTCGGTCTCGGGTTCGGGTTGGGACTCGGTCTCCGACACGGATTCTGACTCGACCTCGGACTCGGCCTCGGACTCTGACACGGACTCGGACCTCGACGCCGACGCGCGCTCGATTCGCAGCTCGCCTCGTCCAATCCGAATCATCAGCCATGAGATCGCGGTGCCTCGCAACCCAAGCGCGTCGATCGACTCCGCGCCGGTGGCGCGTCGTGTTGCCCGAGAACATGGCCCGAGGTGTTTTCCGGGTTTGCTTGCGCTTCCCACGCTGCTCCTCGTCGCCTGCGCGAGCGGCGCGTGGCTCGCAGCGTGTGGCGGCCGTCAGACTGCGCCCGAGCCTGCGTGGTTGCGCGTGATCGCGGAGCCGCCGACCGCCCGCGTCTGGATCGACGAAGAGCTCGCCGGAATCGCGCGCGTGCTGGCGGTGCGCCCCGCACGGCTCCAGCCAGGTGTCCACATCGTAACCATCGACGCACCGGGACATTTCCCGCACGACCTGCGGCTCGATCTGGCACCCGGCGTCACCACGGTGCGCGTTCGCCTGCGTCCCGTGCCGCCATGAACGCCGCGGTCGGGGGGCTGCGTCTCGGACTCGGTCTCGGAGTCGGGCTCGGATTCGGTCTCGGAGTCCGTCTCGGACTCGTACTCGGACTCCGCCATCAACCTCCGTCTCGGAGGTGGGCTCGGCTCCCAAAGGCACCTCGCCCGACCCGCTCGGCCGACGCGTCGCGCGTCGCCGTCAGAACCACCCTCGCAGCGCGACACCGGGCGCACCGCCGCGCTCGTCGGGCAACCAGGTGGCGCCGACGGTCCAACGCACCGCTTCCGTCGACCTGGAGGCCGCCGGTTTGGGATCCGGACCGAACAGCACCCAGCCGAAGGCCGCGAGATCCCACAGTCCCACACCCAGATGCACGGCGCCGAGCAGCCACGGCCATGCCTCGTCGCCCGCGGCCGCGAACCACGCCACGCCCACCAGGGTGTTGCCCAACCCGAACGCAAGACCTCCGAGCGTCGCCAGAACCCCCGGACCCTCGGCGTCGCCGTCCGTCAAATCGGACGTGAGCACCAGCCCCGTGGCGATACCACCGCCGATGAGCACGATTTCGCCGAGCACGATCGTGCCGACGATGACGGCGGCGGCTCCTTCGTAGCCGTGGGCGCGCGCCCGCGACGCGGGGGATCCCACCGCAGCCGTTGCGGCCACGACGAGCGCGACGCTCCATGCTTGGCGCATCCACCTCCCCCAGCCGTCCCCAGCACGCATGCCCGAAGCGTAGCGCAACACGCCGTTCACAGGGTGGTCTCGACGAGAATGAACTTGTTGCAGTCCCGCATCGTGGTCAGCTCGCGCACCGGCCGGCCGCCGAGCAGACCGCGCAGCCCACCGAGCCTGCCGTGCTCGAGCAGGAAGAAGACGCGCTGACCGCGGCGTTCGCGCATCCATTCGCGCAACTTGGTGTTGTCCAAATCGACGAAGACGCTGACCCGGTTGCCCGTGTAGAAATTCTCGCCCTTCCAGTTCATTTGCCACGCGACAAGCGGTTCCTCGGGACCGCGCCGCTCGGCGTAGTAGCGCGCGACGAGCTCCTTCTGACCCCAGTGCGGCGACAGGTCGACGAGGTAGACGTCGAGCGACCACGCCGCGAAGCTCAACGCCAGGCCCACCAGCGCGGGTACCGCGACGGTGCGAAGTCGCCACCACGCGAGCATCGCCGTGAGAAATCCGGCGACCAGGGCGAATCCCGTCAGGATGGGTCGGTAGTCGAACTGCTCGGGCCACGGACGCTGGTAGTTGTAGACGAACAGGTGGATGAGCCGTTCGTAGCCGTGCGGCCGGCCATCGGTCACCCACGACAGATCGCGGCCGACGAACGCCACCAGAACGGTGGCCGACACCGCGACGATGCCGAGCCCGAGGCGAAGCCCCTCGCCCGCGTGGTGTGCGGCCGGCTGCGACGCCGCGTTTCGAGACGACCGGCGCACCCACCATGCCGCCGAGAGCAGCAGCACGCCGAGCACGACGAGGCTCCCCGCGACGACGGGGTTCCACGGATGGTCGAGGACCCAGTCCGATCGGTCCCGGACGCCTTCGGGGATGACTCCGCGCACGTCGCCTCGCCACCCGGCGATGCCGAGCACGAGCGGCAGCGGAGCGAGCGCCGCGAGAAGCGTCGAAGCGATGCGGGTGCGAGCGGTCGTCTGCTCCGGCTCGGCGGGCGCGAAGCGGTCGAGCAGCACGCCGACGAGCAACGCGGCCGGGGGCACCGCCGGGAAGATGTAGTGATGGAACTTCGTGATCATCGCGCTGAACAGCACGAACGCCGTGACGAGCCACAGCCCGAGCAGCAGCAGGGTCTGCGTCCGGTGCCACGACTCGGCCCGATCCGGCTCGGCCGGCGGCTCGCGGAGGCCGAGCCACCGCGTCGCGGACGGCGCGTGCCACAGAAACAGCGTCGCCGCGGCGGGGACGAGGCCCACCCACGGGAACGTCGCGACGCCGAGCTGTTCGAGGAAATACTCGGCGCTGCCCGTGTCGCCGTGCACCCCGGCCGCCAGGCGGTTGATGTGATCGTGCACGAGCAGCCGGTCGGTGAACCCGGGCCCGTGCCGGATGTACATCGCGACGTACCAGGGCAGCCCGACGACCGCGACGAGCAGCGCGCCGAAGCCGATGCGCAGCCGCCCCTCGAGCAGCACGCTCCAGCGCCCCGACGCGATGAGGTAGAGCAACGCGACCGCGCCGGGCAGCGCGAACCCCGGAATCCCCTTGCCCATGAACGAGAGCGCGGCGAAGACGTAGAAGCCGCCCATCAGCAGCCGCTGCACGCCCCGCTCGGCGCGCGACACCCACAAGACGACGAACAGGCCAGTGGCCCACAGCAGGCCCTGCGCCATCGGCTGCGCGAACAGGCCGTCGAGGTACGGCCCGACGTCCTCGAGGCGCGCGTTGCCCGGAATGCCGTTGTTGCCCGCCGAGCCGTACAGAAACCGGTCCCGGTGCCACGCGAAGCCCGCGTCCAGCCACGTCACGTTGCGCGAGGCGAGGTACAGGGCCTGCGGCGCGGCGAGCAGGAACGCGCCGCCGACCAGCGCGTGCTGAGCGCCGAGGACGACCGGACCGAGGCGGAAGTCGCGCGCGCGGGTGTCGGGCGACTCGCGCAGCGCGAGCACCAGCAACGAGACGGCCGCCGTCATGTTCGCGACGAACGGCATGTCGGTGATCGCCTGGTGCGACAGAAAGAAGAAATGCGGGCTCGTCGCGAGCACGAGCGCCGCGAGCACGCCCGCGCGCGTGCCGAACACCCGCCGAATCGCGGCGTGCGCGAGCATCACGGCCACCAGCGCCATCAGGAAGATGGGCAGCCGGATCGGCCACTCGGGGTACGGCGGGTTGGCATCCGGCCGGAACGGCGTGCCGAAGATGCCCATCGAGAGCGCCTCGGCCCAGAAAATCAGGATGGGCTTCGACCAGAACCAATTCTCCTGCGCCCACCACAGCGAGATCCAGTCGTCGCGCGACAGGATCTCGCGCGCCACCTCGCCGTAGTGCGTCTCCCACGGATCCCACAGGCCGTACACGCCCAGGAACGGCAACAGCAGCGCCGTGACGAGCACGAAGACGAGCAGCGCGGGCCGTCGAAGCGCCGCGGGCACCAGCGGCGCGAGCGCGACGAGCACGGCCCAGGGCACGCCTTGCCAGCCGAGCAGCGCGCACGACAGCACGAAGAGAAGCACCGCGACCGGCGCGGTGAACATCGGCGACAGCCAGCGCGGCTCGCCGTCGCGCGGCCCCCATGCGGTACGAGCAAGCGGCACGGCGGCCGACAGGCGCTCGCCGCCCGGCAGCAGGATGCCGAGCAAGTCGAGCAGCCCGACCGTGGCGACGAGCATCGCGAGCAGGCCCCACAGCGGCCCCCTCGGCAACTGCTCGTCGTTGGCCATCATGAGGAAGGCCGCGAGCGAGCCGCCGATCAGCAATGAACCGCCGCGCGCGCGGCGCTTCCAGCGCGTCTTGCCGTCGTCCATGAAGGAAAAAGCGAACGCCCCCGTCGGCGGGGCGGCGCGAGCCTAGTGCGCGGTGCAGAGGCTGTCGACAGGTCGGAAGGGACCGCAGACCTGGCCACCGCGGTGGCCGGCGGCGCCGTCGACGTTCCGCGTGCCGCGCGCTCCGTCCGCGTCCGCACGGCGAAAACGGCGGTCTCGCACCGGGCACGCAGGCTGCACCGCGTGCTCGCGCGCCATGCTCCGGATTGCTCGCTCGACCGCCCGCCCGGCCCTCGCGTTGTGGCTCGCCGCCTGCGCGGCGGACGCCGGCCAGCAGGACCGCCGGCCGCTGCCGGAAGATTTCGACGACGCCCCGGTCCTCTCGAACGATTCGGTGCGCCGGGGGGCGCCATCCAACGACACGCTCCCGGAAGAGGGCAAGGCCGACGCCGTTTATCCGGAGCGCTTCGACTTGCTCGCGCTGCAGTCTCCGGTGCGCAACCAGGCCCGCCGCGGCGTCTGCTCCATCTTCGCGACCGTGGGACTGATGGAGTCGCTCTACATCGCCGAGGGCACGATCGCGAATCCCGACTTCAGCGAGCAGTTCCTGCAGTGGTCCGCGAAGGTCGAGGCCGGCGGTTTCCGCGAGGACGAGGGCAGCAATGCCTCGGTCAACCTCGACGCGATCGCTCGCTTCGGCATTCCCGAGGAGGCCGCCTGGCCCTACGAACCGGAGCCGTGGACGACCGCGAACGACCCCGCGTGCACGGGTGAGCGGCGTCCTACGCGCTGTTGGACCAACGGCGACCCGCCCCCCTCGGCCCTCGAGGCGATGCGCTGGCGGCTTCCGCGCGGCCGCTGGATCAGCTCGCGCACCCGCTCCATCAAGGCGCACATGGTCGAGACGAATACCCCCGTCGTCGTCGGCCTCGATTTCTTCTACCAGGCGTGGAATCACCGCGGCAGCAAGCTCGTCACGAGCCGCGAACGCTTCGCGCGCGGATGGGTCACCTATCCCAACGACGCGGACATCGCCGACAGCGAAATGCGACCCGCCGGCCACGCCATCCTACTCGTAGGCTGGGACGACACGCTCGAGGTGCCGCTCGTGGACGGCCAGGGTCAGCCTCTGCTCGACGAGCGCGGGGAGCCCCGCGTCGAACGCGGGTTCTTCCTCTTCAAGAATTCCTGGGGCACGGGCAGCTTCGGCATCGACAATCCGGCCGGTCCTGGGTACGGCTGGATTTCGTACCGCTACGTGGAGCGCTACGGGTCGGCGTACGTGAGCGGCTTGCCGCGCGTCGAGCCGCCGCGCGAGCAGTGCGCCAACGACCGCGACGACGATCGCGACGGCGCGGCCGACTGCGCCGATGCCGACTGCGCGATGCACGCGAGCTGCGGCGGGCCTCCGAGCGAGACGATCGTGGGCGAAAGCCGCCGTGCGATGCCGATCCCGGACGACGACCCGACGGGCATCTCGAGCGAGATCAAGATCACCGACGCCGGCCGCGTGCGTCGCGTCGAGGTCGACGTCGACATCGCGCATCCGTATCGGGGGGACCTCGTCGTCGCGCTCCGCCGAGACGACGTGCGCGTCGTGCTGTTCGACCGGGACGGCGGCAGCGCGGACGATCTCGTCCAGACGTTCGAAGCGCGCGGTTTCGAGGGCGTCGAGGCCGCCGGCCGCTGGTACCTCGAGGTTCGCGACACGGCGGCGGCGGATCTGGGCACGCTGCGGGGCTGGCGGCTGCGGCTGTTCCGCTGAGGCACACGGCGAGGCGCCGCGCGCCCGTCACCGCTGCTGATCCAGCGCGGGCCCGTCCGGTCGGAGGTGCCGCGGCGCCGTTCGACGCCTGTGCCCGAGTCGGAGTCCGAGAGCCAGCCCAGAACCGAGCCCGAGCCCGAGCCCGAGACCGAGACCGAGCCCGAGACCGAGCCTGAGACCGAGCCCGAGTCGGCGCCCGGGTCCGAATCCGAGCCGGAGTCAGGCTTCACTCCTGCCATCGCCTTGCTCCGCGCGAGCAGGCGAGGCGCTCAGGCCTCCCAGAGAGCGCGAACGGGGACCGCGAAGAGCCGCTCGGTGAACCGGATGGTTGCGGGCCCGTCGTACAGGACCACGCCCGCGACGAAACGCTTTGCAGCCATCGCCTGGAGCTTCCGAAGACCGCGTAGGTCCGACTCGTTGACCGACGCGGCGGCCTTGACCTCCACGCCGGCGAGTGCCGCAGGGCCGCGTTCGAGCACGATGTCCACCTCGAAGTCGTCGCGGTCCCGGAAGTAGTGGAATGCGAACGCATCGTCGGTCCAGCTCGCCTGACGTCGCAACTCCTGCAACACGAACGTCTCGAGCAACGGCCCGAACAACGCGCGGTCCGCGACGAGGGCTCGGGCGTCCATACCGAGCAGCGCGCACGCGATCCCGGTGTCGCCTACGTGCAACTTGGGCCTTTTGACGAGTCGTCCCGCACGTGTCGAATGCCATGCCGGCAGCCGCCACAGCAAAAAGACGCGCTCGAGCAACGTCACGTAGTCGTGGATGGTCTGCCGCGTCAGCTCGAAGGCGGATGCGAGCTCGGCGACGTTGAGGAGGCGGGCCGTTTGCGAGGCGGCGAGGGCGACGAGCTTCGGCAACGCTTCGAAGGAGCGAATCCGTGCCAGATCCCGCACGTCGCGCTGGATCTGCGACTCGACGTAGTCCCGATACCAGGCGCGGCGCCGCGCCCCGGATGCGCGCGCGAGCGCCGCGGGGTAGCCGCCCGCGACGATCCGTTCGGCGAGATTCGCCCCCAGCCGCTCCGCGACCCCGCTGCGGAACGCACCCGCGAAGAGCCGTTCGAGAAAGCGTGGCCGACGTCCCTCGATCTCGCACTGGGCGAGTGGATGCAGCTCGAGCATCGCCACGCGGCCTGCGAGCGAGTCGGCGAGCCGCGGCACGAACAACACGTGCGCCGACCCGGTGAGGATGAACCGGCCAGGCACCCGCCGCGCGTCGATGGCGAGCTTGAGCGCCGCGAACAACTCCGGTACGCGCTGCACCTCGTCGAGGATCACCCGCGACGGCAGCGCCTCGACGAACCCCACCGGATCCCAGCGCGCTGCGCGCACCACGGCCTCGTCGTCGAAGGACACGTATCGATACCCGCGCGGCTCGCCCACCATGCGCGCGAGCGTCGTCTTTCCGCTCTGGCGCGGTCCGTGGATGAGGACGGCCGGACTGTCGTCGAGCGCAGCCCGCAGGCGCGCGGCCAGCGCTCTCACGAACATCCCCGACGTTCCGGCCGGCTCCATGAATAGCGGCCAAATGCTACTTCGGGTTACGTCTACATGCTAATTGCAGTGTCGGCTAAATGCTACTTCATGCATCGGCTGAACGCTTCTCTCACGTGCGGCGGTTCGCAACGTTTTCCGGCTGCCGTTCTTCTTTTTTCTTTGCGATTCGGGAAATGGATCGCGCCGCGCAGGGCCCCGAGCCCGTGGCTGAGCCCGAGTCGGAGCCCGAGCCCGAGCCCGAGTCCGAGTCCGAGCCCGAGCCCGCGTTGACAGCCGTGACGCGCGCCGGTAGGTGCGCCCGCACCAGGAGCGAGCCCCCATGAGCGAGATCGTCGCCGTCCACGCGCGCGAAATCCTCGATTCGCGCGGCAACCCCACGGTTGAGGCCGAGGTCGTGCTCGAGTCCGGCGCTCAGGGCCGCGCCGCGGTTCCGTCGGGCGCCTCGACGGGCCGGCACGAAGCGCTCGAGCTGCGCGACGGCGAATCCGGCCGTTACGGCGGCAAGGGCGTGCGCAAGGCCGTCGCGTCGGTGCTCGAGCGCATCGCGCCCGCGGTCTGCGGCCTGGACGCGCTCGACCAGGCTGCCGTCGACCGCACCCTCGTTGAGCTCGACGGCACGCCGAACAAGAGTCGGCTCGGCGCCAATGCGACGCTCGCCGTCTCGCTCGCGACGGCGCGGGCGGCTGCCGACGAGGTGGGGCTGCCGCTGTGGCGCTGGCTCGGCGGAGCCCGCGCCCGACTGCTGCCGTTGCCGCTGATGAACATCCTCAACGGCGGCCGGCACGCCGACAACGGCCTCGACGTGCAGGAGTTCATGGTCGCGCCGGTCGGCGCGCCCAGCTTCTCCGAGGCGCTGCGCTGCGGCGTCGAGATCTTCCACGCCCTGCGCACGCTGCTCGCGCGTGAGGGGCTCGGCACGGCCGTCGGCGACGAGGGCGGATTCGCGCCCCGCCTTCCGTCCAACGAGGCGGCGCTCGGCTTCGTCGCGCGCGCCGTCCAGCAGGCGGGTTATACGCTCGGCAAGGACGTACTGCTCGCGCTCGACGTGGCGGCGACCGAGCTGTGGAACGCCGAGCGGCGCAGCTATCGCATGGACGGCCGCGAGCTGGACGCCACCCAGCTCGTCGCGATCTATGAGTCGTGGATCGGTACCTTTGCGATCGGCTCGCTCGAGGACGGCTGCGCCGAGGACGACTGGGACGGCTGGAGGGAGCTGACGCGCGTGCTGGGGCAGCGCACGCAGCTCGTCGGCGACGATCTGTTCGTGACGAACGTCGCCCGCCTGCGCGAAGGCATCGAGCGCGGCGTCGCGTCCGCGGTTCTCGTCAAGGTTAACCAGATCGGCACGCTCACCGAGACGCTCGACTGCATCGAGCTCGCTTACCGACACGGCTACGGCGCCATCGTCTCGCACCGGTCCGGAGAGACCGAGGATACGTTCATTGCCGATCTCGCCGTCGCCGCGGGAACGGGACAGATCAAGACGGGCTCGGCGAGCCGAAGCGACCGCGTCGCCAAGTACAATCAGCTCTTGCGCATCGAGGAAACGCTCGGCCAGGCAGCGCGCTACGCGGGCGGCTCGACCCTGACGCGCCGCCACTGAGCGGCCGCTCGATCGTGCGGCCCCGCGCTCGAGCTCGAGACCGAGACCCGAGCCGGATCCGAGCCCGAGACCGAGACAGAGCTCGAAACCGAGACCGAGTCCCGAGCGGGATCCGGGTCCGAGACCGAGTCCGAGACCGAGTCAGCGACCGAGCCCGAGTCCGAGACCAGGACCGCATCCGGGCCCGACCACGACCCGATCAGAATGCGACGCGATCGACGTCGAGCGACGGCAACGTCATCGACAGGACGGGCGGAGGCAGTCCGCGCCGCTCGCGGTACGCCCTGTAGTGGGCGAGCACGCGCCGGACGTACCGGTGCGTCTGCGCGAACGGAATCGTCTCGAGAAACGCGTCGAGCGGCATGGTCTCGGGGCGCGCGCGCAGCCAGCGTCGCACGTTGTGCGGCCCGCCGTTGTAGGCAGCGAGCGCAAGGGGCAGTTGCCCGTCGAAGCGTCGCATCAACGAGGCGAGGTACCAGGCGCCCATCGCAATGTTCCGTTCGGGATCCAGCATCCCGTCGGCGCCGAGGCCGCGCTCGCCCATGTTGTGCGCGACGAGCGCCCCCGTACGCGGCATGATCTGCATCAGCCCCACCGCGCCCGCGTAACTGACGACGCGGTGCTGGAAGACGCTCTCGACGCGCATCACCGCGTACAGCAGGTCCGGATCGAGCCCGTGACGCCTTGCGGCCTCGTGCACCGCGCGCTCGAACGGACGGGGCCGAGCGGCCAGACGCCCCGGCCCTTCCAGTCCGATGGCCGTGCCCTCGTCGCCGAGCGCGGCGGCGACTTCGGCGAGCGTGCGACGCGCCTCGAGGTCGAGCGCCTTGCGCGCGGCCCGCAACTTCCAGTCTCCGACCGGGCCTGGCCGCCGCGTTCCCTCCCAGACTGCGAGAAGCCCCGTGGCGCGCAGCGGGCGCCCGATCGCGGCACGCCATGCGACCAGGACCTCGTGCAGCTCGTCGCTCGCGGCCCGTGCCTCGCCGAGCCGAAGCAATGCCTCGGCCCGCGCGATCCACGGGTACGCCGTGCCGTGGAGTGCCGCCACGCTCGCCAGCCGGTCGGCCAGCGCGAGCAGGTCCGGACGCGCGGTAGACGGCGACCCGATGCGCTCGGGCGGCATCGTGCCCGCCCGCCAGGGTGGGGTGCGGCGCGGCACCACCGCGGCCGCCGCGTCGCGCGACGCCAGCAGCGGCGGAACGCCGTCGGGCGCCGATGTCGAGGCCCCATCCGCCTCGTGCGCCGCGAGCCGCTCGGCCTCCTCGGGGTCGCAGGCGCACAGCATCGCCTCGTGCACCCAGCGCACGCGCTGGGCGGACAGCGCCGCGTACCAGCGAGTCTCCGAACGATCGAGCGTCTGCACGCGCAGGTGCTCGATCTCGGCCTCCGCGAGCCGCCCCAGGCGCTCGAGCGCGCGCGCGCGGTGGTAGCGCGCCGCCACGCCGAGACGAGGATGTTCCACGAGCGAGCCGAACAACGCCTCGAGGTGCGCATCGCTGCCCGTGCCGCTTGCGGCAATGGCTGCCTCGAAGACGAGTTGTGCGTTGGGCTTGCGCTGTGCACGGAGCCCCTCGAGCGCCTCGTCGACGTGCGTTGACAGCCCCGCCGCCGCCGCGATCGCGATCACGCGCGCCAGCTGGGTCGTCGTCAGTCGCCGCACCGGCGTCCGCCCCGCGATGGCGCGGATGCGCTCGAGCGCGGCCTGCCGTTCGCGAGCCTCGGCGAGCTCGAGCGTCTCGGCCTCGCGCTCCGCATCCTGCGGCGTGGGCGCAACGAGCCTTCCGCGGCGCGCGAGCAACGTGAGCTGGCGCGCCTGTTCCCAGCGTCCCTCGATGCGCGCCAGGCGCGCACCGAGCTCGGCCGCCCGCGTGCGCTCGGCCGGTCCGAGCCGGGCCGCGAGCAGCCGCTCGATCTCCTCGCGCGCCATGGACATGGGGCCCGTCGCGAGCAGCCGCTCGGCACGCTCGACGCGCTCGACATCGGTCCAGGCCGCAACGCGCACGCCGGCCGTCCGCAGCCGCTCGAGCTCCGCCCTCGCTCGCTCCGCCTCGACGCTCCCCGGCGCCTCGAGGTCGATTGCGCGGTACATGGCTGCGGCCGTCGTGCGCCTTCCCGCGCGCTCGTGCGCCGCGGCGAGCTCGAGTCGGAGCGAGCGCGCCTGGGGCAGGGCGGGGAACACGCGCAGCAGGCGGGCCAGCTCGGTCGGTCCCTCGCGGTGCCCCATGCGGAGCAGCGCCCGGACCCGTTCCGCTCTGGCCCGCGCCGCGACCGCGGGCTCGGGGCTGGTCATCGCGCGCGCGAAGGCCGTTGCGGCGGCGTCCGGACGCCCCGCGGCGAGCAGCGCCTCCCCGCGCAGCAGCTCGATGCGGTCCACGAGCAACGGAGCCCGCAGCGCGGTGACGTCGAGCAGAGCGAGTGCCTCTTGGTACCGCCCCTCCGTGACGAGCCGCCGAGCCGTGTCCAGAGGCGCGTCATCTCCGAAATCTGTAGTGATATCAGATCGATTCGCCGCGTCGGGGCCCGCGCTCACCACCATGTGCGGCGACGCGGGAGACGTCGCGAGCGGGTCGTCTACCCCGCGCGCGGGCAGCGCCTCGGCCGCGGCGACCGACGGCACTGCACACCAGAGCGGCCCTGCGGCCGAACCGTGGTCGCGCGAATCGACGTCGAGGATCGCGTCGTTCGACGGGCGCGGGCTTCCGATCGATCCGGAAGGCGGCGGTTGGGCGAGCGCGGCCTTGGCCCATCCGTTCCAGGCCGCCATCGCGAAAACTGCCGCGAGCGGGCCTCGCACGCTCCATGGAAATCGTGGAGCCGCGCGAGCGACGGCGCAAAGTTTCCGTCCCGCGCTAGTCCGCGGCCGCGGCTCTTGCCAAGAGGCGACGCGCGGCTATTCTCGATCAACCGGTCGCGCGGAAGGCTCGATCGGTTCGACGGTGGGTGTAGCTCAGCTGGTAGAGCATCGGATTGTGGCTCCGAGCGTCGCGGGTTCGAGCCCCGTCACTCACCCCGAAGAGGTCGATTGACAGCCAGGGCGAATCGTGGCTCGGGTCGCGCCCGTAGCTCAACTGGATAGAGCGTCGGACTTCGGATCCGGATGTTGCAGGTTCGACTCCTGCCGGGCGCGCCGTCGTCGGGCGCGTGTTCGGGTCATTAGCTCAACTGGTAGAGCAGCGGACTCTTAATCCGTTGGTTGAAGGTTCGACTCCTTCATGACCCACCGCGGAGTGAAGCGGCTCCGCTGGCGTGCCGCGCCGCGCCGTGGTATAGGCGCCGCCCCGTCGAGGCCGGCGCTCGCCGCCCGTGCCTCGGTGCTCCGCGGCGACGGCCGCGGGCACCTCGCCCGCCGTGCGCGAAACGGGGCCGCCCCATCCCGCGGGCCGTCCGCCGAAGCCGAGGAGAACCACCTTGACGTCGATGTCTTCGCTCCAGACCAGCGCTCCCGAGAGCCCGTCACCCACACTCGTCGATCCCGCGGAGCCGCAGGCCCTACCGGCCACCCTCGACGAGCTGGTGGCGGCGGGGCTGTACTTCGGCCACCAGACGCACCGCTGGAATCCGCGGATGCGCCCCTACATCTGCAGCGTCCACAACGGCATCCACATCATCGACCTCGACAAGACCGTCACCCTGTTCGCGCGGGCCTGCCGCTTCGTCTCGGATGCCGTGGCGCGCGGCGGTCACGTGTTGTTCGTCGGCACCAAGAAGCAGGCCGCCGAGGTCGTGACCGAGGAGGCGACCCGCGCCGGGCAGTTCTACGTCACCGGCCGGTGGCTGGGAGGCACGCTCACCAACTTCCGCACCGTCAAGTCGAGCATCGAGCGGCTGCACGAGCTGGAGCGACAGGAGCGCGAGGGTGAGCTGGACGCGATGCTCAAGAAGGAGGCGGTGCGGCTACGGCGCGAGCGCGACAAGCTCGAGAAGTACCTCGGCGGCATCAAGAACATGAACGCGCTGCCGGCGGTGCTCTTCGTCGTCGATCCCAACCACGAGCACATCGCCGTGGCCGAGGGGCGCCGGCTCGGCATCCCGATCGTCGCGCTGACCGATACGAACTGCGACCCCGACCTCATCGACTTCGTCATCCCGGGCAACGACGACGCAATCCGCGCCATCCGCCTCGTCACGTCTCGAATCGCCGATGCGTGCCTCGAGGGGCAGCGCCGGCGCCGCGAGCGCCCGGTGCTGGAATCCGCGGCGGCGGGAAGCTCGGACAGCGTGACCGTCGACTACGCGCGCTCGCGCCGGCGCGGAACGGGCCGCCGCTCGCAGCCTCCAGCACCGAGCGCGGAGGGGGAGGGCGACGAGGGCGGCGAGGCGGGCTGAGCGGTCGAACGGGGCGCGTGTACGAACGAGGCAGGACACCATGGCCGAGATCACCGCAGCAATGGTCAAGGCGCTCCGCGATCGGACGGGCGCCGGGATGATGGATTGCCGCAACGCCCTCGTGGAGGCGGGCGGCGACGAGGAGCGGGCGGTCGAGATTATCCAGAAGAAGGGCCTGGCGAAGGCCGTCAAGAAGGCCGGTGCCATCGCGACCGAGGGCGTCATCCACGCCTATATCCACTCCGGCAGTCGCGTCGGCGTGCTGGTCGAAGTCAACTGCCAGACCGACTTCGTCGCGCGCAACGAGGCGTTCCGCGCGTTCGTCGATCTCGTCGGCTTGCAGATCGCGTCGATGAGCCCCGAGTACGTACGACGCGAGGACGTGCCCGCGGAGGTCCTCGCGGCGCGTCGGGCGATGTTCCGCGAGCAGGTCGCGCTCGAGGACGAGAAGAGCGGCAAGAAGCGACCGGAGGCGGCCGTCGACAAGATCGTCGAGGGCAAGCTCGGCAAGTGGCTCACCGAGGTGTGCCTCGTCGAACAGCCTTCGATCACGGACGAGAGCAAGACCATCGGCCAGCTCGCCGACGAGCTGACGGCGCGCCTCGGCGAGAAAATCGCGGTGCGGCGATTCGTGCGGTACCAGCTCGGCGAGGGGCTCGAGCGCAAGGCGCAGGATCTGGCCGCCGACGTGGCGGCCACGCTCGCGGGCGCCGGCTGAGCCGCGCGCGCGGGCGGGCGCGGCGGGTGCGGGCATGCGACACCGGCGCATCCTGCTCAAGCTCTCGGGGGAGGCGCTGTGCGGCGAGCCCGGGGGCTACGGCGTGCATCCGGAGACGCTCGGCACCATCAGCGCGGAGCTCGCGGAAGCGGCGTCGCTGGGCGTTCAGCTCGCCATCGTCATCGGCGGCGGGAACATCTTCCGGGGCCTGCGGGGCAGCGCCGCCGGCATGGAGCGCGCGAGCGCCGACTACATGGGCATGCTCGCGACGGTCATCAACGGCATCGCGCTGCAGGACGCGCTCGAGAAACTCGGCACGAACACGCGCCTGGTCTCGGCGCTCGAGATCCGCCAGGTGGCCGAACCGTACATCCGGCGGCGCGCCGTCCGGCACCTCGAGAAGGGACGCGTCGTGATTTTCGTCGCCGGCACGGGCAATCCGTACTTCTCGACGGACACCGCGGCGGCTCTGCGCGCGATGGAGATCCACGCGGAACTGCTGTGCAAGGCGACGAAGGTCGACGGTGTCTTCGACCGCGACCCGGAACGACACCCCGACGCGCGCATGTACCGGAGGCTGAGCTACGACCGGTTCTTGGCCGATCGCATCGGCGTGATGGACGCGACGGCGGTGGCGCTCTGTCGCGATCACCGGATGCCCATCCGCGTCTTCCGGCTCGCCAAGCGAGGCAACATCCGGCGCGTGGTGCTCGGCGAGGACGTCGGGACGCTCGTCGGCGAACACGGAGAGGAGTGAAGGGGGCCATGCTCGAAGACGTGATGAAGGAGCTGAAGACGGCCATCGAGAAGGCGCACGAGGCGTTGCGCCGTGAGCTGTCCCGACTGCGCACCGGGCGTGCGCACCCCGACCTGCTCGACTCGATCCGGATCGACTACTACGGGACACCGACGCCGGTCGCGAAGATGGCCACGGTCTCGGTGCCCGAGCCCCGCCTGCTCACCGTCAAACCCTGGGACAAGTCGCAGGTGCGGGCGGTCGAGAAGGCGATTCGGGAGTCGGGGCTCGGCCTCAACCCCCAGGTCGACGGGGATCTCATCCGGGTGCCGATGCCGCCGCTGTCGGAGGAGCGCCGCCGCGAGCTCGTCAAGCTCGCGCGCAAGGCCGGCGAGGAATGCAAGGTCGCGATCCGCAAGGCGCGGCACGACGCCAAGGACATGGTCGATGCGCTCGACAAGGACGGCGAGGTGAGCGCCGACGAGGCGGATCGGGCGCGCAAGAAGATCGAAGAGACGGTCGCGGCCGGGACCGCGAAGGTGGACGAAATCCTCCAGAAGAAAGAGAAGGACATCCTCGAAGTCTGAAGGGAGCGGACGGAGCTCGCGGAACCGTTCGGGAGGTTCACCATGGGCAAGCGCGTGCTCATCATCGGGGCGGGGGGCGTCGGTCGCGTGGTCGCGCACAAGTGCGCCCAGGCCACCGAGGCGTTCTCGGAGATCGCCATCGCGTCGCGAACGCTGGAACGGGTCGAGCGTCTCGTCGCGAGCCTGCCGCGGCGCGCGCTCGCGCGACGCGTCGATGCCGACCAGCCGGACCAGGTCGCCGCACTCGTTCGAGAGCTCAAACCCGACATCGTCATCCACGTCGCGCTGCCTTACCAGGACCTCGCGATCATGGACGGTTGCCTGCAGGAGCGGTGCGACTACCTCGACACGGCCAACTACGAGCCGCCCGATGTGCCCCGATTCGAGTACCGCTGGCAGTGGGCCTACGACGAGCGCTACCGCACGGCGGGCCTGACGGCGATCCTCGGCTGCGGCTTCGATCCGGGGGTGACCAACGCGTTCACCGCGTATGCGCGCAAGCACCTGCTCGACCGCATCCGCACGCTCGACATCTACGACTGCAACGCCGGCAGCCACGGCAAGGCGTTCGCGACGAACTTCAACCCCGAGATCAACCTGCGCGAGGTGACCGCGAAGGGCCGGTACTGGGAGCACGGCCGGTGGGTGGAGACCGAGCCGCTGTCCATCAGCGAGGACTTCGACTACCCCGAGGTCGGCCCGCGCAAGAGCTATCTGATGTTCCACGAGGAGCTGGAGTCGCTCGTCAAGCACTTCCCGGAGATCGAGCGCGCCCGCTTCTGGATGACCTTCAGCGACAGCTACCTCGAGCACCTGCGCGTGCTGGGCAACGTCGGCATGCTGCGGGTCGATCCGGTGCGCTTCCAGGGCGTCGACATCGTGCCGCTACAGTTTCTCAAGGCGCTGCTGCCCGATCCGTCGAGCCTGGCCGAGAACTACACGGGCAAAACCTCGATCGGCGTGCTCGTCGAGGGCGAGAAGAACGGACGGACCAAGCGCTATTTCCTGTACAACGTGTGCGATCACGCCGCGTGTTACCGCGAGGTGGGCGCGCAGGCCGTCTCGTACACGACGGGCGTGCCGGCGGTCGCCGGCGCCATGATGGTCCTCGAGGGCCTATGGAAGCGGCCGGGCGTCTGGAACGTCGAGCAGCTCGACCCCGATCCGTTCCTCGCGCGCATCGCCTCGATGGGCCTGCCCTGGCACGTCCAGGAGCGCTGAGCCGCCCGTGAGTCCCACGGCCGTGGTCGCGTTCCCCGGCGAGGCGTGCCGGGACCTCGACCCGCGTGAGGTCGAGACGCCGGCGTTCGTCGTCGATCTAGGACGACTCGAGCGGAATCTGCGCGTGCTCGACGACGTACAGCGGCGCGCCGGCTGCACGATCCTGCTCGCGCTCAAGGGCTTCGCGATGTGGTCGGTGGCGCCGCTGGTGCGCCGCCATCTGGCCGGCACGGCCGCCAGCGGTCCCTGGGAAGCGCGACTGGGGCGCGAGGCGTTCGGCGGCCAGGTCCACGTGTACGCGCCGGCGTACGCGCCCGCCGACCTCGACGAGGTTCTCGAGCTGGCCGATCACGTGATCTTCAACTCCCTGTCGCAGTGGGAAAGGTTCCGGCCGCAGGTCGAACGTGCGCTGCAGCGTGGGCGACGCGTCTCGTGCGGCCTGCGGGTCAATCCGGAGCACCGCGAGGTCGAAGTCGCGCTCTACGATCCGTGCGCGCCGGGCTCGCGTCTGGGTGCGACGCGTGCCGAAATCGACCCCGCGCGCATGGAGGGCCTGGAGGGACTGCACGTGCACGCGCTGTGCGAGCACGGACCGGACGCGCTCGCGCGCATGCTCGCCGCGTTCGAGGCGCGCTTCGGCGACCTGCTGCCGCGGGTACGTTGGCTGAACCTCGGCGGCGGCCACCACATCACGCACGCGAGCTACGACGCCGACGCGCTCGTCGCGCTTCTGCTGGACCTGCGTCGGCGCCACCCCCACCTCGCGCTGTTCCTCGAGCCGGGCGAGGCGGTCGCCATCGGCACCGGCGTGCTCGTCGCCCAGGTCCTCGACGTCGTCCGCAACGGCGCGGTCCACAACGCCATCCTCGACGTGAGCGCCACCTGTCACATGCCGGACGTCCTCGAGATGCCGTACCGGCCCCTTGTGCGCGGCGCGGGCGATCCGGGCGAGCGCCCGCACACCTACCGGCTCGGCGGCCCGACCTGCCTCGCGGGCGACGTCATCGGCGACTACGCCTTCGATGCGCCGCTGCGTCCCGGCGACCGCATCGTCTTCGAGGACATGGCACACTACACGATGGTCAAGACGACCACGTTCAACGGCGTGCGCCACCCGTCGATCGCGACGTGGGATCCGGCGACGCGACGCCTGCACGTCGTCCGGCGCTTCCGCTACGAGGACTATCGGGACCGGCTGTCCTGATCGTCGCGGCGGCCCGCGGGACCGGCGGGGCCCGTACCGTCCGAGCTCGTCGCGGAGCGAGCCGAGGCTTCGAGCGCCCGCCGCGCCAGGGCGATCGCCTCGCTCGCCCGGTCGCCCCAGACGTAGGTCGAAATCGGCGCGTCGGGCTCGCCGATGCCGTAATACTTGAGGAACGTGCGCCGCACGCGCTCGAAATGCGCCTCGTCCTCGTATCCGAGCCGTTCGATCGTCCGCGCGCGCTCGGGTGTGCCGATCGGCAACGACTCGCACAACGCCTCGTGCATCGCGAACGCGTCGAGCTCCGTGCGGCCGAGCGGGCCCCACTCGTCGCGCACGCGGTCGGCGGGGGTGTCGTCCGGATGGAGGCGGCCCTGCGCGGACCCGTACGCGCCTCGGGCCCGCAACGCGACCGAGGCGCTCGTCACGTCGGAACGCGACATGGTGCGAGGAAAGCCCGGAACGTGCATGATTCCTCCGGAGCGGCCGTCCGACCTGCCCCGGACGAACGTAGAATCGACGCGGGGGCAGGTCGAATTTTCGACGCGTGCGGCGACGGGGCTCGGGGTCGCGCTCCTCCTCGCATTGGGCTGCGGCTCGGCGTCCAGCGCGCATCGGCCCTCGCGCCACGTGCGCGGCGACGAGATCCGCCTCGAGGCGCGCCTCCGTCCCGACGGCTCGTTCGCCATCGAATGGATGGACGCGCCGGAACTGTTCGAACGGGCTCGTGCGCGCGCCCGAGAGGGTGACTGCGAGGGGGCGGTCGCGCTCTACGACCGGCTCGTCGATCGGTTTCCCTCGAGCGAAGCCGCCGCTCCGGCACTGTACAACGCCGCGCTGTGTCTGCGCGCGACCGACAAGCTCCACGACGCCATCGCCCGGCTCGAACGACTGCTCGCCAGCCACCCGCGGGGTCGTGATGGACGCCACGCGGGGCTGCTGTTGCTCGAGTGGCTCCCGGAAGCGGGTCGGCTGGAGCGCGCGGTGGAGGTGGCGGCCGCGGTGCTCGATCGGTCGGACCTTCGCTCCGACGAGCGTCTGGAGGCGATGGCCCGCCGGGCCCTCGCGCTCGCCGAGCTCGATCGGCTCGACGAGGCGGAACGCGCGGCGCGCGAAGCGCTGGTCTTCCACCGCAGCCGCCGGGGCGAGGACCGCATCGCGGACCCCGCGTTCGCGGCGTGCGCCGCGTTCGTGCTCGGCGAGGTCGCCAGGCGCCGTGCCGAGTCCGTGCGATTGCCTCCCGGTCCGGTGCCCGAGCAACGAGCCGTGCTCGAGCGACGAGCACGCCATCTGCTGCAAGCCCAGCGGGAGTACTTCCAGGCGATGACGTTCGCGGATCCGTACTGGTCGTCCGCGTCGGGCTATCGCGTGGGCGAGCTCTATCTCTCGTTTTGGGAGACCGTGATGGCGGCGCCCGTGCCGCCCCCCCGCTTCGAGATGGACGAGCGGGAGCTCGCGCTGTACGCGCAGGATTACCGTCGATCCGTCGCGCGGCTCGTCGAGCCGTTGCTGCGTCACGCGATCCGCTACTGGGAGATGACGCTCGTCATGGTCGAGCGAACCGGAGCGCGGGGCCCGTGGGTTCGTCGGCTGCACGAGGGAGTCGAACGGGCCCGGGCGTTGCTGCTCGCCTCGCGGGCGACGACCGACGCGCGGACCGCGGACGCGACACGACCTCGCGCGGACGGCGCCGACACGCGACTGCCGTTTCCGGATCCGTCACAGGCCCCCGATCCCGTCCACGAACCCGCCTCGGCGCTCGGTGCGCCACGGCCCGGACGTGACGAACGTCCAGCCGGCGCGCTCCACCACCGGTGACGGCCCCTCGACCCTGCTGGGCGCGAACGCATGCCGTCGACCCCGTTCCGGTGCGTGCGGCGCGCCCGTGCGCGCGACCCCGCCCTGCCCGAAGCCCGCCGGACGTCGCGGCAACCCGTGCGCCGCGCTTGCGTGGCGCCACGCGACCCTGCGAAGATGAGGCTCGACATCATGGCGGCGAAAGAAATCGTCTGCGCGATCTGCGGCTTCAAGAATCCGGGCACCGCCGCCCGCTGTGTCTCGTGCGGGGCGCGTCTCGACGCGGGGACCATCGACCCCCTCGACGAAGAGGCGCAGGGACGGCGCTACCAACAGCACGCCTTCACCTGGAAGTGGGCCTTTGTCGCGTTCGGCATCAACGTCGTGCTCCAGGCGATCGTGCTCGTGCTCTTGCCTGCGGTGCTCAGCGACGTGTACGACCCGCAGGGAACGCCCGGCATGCTGCTCAGCGCGGCCATCTGGTTCGTCGGCGGCATCATCACGGGCTTGCTGTCGCCGGGGCGCACGTTCTACGAGCCCGCCGTGGGAGCCTTCATGGCCTCGATCCCGACGGTGGCGTGGCTGATCCACATCGACGAGCTGTACGACATCCCGGCTCCGCTCTACGTCATCGGAGGCCTGGTCGGCGTGATGGTGACGCTGTTCGGCGCGCTCCTCGGCGAGCGGATCCAGATGGGGATGCGGGGGCCCGCCGCACGGACACGCTGAAACGGCTCGAGCCCCGGTCGGCGCGCACGCGCTTCAGAAGCGAAGGCGAATCGCGAACGCGGGCTCGAGAACGAGACCCGCCGCACCGACCCCACCGTGCCACGACTCGAACGTCGCGCCCAGCTCGGCGAGCGCGTGCACGTCGCGCAGGCCCGTGCCGAAACCGAGTAGCGCGCCCCCACGCCATGCCCGTGGCCCGCGCGGGCCATCGACGAGGATCGTGCCGCCCCGCAAACCGCCCCACACGAGAAGGAGCGAGGAGGCATCGATTCCGACGGCGAGCGGCGCATCGAGCACGACGCGCGTGCGCAAGCCATCCGAGTCGCCCGACGCGTCGACGGCGACGAGCCCGCGCACGCCGGTGAACAGCCGCATGCGCGCGGGCCCCTCGACGAGCACCGGCGCGAATCGAACCTCCGCGCCGGCACCGGCACCCACGACGAGGAGCGAGACATCAACCCGACGCGACAGGCCGTGCCGGATTGCGAGCACGGGCGCCGGCCCGCCCCCCACCACGCCATTGGCCATGCGCGCGTCGGAGGCCGCTGCCTCGCGAATGCGACGTCCCGGCAGGCGACCGCTCGCGCCGGCCGCGAGTTCGAAGCGACCCTCCGGCGCGACGGACGCGCCGAGCGGAGCCGCGACCGTCGGGGCGCAGGACGCGGTGACGAGCGCGACGAGCAGCGACGGCGCCCATCCCGGGCGCGGCAATCCGTCCCGTGCGCGCGCTACTTGCGGAATCGCGACGGGAAGTCGTTGGCTGCGACCCGCGCCTTCAGCTGCTCGTCGTCGGGATGCAGGCGCAGGGCCCGCTCGATGAGCGTTTTCTCGTCCTCCCGAATGTCGGGGTTCGGCAGGCAGCACTCGACCGGACAGACGGCCTGGCAGGCTTCGTGGTCGTGGAAGCCGACGCACTCGGTGCACAGCTCGGGGTTGATGACGTAGATGTCCTCGCCCTCGCTGATCGCGTCGTTGGGGCATTCGGGCTCGCAGGCCCCGCAGTTGATGCAGTCCTTGGTGATGTACGTCGCCATCGCTCGGCTCCCACCGGGCCGCGGTCATATAGGGCGGGGGCGTGCGAGGGTCAATCGGTGTGGACGCCACGACCTCAGGCGACGGTGCGCAGGCGCACGCGACGACGGACGGCCGCGGGCGGCGGTGCGTCCGAGCGCCCCTCTGCATCGAGCAGATCCGCAACGAGATCGTGGTCGGCCGCCGCGGTGACCCGCGCAAGGCGTATCTGGCCGGGCTGCGCCGTGCCGTTGGCGAGCGTCACGGTGCCGTCGACGTCGGGCGCCTGTCCCCAGTACCGACCCTCGAGCAGCCACTCGCTCTGCGAGCTCGGGCCGTCGACGAGCACTTCGAGCGTGCGCCCGACGAATTCGGCCAGCTTGCGTCGGCTGATTGCGCGTTGCACCGCGTACAGGCGCCGCTGACGCTCGCGTGCGACGCGCGTGGGGACGCGGTCTCGCATCACTCCGCTCGGCGTGCCTTCCTCGGGCGAAAACACGAAGACGCCGACGTGATCGAACTGCGCCCACTCGACGAGTCGGACCAGCTCCTCGAAGTCGGCGTCCGTCTCGCCGGGATGACCGACGATGAAGGAGGTGCGCCAGACGGATCCGGGAAGGGCTTCTCGTATGCGCTCGATGCGTCGCCGCAACGCATCGCCGCCTCGGCCGCGGCGCATGCGTCGCAGCATCGCGTCCGAAGCGTGCTGCAGCGGCATGTCCACGTACGGCAGCACGCGCGGATCGTCTCGCATCAACGCGAGCAGACGCTCGTCCAGCGATTCCGGATACAGGTAGTGCATCCGGACCCAGCGCACGCCGGGCACGCGCGCGATCGCCTCGAGCAGCGAAGCGAGCCGCGGTCGATCGGGCAAGTCGCGCCCCCACGCCACCGTGTCCTGCGCGACCAGGTTGATCTCGACGGCGCCCTGCTCAACCAGGGCGCGGACCTCGGCCACGACGTCGTCGAGCGGGCGGCTGCGCTGCGGTCCCCGAAACGACGGAATCGCGCAAAACGCGCAGCGGCGGTTGCATCCCTCGGCGATCTTCACGTAGACGCTGTGCGGACGCCGGGCGACCCGGCGCGGGTCCGACGCCCGCATCGTCCACGCCGCCGGATGACCGACGGCCATTCGGGGCGCGTGGCCTCGTAGCACATCTGCGAGGCGCAGCGCGTCGCTCGTGCCGAGGAAGTGATCGACCTCAGGAAGCTCGGCGGCGAGGGCCTCCGGGTAGCGCTGGGCCAGACACCCGGCGACGACAAGCGTCCGGCAACGCCCCTGCTCCTTCATGCGCGCTGCCGCGAGGATGGCGTCGACCGACTCCTGGCGCGCGGGCCCGATGAAGCTGCACGTGTTGACGACGATGACCTCGGCCTGCTCCGGCCGCGGAACCAGACGCCAGCCTTCGGCCTCGCACACGCCGAGCATGACCTCGGCGTCGACCTCGTTCTTGGCGCAGCCGAGCGAAACGAGATGGACGGTCCGCTCCACGGGACCGGCGGACTGTGACGCACGTATCCGCTTCACGCCACCCGCGCAGGCTCGGGCTCCGACCTGGTCTCGGACTCGACCTCGGACTCGGGCTCTGTCTCCGGCACGGACTCGGAGTTCGTCTCGGACTCGGACTCGGGCACGGGCTCAGACTCCGACTCGGCCTCGGATTCGGCCTCGAGCTCCCATCACGTCACGTGAAGAGCGCCACGACTCACCCGAGGCCATGGATCCGCGGCGCGGCCGGTACGCTTCCCGACTTTGCCCGCGCCCCGCGGACCGGCGGTTACGGGCCGTTGGTGGGCAGCTCGGTGAAGAAGATCTGGTACGGCGCCATCACGCCCTGCTGGTAGCTGCCCACCCAGACCAGGTACCGCCCCGGCCCCCAGCTCGGAGACTCGATGGAAGGGTTGGTTCCGAACGTGTCGTCGTTGCACAGCCAGCGACCGTCCGGGGTACGCACGACCAGCGTCGTATCGGCCTGCGACGAGACGTACATCCGAAGGAAATTGAAGCCGCTGCGCAGCGTGACCACATGGTCGGGACGCGCCGCCACCCATCCCCGGCAACCACCGCCGAGCTGCGCCGCGTCGAACGCACCGCCGCTCGTGCCCGTCAATCGCCTGGGATCGGGCAGGAATCCCGAGCGCAGCGAGACGGGTCGGAAATTGCCGCGTCGTGCGTTCACGTCGAGACCCGGGTTGGGACCGGCGACCACGCCGACTCCCACGGCGCCTCCGCCCGGCACGACGGCACGGAGCTCGGTGAGCTTGAGCTGGTACTGCGCGTGCTGACCGGCGTGGTAGGATCCGATCCAGATGCGATAGGTACCCGCCGGGAAGGTGCCTTCGATCGCGGGATTGCGTCCGTACGTGTCGTCGTTGCACACGATGGCCCCGGTCGGTTGCTGCACGACCAGCGTCGTGTCCGCCGCGCTCTCGGCGAAGATGCGCAGGAACGTGAACGGGGTCGTTAGGTTGAGGATGTGATCGGGCTGGGCCGTGACGAAGCCGCGACAGCCTGGCGCGAGGTTCGAGGCGGGCTGACTGCCCCCGCTGACGCCGTTCACGATGTGTGGATCCGGCGTGAATCCGGAGCGCAGGACGATGGTTCCGAAGTTGCTCTGCGCCGCGGCGGAACTCGTCCCGAGCAGCGATCCCGCGATCAGCACGTACGCATGCGCTCTCTTCATGTTCTTCTCCTGTCGTTGCCGGGCCCGTCGAGCCCGCGTCCTCTTTCACACCGGCCGGTCGTGCCCCAGACGCAGCACCCGCCGCTCGCATTCATCCTGCTCGAACCGACCCCGCGCCGGGCTCCACGGGTCGGCGGACGGCCGCGGGCACGCGGTCACCGGTCGGGCGCATCATCCGCCGTCGACCACCCGAGCACAAGCCCCGGGATGCCGCCGCACCGCGGGCGGGCGTGATCGGACGCGACGGCGCGGGATCCCGTCCCGCAAGGCCGGTTCCCGTGCCGCGGGTCAGACGCGCTCGACCTCGTAGACGCCGTCGACGCGCTGCACCGCGCGCATCACTTCGCGCAATTTCTTGAGATTGCCGACCGTGAACTGGAACAGGTTCACCGCGCGCCCCTCCGGCGACGTCCTGCAGGTCGCCTCGCTGATGTTGACGCCGCACTGCGTGAACGCGGCCGACACGTTGGCGAGGATCCCGGGACGGTCCGCGGTCGTCACGCGCAACTGCACGGGCAACGCGACCTGGGGGGCGCTCCCCCAGCTCACCTCGATGCGTCGCTCCGGGTCGAGCTCCATCGCGCGCGCGCAGCCGCGCCGGTGGACCGTGACGCCGCGCCCACGCGTGATCCAGCCCGTGACGAGGTCGCCCGGCACCGGATTGCAGCACCGCGCGAACCGGACGAGCACGTCGTCGTGACCGTCGATGACGATCGCGTCGCCGTCGCGCCCCGTCACCTTGCGGACCGTGCGCTCGATCAAGCTCGGACGGAAGGTCTCGCGCGCCTCGGTGTCGTCCGGGGGCGCGATGGCTGCCACGACGTCCTGCGCGCCGAGCTTGCCGATGCCGACGAGCGCGAACAGCTCCTCGACGCTCTGCACCCGGAAACGCGACAGGACCGGGCCCGGCTCGCCGTTCTTGAGCCAGCGCTGGAGCGACAGATCCCTGCGGTGCATCTCCCGCTCGACGAGATCGCGGCCCAGCTCGATCGAACGACGCCGCTCCTCGGCACGGACGTATTGACGGATACGCGAGCGTGCGCGACTCGAGACGACGAACTCCAGCCAGTCCTTGCTCGGGTGCTGCGCGGTGTTCGTCAGGATCTCCACGACGTCGCCGTTGCGAAGCACGTGCCGCAACGGGACCATTACCCCGTTGACGCGCGCGCCCGCGCAGTGATGGCCGACCTCGCTGTGCACGGCGTAGGCGAAGTCGACGGGGGTCGCGTTGCGCGGGAGGATCTTCACGTCCCCGCGCGGGGTGAAGACGTAGACCTCGTCGGCGACCAGATCGCCCTTGATGGTCTCGAGGAATTCCGCCGGGTCGGGAACCTCCTTCTGGAACTCCATGAGCTGGCGCAGCCAGGCGATCTTTTCCTCGAACGCCGCCTCGGCGCGCCCGGTGCGGCGCGCGGCGGCGCCCTCCTTGTAGCGCCAGTGCGCCGCCACACCGAACTCGGCGTGCCGGTGCATCTCCTCGGTGCGGATCTGCACTTCGAGGGTCTTGCCCCCCGGACCGATCACCGCGGTGTGCAGCGACTGGTAGAGGTTGGGCTTGGCGAGCGCGACGTAGTCCTTGAAGCGGCCGGGCACGGGCGTCCACTGGGCATGCACGACGCCGAGGGCCGCGTAGCAATCGGCCACGTCCTCGACGATGACGCGGAACGCCACCAGGTCGTGGATCTGGTCCAGCTCGAGCCCCTTGTCGCGCATCTTGCGCCAGACCGAGTACAGGTGCTTGACGCGACCGTGCACCTCGACCGCGAAGCCGCGTTCGGCGAGCATGGCGTGCAGCCGACGGCTCACGTCCGCGATGTACCGCTCGCGATCCCGCGCCTGCTTCTTGAGCTGTGCGCGCAGGTCCCGATAGGCCTCCGGGTGCAGGTGTCGGAAGGAGAGGTCCTCGAGCTCGGCCTTGATCCACTGGATGCCGAGGCGACCGGCGAGCGGTGCGTAGATCTCGAGCGTCTCGCGCGCGATCCGCTCCTGCGCATCGGGGCTCATCGCATCGAGCGTGCGCATGTTGTCGAGCCGGTCGGCCAGCTTGACGAGCAGCACGCGGATGTCGCGCGCCATGGCGACGAGCATCTTGCGGAAGCTCTCCGCCTGCTGGTCCTCCTTGTTCGCGAAGTTATACCGACCGAGCTTGGTGACGCCGTCGACGAGGAACGCGACCTCGCGACCGAACAGCCGCACGAGCTCCTCTTCGGTCGCGGCGGTGTCCTCGAGCACGTCGTGCAGCAGCGCCGCGCACACGCTCGTCGCGTCCAGGCGCATTTCGGCGATGATTCCCGCGACCGCGAGCGGATGCGTGAAGTACGGCTCCCCCGACTTGCGCAGCTGGCCCAGGTGCATGCGCTCCGCGTACCGGTACGCGCGGCGGATCGATTCGTCGTCGAGCCGCGGCTGGTAGGACCGGACCCGGTCGAGCAAGGCGGACAGCGGCTCTGGGTCGGCCGCCGAAACTTCGGTACTGCGTGGCTGCAATCGAAGCGCTGAAAGACTAACACTCCACCGAAGTCGTCACAAGCAAGCCTCGGTATCGTCGTCGCTCCGGCACACGCGGGCGCGCGTCGACGCCGGCGCGTTCCACGGAACGAACCGTCGATCCTTGCGCCCTCCGGGTCGCCTCCGCGATCCGTCGCGCCGCGTGACATGCGCGCGGCATCCTTCCGAGTCCGCGCCTGACGGCGGCGGTCACGTTGCTCGATCGCGATTCGGACTCGGACTCGGGCTCCGACTCGGACTCGGAAACGGGCTCGGGCTCGCAACGCCGCTCCGCGCCATCGATCGACACGAACGGCGCCGTGACAGCCGCTCGGAGACCGCGGGAAGCGCATCGTGGACATCCGACCGGGCGCGAGCGAGCAAGTCGATCGCCGCGCACCGCGACCTCCGAGTCGCCGTCGCGCGACCCAGCGGAATGTGAACGCGCGTACGCTGCGCGACGGGGGTGTAAGCGAAATCCCAAGTGGTTTTCGCGTGGCACAATTCCGGCTAAGTGGCCGAAATCGTATGACTACCGTATGGATCCTGCTAGCAATGGCAAGCATCTCGTGGACCGTCGCCGGCGCCGTCGCGGTCGTACACGTCTGCCGACGCCGCCGCCGTGCGACGTCATCACGCGCATCGACGGCTCCGTCGTCGGACGATGCCCTGCAAGGCGTGACCGTCCTGAAGCCGCTTTGCGGCGTCGACCCGGAGCTCGAGGACAACCTGCGTAGCTTCTTCGAGCAGGACCACCCTCGGTTCGAGATCGTCTTCGGGGTACGTGGGGCTTCGGACCCGGCCGTGGCCGTCGTGCGGCGACTGATCGCGGCCTACCCGCACGTGCAGGCCCGGTTGGTGGTTCACGATGGGGGCCCCGGCCTTAACCCCAAGGTGGCGAACCTGCGCGCGATGCTCGAAGCCGTCGGAGCGACGCACGACGTGCTCGTGATCAGCGACTCGAACGTGCGTGCGGGTCGCGGGTACCTGCGCGCGATGCAGCGCGAGCTCGAGCGAGCTGGGACCGGCCTGGTGACGACGCCCGTGCGCGGTCGCGGCGCTCGGACGATCGGCGCCGCGCTCGAGAACGCGCACCTCGACGGCGAGATCGTCGCGGCCGTCGCTCTGCCCACGCTGCTGGCGATCCATCCGGTCGTGATGGGCAAGTCGATGATGTTCCGGCGCTCGGTCTTCGAGGCGCTCGGAGGGTTCGAAAGCGTCTCCAGCGTGCTCGCCGAGGACTACGTGATGGGGCGGATGTTCCACGAAGCCGGCTGGCGTGTGCGGATCGCCGCGGACGTCGTCGACAACGTCACGGTGCAGACGACGGTGCGCGGTTTCCTGCAGCGTCAACTGCGCTGGTCGATGATGCGTTGGCGATTGCAGCCGGTCGCCTTCCTGCTCGAGCCCCTGCTTCGACCAATCGTTCTGGCCGCGCTCGCTCCACTGTGCGGTGTGCCGTGGACGGTCGCGCTCGGTGGCGCGCTGCTGTTGACTGCGGCGCGCGACGCGACGCACCACCTCGCGTTGCACGGCCGCGCCGGCCTGTGGCAGCCCGTCTTCGTCGGACCCTTGCGCGACGTGCTCGTGACCCTCGTGGGCATCGCGACGCCGCCGTTCCGGCACGTGCGCTGGCGCGGAACCCGCGTGCGACTGAGCGCGGGCACGCGTCTGTACGCACGCGCCCCGGGGCGCGACGTGGCTCCGTGGGCGGCGGCCTGCGCGAGCCGCGCCCCGTGACGCCAGCCAGCGCGCTCTCCGTTGCGGTCGACGAGGGCCGAGACGGCGGGGATCTTCTCGAGTACGAGCCACAGTCCGAGTCGGAGACCGAGTCCGAGACCGAGACCGAGACCGAGAGCGAGTCCGAGTCCGAGACCGAGACCGAGACCGAGTCCGAGTCCGAGCGCGATCCCGAGCTCCCACTCCAGCTACGGAGCGAGGGCTCGGTGCGGTGCTCTCAGGCTGCGAGCAGCAACTCGCAAGAGAGTCCCAGGTGCAACGCGCGGTGTGCCTCGTCGAGCGAACGCGGGCCGCGGCGGCGCTCGGAGTCGAGCACGGCGCCCACGGTCGTCCCCTCGAGCGGCACGGACAGCACGCGGGTCCATGCCGGCGGGACGCGGTACAGCGCGAGCGGGACGGGCGCGCGGGGATTGCCCAGCAACCGGCGGTTCTCGAGTGCGGCGTGACGGGCGGCCAGACGGGCGACGTCGCTTTCGCGCGCCGCGTCGCGCAACAGCTCTCGGGGATCGTGGGTGCCCGGTAGCACTTCTTCGCCGCTGCGCTCGCCGCCGACGAAGGCCCACTGGCCGCGGTCCCACCGGAACGCTTCGAGGTAGCGCGCCCGCACCTGCTCCCAGATGGCCGCGTACAGCTCCGCGGGGCGCAGGATGCCGAGGGCGACCAGCGCGTCACCGAGCCGGCCGCCGTGCCGGGACATGACGGCGAGCCCCATGTCGACCTCCATGCGCAGACAGCGCCCCGTGGTCACGAGAAACTCTCCGAGCAGCTCCGAGGGGTCCGTCGAGGTGACGAATTCCGGACGCCCTTCGACGAAGTAGATCTTCTTGCGCCGGTCCCCATCGAACAGATAGAGGGCACCGGTGGCCCCTTCGGTGCACAACCGATGTACGACGTGCACCAGGCTCGCGCCGTCGAGCACGCCACGCCGCTCGCTCCGCACGAGCACGTCGCCCGGCCACGTGCGGCCCGGTGAACAGACGATGCGAACGAGCTCGGGAAGCTCGGCGGCGGGCCGTGCCTCGCCGCCGTGACGGCGCACGGGCGTCTGCGGGCCGACCGCACCGAGCGTGATCAGGCGTACGAGCTCGGGAAAGCTCACGGAACCGGCCCGTCCCGCGATCTCGTAGAGCTGGGGAGCAGGCGCCGACAGGTCCACGACCTGAGGCAACGTCTCGGAGGCCAGACCGACGGGATCGAGCAACGTGGTCGGCCGCGCGCCGGCTTCGACGGCGCCGCGGTCGGCCGGGCTCGGCGTCACGAGCTCCAGGCGTTGCAGCAACGCCGCTGTGCGCTCCGGACCGCGGACGAGGCCCCGTCGGCGACGCACCGAGTCGATGGCGACGGCCAGCTCGCGCGCCGTCGGCCGATCCTCGGGTCGACGTGCCAGCCCCGTGCGGACGACCTCGACGACGTCTCGGGGCACGCGCCGCAGCGCACGGTTCAGGCGCGAGACGTCCGCGTCCCGGATGCGAACCAGCACGTCCACGTCGTTGCCCGTGCCGAACAGGGGCTCGGCCAGCAGCATCTCGGCGAGGACCGTGCACAGCGTGAACACGTCGCTCCGACCGTCGAGCGCGCGACCGACCACCTGCTCGGGCGACATGTATCCGAGCTTGCCGCGCACGTGCCCCTCGTCGGTGCGTGCGCGCTTGCCGCTCGAGAGCGCGATGCCGAAGTCGGCGAGCTTGACGTGCCCCGTGCGCGACAGCAGCACGTTGGCGGGGCTGACGTCCCGGTGGACGAGGCCGAGCGGCCGCCCCTGCTCGTCGACCGCGCGATGGACGTGATCGAGCGCGTGTGCGCACTGCGATCCCACGTGGAGCACGACCTCTTCTGGGACGGCCTCGCCGCGGGCCGCCACCGCGCGCAGCAAGCGGTTGACGCTCGAGCCGTCGACGTACTCCATCGCGATGTACAGCTCGCCGTCGGCCTCGCCGAAGTCGAAGACCTGCACGAGGTTGGGATGGTCGAGCTGCGCGCAAATCCGCGCCTCGTCGACGAACATCGCGACGAAGTCGGGATCGCGGGCGTACTGCGGAAGGATGCGCTTGAGCGCGACGCGCTTGCGGAAGCCGTGCGGCCCGGGGCGGCGCGCGACGAACACCTCGGCCATTCCGCCGGTCGCGAGCCGCTGTTCGAGAACGTACGGACCCACGTGGCGTCGCACGGCACGCCTTCCCGCCCCGCCGGGCCTCGGGGCTGTCTACGGGACAGGATACCCCGGCGCGGTTCACGATCGCGAGGGGGGGGTGGGGATGTCGTGTCGTCTACGGCTCTCACGGCGGCGGTCGGATGAGTCGATGTTTATCGAAGGGTATTACGAGTCCGAGACCGAGTCGGAGACCGAGCCCGAGGTTCCGTCGTCACGGGGCAGGCGAGTCGGATGCCCTCGCGAGCGCGTCGAGCAGCGCATCGTGCACGCGACCGTTCGTCGCGACCAGACGCCCCGTGCGCGGGTCCGGCGCGCCACCGTCGAGGTCGGTGAGCCGACCGCCCGCCTCGAGCACGAGCAACGCGCCGGCGGCCATGTCCCATCCGTTCAGGCCGTGTTCCCAGTAGCCGTCGTACGTGCCGTCGGCCACGAACGCGAGATCGATGGCCGCCGAGCCACAGCGCCGGATGCCCTGGCACTCGTGCTTCTCGACGTGGGCGAACCGACGCAGATTGTCGTCCGGGCGAGTGCGGCGGTCGTAGGGGAATCCCGTCGCGAGCAGCGCGTCTTCGAGGCGTTCGACCTCGGAGACGCGACACCGCTCGCCGTTGCGGTAGGCGCCCGCGCCTCGCGCCCCGTGCCACTCGAGGCCGAGGGCGGGAGCGACGATGACCGCCGCCAGAAGCTCGGAGCCGCGCATCAGACCCAGCGAGACGGAGAAGAACGGGTGCCCGTGGGCGTAGTTGGTCGTTCCGTCGAGCGGATCGACCCACCAGCAGAGCGCCTCGCGCTCGCCCGCGCGCCCCGTCCCCGCAGCGGGCCCGTCTTCTTCCTCGGCGACGATGGCATGCCCCGGGAATCGCGCCGCGAGCGCTCGGCGTACGAGCCGCTCGGAGGCGAGGTCCTGCTCGGTGACGAGGTCGACCCGTCCCTTGTGGCGCACGACGCGTGCGGCCGGCGAACGCCAGCGCGAAAGAAGCAGCGCCCCGGCCTCGCGCGCAACTTCGAGGGCCCCGCGGGCCGCATCGAGCCACTGGTTGCCTCCGTCGGCCATCCTCGAGACCCCGTCCCGCGTGCGCACCTTCGAGTACGCCCGACGCTCGCCGCGTCGCCGCGCGGTGCCTCGTCCGCTCAGGGGTAGACGCACTGGCCGGCGAGCGGCCCGCTCGTGACGCAGCGCATCGCCGGATCGATCATGTCGCAGTACGCCTCGCCGCCGTACGCATTGCACGGCGGTGCGCACACCGAGTACGTCTCGGTCCAGCAGACGAGCGGTGTCGTGCCGACACCGGCGCAATCGGCGTTGTCGCGGCAGCGACACGCGAACAAATCCGTCCAGCCGTCGCCGTCGTCGTCGAGCCCATTGCAGCACTCGCCGCTCGGCCCCCAGGGCGAGCAGTCCGGATCGGCGCAGTCGGTGCGCCGGTCGCAGTCGTCGTCGCGCATGTTCGTGCATGCGGCGACGCCGAGCTCCATCGTCGTGCACATCGCCCCGGCGTCGCTCGGCGTCCCCGCGTCGCGCGGCGGTACGCCCGAATCGCGCGGCGTCCCTCCGTCGCGGGGCGGGACGCCGCCATCGGCCGTCGGCCGGCACCGCGGATCGACCGCGCAATCCGGATCCCGGCAGTCCACGAGCATGTCGCAGTCCTCGTCCCGCCCGTCGCTGCAGGCCGTCTCGCGCGGCGCGCAGGGCGGCGCGCAGCCCGGCGCGCGCGCACACTCCGGATCTACGCAGTCGGTCAGGCCGTCGCAGTCGTCGTCGACTCCGTCGGTGCAGACCGTCTCGCGAGGCCGGCAGATCCGGCACGCCGGGTCGTCGTCGCAGTCCGGGTCGTCGCAGTCGAACAGGCCGTCGCAGTCCTCGTCGAAGCCGCTGCGACACGCTTCGAACGGCAAACAGAAGCGGCAGATCGGCCGCGAGGCGCAGTCGGAATCGGAGCAGTCGATCGTGCCGTCTCAATCGTTGTCTCGGCCGTCCCGACACGCCGTCTCGGTGGGCGTGCAGCCGGGCCGGCAGCTCGGATCGCCGGCACAGGCCGGATCGTCGCAATCGGCGAGCCCATTGCAGTCGTCGTCGACGCCCGTGCCGCAGATCTCGACGGGCAGGCACAACCGGCAGGCCGGCGAAGACGCGCAGTCCTCGTCGTCGCAGTCGACCCGGCCGTCGCAGTCGTCGTCGCGGCCGTTGCGGCACGTCTCGACGGTGCAGGTCGCGCAGCCCGGCGCTCGAACGCAGTCGCCGTCCGCGCAATCGACGAGCCCGTCGCAGTCGTTGTCGCGGCCGTCGCGGCAACTCTCGCGCCCACAGACGGCGCAGGCGGGGTCCGTCGCGCAGTCGGTGTCGCTGCAATCGAAACGGCCGTCGCAGTCGTCGTCGATCCCGTCGGCGCAGCGCGACTCGCGAGAGGCGCACACACCGCATGCCGGATGGCTCGCGCAGTCGGAATCGCGGCAATCGACGAGGCGGTCGCAGTCCTCGTCGCGGCCGCCGGTGCACACCTCGGGCGTGCACATCGCACAGCTCGGCTGACTCGCGCAGTCGGGGTCGCGGCAGTCGACGAGGCGGTCGCAGTCGTCGTCGGCGCCGTTGGCGCACGCGGCCGCGGTGTTCTCGGGGCGCGGCACGCAGCTCGCGCAGGCGGGGTCGGCGGCGCAATCGGGGTCGCGGCAATCGACGAGGCGGTCGCAGTCCTCGTCGCGGCCGCCGGTGCACAGCTCGGGCGTGCACATGCGGCAGGCCGGGTCCGTCGCGCAGTCCATGTCGCTGCAGTCGGAAAGGCCGTCGCAGTCCTCGTCGATGCCGCCGGTGCACGTCTCCCGTGCCATCGGGTGGACGCGCGGGTTCGCATCGTCGCAGTCCGACCCACCGCACGAGACCGGCGAATGACCGTCGGCGTCGGCGTCGAGCGGGGTCGAGGCGCACGCGCGCGACGTCTCGTCGCATCGGTCCGTCGTGCACGGATCGCGATCGTCGCACATGACAGGCCGGCCGCGTCGGCAGCCTCGCGTCGGGTCGCATCGCTCGGTGCCGTTGCAGAACGCGCCGTCATCGCACAAGGCGTCCAGGGGGACGTGGGCGCAGCCGCCGGCCGCCTCGTCGCATCGGTCCATCGTGCACGGGACCGCATCCTCGCACCGCAGCGGCTCCCCGCCCGTGCACATGCCGCGGGCACAGCGCTCGCGACCGTTGCAGACGAGTCCATCGTCGCAGTCGGCGTCGGTGCGACATCCCATCGACACGCATCCGTCGACCGGATCGCAGAGCTGGCCCGGGGGGCAGCGGGTGTGGTCCGGCGAGTGGTCGCAGCGTCCGTCGGGCTCGACGCACGTGTCGGTCGTGCAGTCCACTCCGTCGTCGCACGGGACCGGCAACGGCGTGACGCAGAACCCGTCGAGGCATCGGGGCCGACCGTTGCAGGCCAGCCCGTCGTCGCAATCCTCGTCCCTCGTGCATTCGGCGCCCCCGTCTCCGCCATCGCCGCCGTCCGATGCATCCGTGGCGCCGTTGTCCGCGTCCGCGGCGTCTGCCGCGTCGGCCGCATCGGCCGCATCCCCGCCGTCGCCCCCGTCGAAGGCCGCATCGGGTCCCGCGTCGAAATCCGACGGCGCTCCGTCGCGGAAGAGATCCATCTCCGTTCGGCCGCATGCTCCGGTGGCGAGCGCGAGCAGAAGGCAGAAGCGGCAGGCAAGGCGCTTCGGGCTCATGACGTACCCCTCGGTGGCTTCATCCATCGTAGCACCGTGCACCGCTCCTGCCCCACTTCAAGGGCCCATAGGTGGGTCGTGGCGTCAGCTCCGCGCGGCTCCACGGCCTCGTCTGGAGCCCCGGCCGGCCTGGAATGGCTCGCGGGCGCCAGCGGTTCGATGGAGCGTCGGCGCAGGCCGGATCGCCCGGCGCGGCGCTTGACGGCGGGGGGGTCGCGGTTACAGTCGCGGCCCCGACGGGAGGCCACGGTCCATGACCGACGTGATGATCGAAGCGCGGGAACTGACCAAGCGCTACGGGTCCGTGACGGCGCTCTCGAAGGTTTCGTTCGACGTCCGCCGGGGCGAGGTCCTCGGCTTTCTCGGTCCGAATGGGGCGGGCAAGACGACGACGATGAAGATCCTGACGTGCTTCATCGCGCCGACGGAAGGAACTGCCCGCGTGGCCGGCTGCGATGTGTTCGACGACCCGATGGGCGTGCGCCGCGCGCTCGGATACCTCCCCGAGCACAACCCGCTCTATCCCGACATGCTCGTCCTCGAATACCTGAGGTGGGTCGCCGACGTACGCGGCCTGAAGGGTGAGGAGGCGAGCCGCAAGATTCGCAAGGCCGTCGAGGCCACGCGCCTCGGTGAGGTCGTCTCGCGGCAGATCCGCGAGCTTTCCAAGGGCTTTCGGCAGCGCGTCGGTCTCGCTCAGGCCCTGTTGCACGAGCCGCCCATCCTGATCCTCGACGAGCCGATGAGCGGGCTGGACCCCAACCAGGCCGTCGAAATCCGGGACCTCATCCGCGAGATCGGACGCGAGCGCACGGTGATTTTGAGCACCCACAATCTCGCCGAGGTCCAGGTGGCCTGCAGCCGCGTGCTCATCATCGCGCGCGGGCGCATCGTGGCGGACGACACTCCCGAGGCGCTGCGCGCGCGCGGCGGAAGGGCTCGCTACCGCGTGACGGTGGCCGCCTCGAACGGCAAGCGGGAGGCGGCGCGCGAGGCCTTCGGGCGCATCGAGGGCGTCGACGCCGTGCGTCCGTTGGACGGCGCCGACGCGCGGGAGGTGAGCTTCGAGATCGAGCCGTCGTCGGATCGCGACCTGCGCGCCGAGCTGTTCCGCGCCGCGGTAGACGCGGGGCTCGTCCTGCTGGAGCTGCGACGCGAGGGGCAGAACCTCGAGGGTATCTTCCGCGAGCTGACGCTCGGCGGGGACGCCCAGAGCCAGGCCACGGCGAGGCCGGAGGGGGGTGCCGGCCCGGCACGGCGAGCGGCTTCCGAGGCGCCCCCGACCGAGGGAAGCGCGGACGAGCCGCAGGCGCCTACGCGGGACGCCGCGGCGGATGGGAAGGGATGATCGATGCGTACGACGCTCGTCATCGCGCGGCGGCAACTCGCCAGCTACTTCAACGGGCCCGCGGCCTACATCGTCGTCTGCCTGATGCTCGGCTTTCTGGGCTTCTTCTTCTGGCAGACGTTCTTCCTGCAGGGCGTCACGAGCGTGCGCAATCTGTACGAGCTCGTCTCCGTGATGCTCGTCGTCGCGGCCCCCGCCCTCACGATGAACCTCATCGCCGAGGAGAAGCGCACGGGCAGCATCGAGCTGCTGCTCACGATGCCGGTGCGCGACGCCGACGTGATCGTCGGCAAGCTGCTCGGCGTGCTCGGGCTATACGTCGTCTTCCTCGCCATCACGTTCGTCTACCCGATCGCCGTCTCGCAGTTCGGCAACCTCGACTGGGGTCCCGTCTGGAGTGGCTATCTCGGCCTGTTCCTGCAGGGTGCCGCGATGCTCTCGATCGGGCTGCTCGCCTCGAGCTGGACGGACAACCAGGTCGTGGCGTTCTTCGTCGGCTTGATCCTCAACTTCGCGTTCTGGTTCGCCGACCGCATTCTTCCGTTCCTCCCGCGCGGCCTCGTGACGAGCGTGGTCGAGTGGCTCTCCTTCGATCGGCACCTGACCCCGATGACGCGCGGCGTCGTCGATACGCGCGACGTCGTCTATTTCCTCTCGCTGACGGGCTTTGCGCTGCTGCTCGCGTTCCGCTCGCTCGAGAGCCGGCGCTGGAGGTGAGCCGTGCTGTCCAGTCGACGCGTCCGCACCGCGAGCGAGTCGTTGGGTTTCCTGCTGCTCATCGGCGGCATCCTCGTCGCGCTCAACGTGGTCGGCTTCTTCGTCCACCACCGCCTCGACCTGACCGAGAAGGGGCTGTTCTCGCTCTCGGACGGATCGCGCAAGGTCGCGCAGCGGTTGACCGACACGCTCGAGGTGACCGCGTACTTCACCGAGGATTTGCCACCGCCGCACAATGCGACCGAGCGCCACGTGCTCGATCTGCTCGACGAGTACCGCGCGGCGAGCAACGGCCGGCTCGTCGTCAAGCTCGTGCGGCCGGATACGGACGACGAGAAGGAACAAGCCGAGCGCGACGGCGTCGTACGCGTGGCGCATACGACGGTCCGCAACGATTCGGTGCAGCAGGTCGAGGGCTATCGCGGGCTCGTGTTGCGCTACCTCGACCGCAGCGAGGTGATCCCGGCCATCGAGAGCACCGAGGGGCTTGAGTACCAGCTCACGATGAAGATCAAGGAGCTCGTGGGCGACCGGACCCCGATCGGTCTGCTCGGCGGCCACGATGGACCGACGCTGTCCAAAGGCCTGTCTCGACTGCGTGATTGTCTGCCGACGTACGACGTCCGCGAGGTGTCCGCCACGAGCGAGATCGCACGCGACCTACGCGCGTTGCTCGTCGTCGAGCCCCGCACGCCGCTGTCGGAGACGGAGCTGCGGTACATCAATCAATACGTCATGCGGGGCGGCTCACTCGGCGTATTCGGCGGATCGATGAAGATCGACCTCGAAGGCTTCGATCCGAGCGCGCAATCGGTCGATACGGGTCTCAATCGTCTGCTGCGGCGCTGGGGCGTCGAGGTGCGCGAGGGCCTCGTGGCCGACGCCCGCTGTGGGCGCGTGCCGATGCCCTCGCGTCTCGGGATTCCCGTTCTGGTACCGCATCCGGTCATTCCCATCGTCCGCTTCGACGAGGCGGCGCGCGAACATCCGGCCACGTTCCGGCTCGACGGAGCGCACTTGCCGTTCGTCTCGCCGCTCCGCCTCGTGCCGACGAACGATTCGCAAATCCGCGTGCGAACCCTCGCGCGCTCGAGCGACGAAGGGCAAAGCTGGACGTATGAAGAAGCGAGTGTCTCGTTGCGGCCGCGCCCGCCCCAGGAATGGCGCATGGAGGGACCCGCGGGGCCATTCCCCCTCATCGTGGCGATCGAGGGCAAGCTCCCGAGCGCGTTCGGCGGATCGCAGACGCCCAGCGGCCAGATGAGCGCGCCGGACGCCGGGGCGGAGAATGCGGCGCCCGAGGCGCCGGCCGTCGAGGCACCCGCGCGCGCCGAGCGAGACGTGCGCGTCTTCGTGGTCGGCGGCAGCTTCCTGCTGCGCGACGAGATCCAGGGGCCGCAGGGTCACGGCGAGACGGATTGCAATCTATCCGGGCCGCTCGGCGTCGCGCTGAACGCCATCGACTGGCTCGCCCAGGACGACGACCTCATCGCCGTCCGCGCGAAGAACATCGCGGACTCGCCGCTCGACGTCCCGCAAAACGTGCGCCAGGCGGAACAGGACGCCCTCGAGGCGCACCGGAGCGCGCTCGAGGCGGCGGCGCAGGGCGACGAGCAGACGGCCGAGGCACGCGTCCGGGAGCGCGATGCGGCGCTCGAGCGGGGCAAGCGCGCCCTCGAAGAGTGGGACGCACGCAAGGCGCGCTACCGCTGGGGCAACATGCTGGGGCTGCCGGCCGCGGTGGCCCTCTTCGGCGTCGTTCGCTGGCAACTGCGCAAGCGCCAGCGGGCCCGCCTGTCGCTCTGACCCCCATGCGTCGCAGCGGCCAGCGCGGGGGTGCGAGGTTCGCGGCCGCGACGGTCGAGCGCAGGGGCCGTCGTGCCCGGCCCGTCGCGAGGCGGCACGGACGCCGGCCCATTCTGGAGGATGCCCGATGAAGCGACATCGACTCGTCATCGCCACGGCGGTGCTCGTCGCCCTGGGCGGGCTCGCCATCTGGCTCAGTGTCTCGCGCGCGCCGGTGGAAACCCCGCCCGAGGATTTGACCACGGCCCTGCCCGATCTCGACAAAGACGAGATCGACGAGATCGAGGTCCGCCGCCCCGCGGCCGACCAGCCGACCGTGCGCCTCGCGCGACGCCCGGAGGGCTGGCGTCTGGTCGAGCCGGTCGACGCCGAGGCCGACGCGAGCGCCGTCGAGACGGCCCTCGACCGCCTCGACGAGATGAAAGCGGGCCGCCTCGTGGCGAGCAATGCCGCGCACCACGCGCGGCTCGAAGTCGATGCCGAGCACGCCGTCCGGGTGATCGTCCGGGGTGATGGCCAGACGCTCGCGGATCTGTGGATCGGTGGCTACGGGGCCGGCTTCACCAACGTGCGGCGCGAGGGTCAGGACCGCGTCTGGGGCGTCGAGGGCTCGATCAAGTGGGCGTTCAACCGGGACGTCAAGGACTGGCGCAACCGGCGGATCACGGACGTCTCGACGGACGAGGTGCGCGAGATCGCCTTCCAGACGTCGGCGGGATCCTGGCGCTTCGTGCGCAATAGCGAGAACGAGTGGGCCCTGCCGGCCGGGGTGGCGGCCATCGAACGGTTCTCGCCGTCGAAGGTCGACTCGATCGTCTCGACCCTCGCGCGGCTGTCTGCGGTGGACTTTGCTGCGACCGACGCCACGCGCGAGTCGACGGGCATCGGCGAACAGAGCGCACGCGTCACGCTGACCGTGGTCCGACGCGCTCCGGACGCCGGCGTCGGGGACGCCGGAGGGCCGGACGCTTCGGTTCCGACGCTGCCGCCGGAGAGCATCACGCTGCGGCTTGGAAACGGTCGCGACGAAAATCGCGAGTATTATCTGGCGCGCGACGGAGTCGACATCGTGTACGTCGTCTCGAGCTACGTCGCCGAAAAGATCAACGTCACGCTCGCCTCGTTCCAGTCCACCGACTCGGGGAGTGCCAGTACGAGCGATTCGACGGCGATGACCGAGACGGCGATGACGGCGATGACGGCGATGGGAAGCGCCGCCGCGATGACCCCGACCGCAAGCGAGCCCCCTTCGTCCGGACCGTCTGCGATGACCGAAGGAACGAGGGACATTCCCCCGGAGGTCATGCGGGAGATCCAGCGGCAATTGCAGAATCGCTGACGACGCCCTGCATGGGAGCCCGTGTGCCGCGGATGGGCAATCCGTCGCGGCGAGACTCGACGCCGAGGGCGGCTCGGGATCGGAACGACGTCCGGCACACTCGACGGCCCCGATTCACGCGCACGTGCGCACAAGGACGGAGTCGCTCGACCGAGGCCGTCGCTCAGGTTCCGCGCACGAAGGCCTCGAGCGCCGTGACGAGCCCGTCGACGGTTCGCTCCGGATCGGGGGGATTGAACCAGCGCCACGGATGCCACCAGCTCGTCGGATCGTGCAGTCGCAGGCCGCCACTGGAGCACTCGACGAGCAGCGAAAGCGCGCCGAACGCCTCGAGCAGGTGGTCGATTTCCATGCCGTGCGCGAACAACCCCGGCACCCAGCGCGCCGATTGGCGGATGCGATGGCGCCCGTCGCCGATGCGCGCGTGCATCGCGCGCGCCGCATCGAGATGCTCGCGAAATCGAGTCGGGCGCCGCCATCGCCCTCCGTATGGCAGCAGCAGCATCCGCCCGAACGAGTGCAGCGACAGTGCGCGCTCGACGGCGACGCCCGCGCGGTGCCACGCCTCCAGCTTCGCGCAGATGGCGTCTACCTCCGGCTCCGAGCGCGGAGCGGTCCCCGGCCCGCCCAGGCATGGCAGCAGGCGTGCTTCCCATTTGACGGAGCGCCAGTGGGTGGGCCAGTTCCGATTGAGATCGACGCCGTTCGCGTTGGCCCGCACGAACCGCCGGCGGCGCGCCCGCAGGTCGGATTCCGCGCGAAGGTAGCCGTCCGGATTGACGACCGGTACGTAAGCGACGCGGCGATCCGCGGGCGGCTCCGCGACGAGTCGGCCGAACAGGGCCATCCCCGTTTCGACACCGATCCATTCCATCGCGTGGATGCCGGACAGCACCAGGGCCAAGCGCCCCGCGTCCGCGGGACCGACCTCGAGCGCAAACAGCGGCTGCCCACCTGCGGACTCGCCGAGGCAATCGAGCCGCGCACCGGCATCGGCCAGGGCCGCCCATGCGTCGAGCAGCTCGCCGTAGGACCGGTACCGACCCAGCCGTTCGTGCGGCACGTCCGCACCGAGGGGACGGGACTCGACGCGCCGGCGAGCCCACTCGAGTCGTTCGCGCACGCCCCTGTCGACGACTGCCATCGCCCAGTACGATAGCGCCGTGCTTCGTGCGTTCTCGACTTGTTGCGCCGTGACCGGCGATTGCCGGGCCGGCCGGATCCCGCATGTCCCCCTGGCTCACGCCCTCCGCGGTGCGGGCAGCGGGTGGGGGTGGGCTTTCGCGCTGTTGCTCGCTGCGGGTGCGGCGGCATGCGGCGGAGACGACCCGCCGCGGCGGTTCGTGGATGCCGGGCCCGACGCGGAGGAAGAGTGTCGCGCGCGGCCGGCGCTGCGCTTCGAGCCCGCCGAGGTGGGCACCGTGCCGGGCCGCACGCGCGTCGCGGCGCTGCTCCTGTCGCGCGACAACCCCTGCGTCGACATGGACGTCGAGCTGACGCTGGAAGACTCCTCGGTGGTAGCGCTCGAGCCGTCGAGGTTGCGCATCGAGCGCAACACGAGCCGTGCCGAGGTGCGCCTGCGGGGTTTGGGCACCGGCCGCACGCGACTGACGGCGCGGTGGCAACCGCCGACGGGTGACCCGTCACCGGTCACCGCAACCCTCGACGTGGTCGTGACCGCGGACGAGCTGCCCCCATGTTCGGGAATGGCGAGCGGCCGTGTCACCCCGGGAGGCGAGCTTCGCGTCGCCGACGGCTCGCTCGCCGGCGCCTTCGTGGCGCTGACGCCCAACTCGGCGCGCCGCGATCGCTATCACGTCGAGCCCTTCGACGCGTCCATCGGCTGCGCGCCCGACCAGGTGCCCGACGGCTGGCTACCGCTCGGTCCGGCCGTTCGCTTCGGTCCCGTGCACCTTCGCTTCGCGCGCGAGGTCCCCATGGCCATTCCGGTCCGACGCACCCGACTCCCGGAGGGCGCCCACGACGGCCACGTGGAGCTGACGTACACCGGCCCCGGCGTGCCGACGCCGCGGCGCGTCCCCGTGGCGTTCGTCCAGTGGACCGGGGGACCGGACGGACGGCTCGTCTTCGAGGCCCCCCGACTGGGAACCTATCAAGCGGTGGTGCGCGCCGACGCGGGCCGCCCGCGCATGCGGCGGATGACCTTCCGGGGAATCACGGGCATTTCCATGGGCGGTGGCGGAACGGGGATCGCCGGCCTTCGCAATCTCGATCGGTTCGACTTCCTCGCGCCGCTGGGCGCCGCATGGGATTGGCAGTACATGCTGCAATACATGCGCGACTACCACCTCGGGGGCTTCTGCACCGACGAAGAACGGCGCCGCGATCCGGCCTCTTGCGAGGCCGGCGCCTCCCTCGCGCGCGTGCCGCCGCCCCGGTACATGCACGAGCACGCGCAGCATTTCGAGGACTGGTACTACGTCGACGAGCACGACGGACAGGGTGGGCGCTTCGACCGCCGCGAGTACGTCACCATCTTCCGCGATCTGGCGCGCATGTTCGGCAATCCCAACACCGACCGCGCCGCGACCGAGGACGAACCGAACGTCTTGCCCCCGGGCGTTCCGGCGAGCGAACTGACCCGTCCGTCGAGCCAGCGCTGCCGCGAGCCGGTGATCATTCCGCCCTACAGCGGAGCGCCCGGCACGGGATTCTTCGACGACGAGTACAATCCGGAGGGACGCCATCCCGTCATCGCGTTTTGCGACGGAGCCGAACGCGTCGTCGGCGGCGAGCGCGACGTCGGGCGCTGGGATCCGGCGGGGCCGAACGACACACCGGTCGAGGTGGCCCTCGCGGTCGACGTCAATGCCAATGGACGGCGCGATCCGGGAGAGCCGGTGATCCGCAACGGGCGCGAGCCCTGGGACGATTGTGGCGTCGATCGGGTTTGCAATCGAGACGAGCGGGGGTACGACCCCATCACGAACCCGGACCCCGCCGGAGACGACTTCGACTATCAGTACAATCCGACGGGGACCGAGGGCGACCTGATCCGCAACGGCGACCCGTGCAATCCCGCCGACGGAGAGGCGTTCCTCGACGTCGGTCTCGACGGCGTCCTCGGCACGCGGCAACTGGCGGACGGCGGTTTCGACCGGGGCGAAGGCAACGGATGCTGGGACATGGCGCACGGGGCGCGGCGGATGCTCGCACGGGGGCCGCGCGAGCTCATCCGCGCAGCGCCGCTGGTCGCGCTGCAAAACCTCGACGTGTTCGCCGACGGCGGCATCCGGGATCTGTTCCTCGGCGCGACGGCGAGCAACTTCATGGTGTCCGCGCTCGTCGCCCGGGGGCTCCCGGTGCGTTACTACAATCGCCACGGCTCGCTGCACCTCGACGGCCGTCGATCCGACGAAGAATTCGTGTTCACCGACGTCTTCTGGCACGGCGTCGGCAAGTACGTCCTCGTGCGGTACGGGGATCCGGACGCCGCCGAGGCCGACATCCAGATGGGGGACGGCGCGCACGTGGGCACCATCGTTCAGGCCGTCAATCGGCTGCTCGCGCCCCTGTCGTGGATGAGCGCGCGCTGGCCGGGTGGCGACCGACGCCGCGTCACCGATCGGCTATGCGAGTCGGGCCGACCGGACTGTCCCAATCCCAGCCAGATCCTGTTCGAGTTCACCGCGAGCACCGGTCGCACCGGCCCCGTCACGATCATCTTGCCACCCGGCTATCACCTCGAGGAATTCCGCGATCAGCGATATCCCGTCGTGGTGTTTCTCCACGGCTATGGCATGGAACCGGCGGACCTATTGCCGACGGGGATTTTGTTCTGGAATTACATGACCTCGACGGCGATTGCGGAGCACGCGCGTTTCCAGAAGATGATTTTCGTGTTTCCCGACGGCCGTTGCCGGGGCGAGGAATGCCTCAAGGGCACTTTCTACACGGACGCGCCGCGCGGCACGCCGTCCGGCGCCCAGATGGAGACGTTCTTGCTCGAGTTGCTCGACTACGTCGACGAGAATTACCGGACGCGGCGCCCCGAGATGGTCTCCTGGATCGACTGACGACGGCGGTCGGCCGCCTCGGACGGGATTCCGCAGTCTGTCTTCGAGCTGGACTCGGGCTCGGTCTCCGGTTCCGCCTCGGGGTCGGACTCGAACTCGGGCTCGGGCTCGGACTCGGACTCGCGCTCACGCCCCTTCGAAACCTCCACGAACCCTGACGGCGAGGTCAGGTGCGTCTTCTTCGTGTCACGCGCCCTCGCCTCGCGCGGCTCTTTCGGGTGCGCCCGGTCGGTGCCGCTCGAGCACCGAGGCAGGTGGCCCCGAGCGCGACGAAGACCGCGAAGGCCACCGTCGACGAGGGCCGCGGCGGCCAACCGAGCAGCGTACAGAGCACGCCGGTCACGCCGAACGTCGATGCGCCAAACCCCAGCCCGAGCACGACTCGCGTGCGAGATTCCGCGAAGAGCATCGCCGCCAGCAGCACGAGCCCGCCGACGACGAGGCCGACGACGAACGCGTAGGCGACCGGCAGCCCCACTTCAGTGGCCGGCGGTCGTGCGCTCGCGGCGGAGCGCCTCCAGCTCCGAGTGGGCCCGCTCGAGGCAGACCTCTCCCGCCGCCGCGATGCGTCGCGCCACCCGTTCGACCTCGTCGCCCTGCGCGCCGGCCGCCAGCGCCACCTGGCGGGCGTGCAGAGCCATGTGCCCGCGCTGGATCCCGTCGGTCACGAGCGCGCGCAGTGCAGCCAGATTGCTCGCCATGCCGACCGACGCGATGAGCGAGGCGAGCTCTCGCGCGCTCTGCACGCCGGCGAGCCGCAGCGCGAGCCGGGCCATCGGGTGCGCGCGCTGCGCTCCGCCGACCGTGCCGACGGCCAGGGGCATCTCGAGCCGCCCAACGAGCGTGCCGTCGGGCCCCGCGGACCACGTACACAGCGGCTCGTACCGGCCCCGACGCGCCGCGTAGGCGTGCGCGCCGGCCTCGACGGCGCGCCAGTCGTTGCCCGTCGCGACGACCACGGCGTCGACGCCGTTCATGATGCCCTTGTTGTGCGTGGCGGCTCGATACGGATCGAGCTCCGCGAAGCGCGACGCGAGCACGATGCCGTCCCGCACGACCGCGCCGGTTTGCGCCTCGGCCGCGAGGGCGTCGGGCGGAATGCGGACGTGCACGCGCACGAGCCGGCGGTCGGCGAGATTGGACAGAATGCGCAGCACCGCCCGGCCGCCCGTCAGCGCCGCGACGCGATCGCCCAGCGACTCGGCCACCGTGTTGGCCAGATTGGCGCCCATCGCGTCACGACAATCGACGAGCACGTGCACCGCGAACAGGCCCGAGCCCAGATCCCGCGTCTCGACGTCTCGTGCCCCTCCGCCACGGGCCACCAGACCCGGCACCGCACGGTCCGCCTCCGCGAGCAGCTCCTGGCGCTCAGCTTGGACGGCTTCGGCAGCCCGTTCGGGGTCCGCGACGCCCTGAAGCAAGATCTGCGCGATCGTGAGCGGCTCGTCGGTCTGCGTCGAGAAGCCCCCTCCGGCGCGCGCGATGCGGGCCGCATTGCTCGCCGCGGCGACCACGCTCGGCTCCTCGACGACCATCGGGGCCAGCGTCTCGCGCCCGTCGACGCGGAGATTGACGACCGCCGCGAACGGAAGCGCGAACCGTCCGAGCACGTTCTCGATCGTCTTGTCGGCCTGCTGGATCGACAGGCCGCCCTCGTCGAGGATTGCGCCCAGTTCGGCCTCGTCGAGCCCGAACGCCTCGGCGAGCCACGCGCGCCGCTCCGCGAGCGTGCGCGCGTGAAAACCGGGAAGTCTCGAGCTCAAGAGCCGTCGTTCGGCGGGGGCTCGTTCCTCACGCCGCTCGCTCCCATCTCGCATCGTAGCGGGTGCAGCGATTCGCATCGACACGCCTCCTCGAACGCACGGGCTGCCTCGTCGCCCGGCAGGAATGCGACCACCACGTCGCCGCCGCCGGCACCCGAGGGCTTCGCCGCCCCTCCGACACGTCGCGCCAGTTCGCGCACGCGCCTCGTCGTCTCGTCGAGCACCGGCACCCCCGCGCCCCGCCCCAGCTCGTCCATCGCGGCGGCGTGCCGCTCGACCGCGTCGAACAGCGCGGGGCTCCGCCACGCGGCGAGAGCACGGTGCGTGGCCTCCGCGAGCGCCTCGATGCACCGCCGGTAGCCATTCGAATCGCGCTGCGCCCACGCATCGACGGCATCGACCATCGAAGCCGTGCGCACCGGGCTCCCCGTCCACACCACGCGGAGCACGGGACCGCCGTGCGCGTCGAACGGTACGGCCTCCCATCGGTCGGGGCCGGGCCTGCGATACCGCAACACGCCTCCGAGCACGCTCGCCGCCACGTCCACGCCGCTGCCGCGCGAGGAGACGGCGCGATGCGCGTGCATGGCCGACTCGAGCACGAGCCGACGCACCTCATCGCACTGCACGTCTCGTCCCGCCCACGCATGGGGCAGTGCGGCGGCCACGGCCGCCCCGGCCGCCGACGAACCGAGCCCGAGCTTGCGGCCCTGCCGCTGCAGTGCCGTCGTGTCGATCTGCAGCGCGGCGTGCACGCGGCCGATCCTCCGTTCCGCGTGCCGCAGTGCTAGCGCGATCTCGGGTGCCAGCCCCGCGCGTTCGGGCGAAGGGTCGCCGGCCGGGGGCGAACCGTCGCGAAGGATGGGCCGAGCCGTCAGCCACACCCGCCGATCGATGGCCGCGACGAGCGCCTCGTGCCCCTCGCGCACCGCGTACTCGCCGAGCAGCACGATCTTGCCGGGCGCCGAGATCCGAACGACGCCGACGTGGCTCATCGATCGACCCGACGCACGACGAGGTTCGGCCCGGGTTTGCACGTCAGCACATCCCTCACGCCGCGCACCGCGCGCAACGTCTCCGCGACCACGGACGCGTCCTCTGGCGCACACAACGCCTTGACGTGCGGCCCTGCGTCCATCGTCGCCCAGACGCTTCGACCTTCCTCTCGCAGCCGCCAGACCGAACGCAACAGTTCGATCGTGGCCGGCTCCGCATACAGAATCGGAGGGTCTGCAAGCAGCGCCGTCGCATGAAAGGCCAAGGTGCTGCGCTCCATCGCGCGCCCGACGCGCTCCAGATCCCGGCGCATCAGGCCCTCGCGTACCTCTCGCGCGAGCCGCGGCGCCAGACGAAGCCAGGCCGCGTACAGCGGGGACTGCCGTCGCGTCCGCTCCATCGCCTCCCGCGAGCCGACTGCCTTGGGGCCGCGTCCGACGATGGCGACCACCATCCGCAGATCCCAGTGCCGTGGTCCGACGAGCGGACGCGCCGCGAGCCGGTCGCCCGTGCGCCGGTCGCCCGCCGGCAGCTCGACGAAGCCGCCCCACACCGACCGCGCCGCCGAAGCGCTCGCCCTACGCGCCAAGCGCGAAACCTCCACCGGATCGTGCGGCAACCCCGCCGCGACCCGCAGCGCCGCCGCGAGCGCCGCGAACCCCGACGCGCTCGAGGCCAGGCCGGACGCGGTGGGAAAGTCGTTGTGCGAGTCGACCCACACCGCGCTCGTCGTGGGCAGACCCGCGACGCGGAGGACCTCCCGGACCATTCGCCCGACGCGCCGGTACGTGGTCTCGTCGGCCTCGACCCCGTCGAGCCGCACGCGGAGCGTCGCGCGACGAGCCGGCTCGATGCGAACGTGCGTGACCGTGCGCAGCCTGTCGAGCGTCATCGAAATGCTCGGGACGGCTGGCAAGTTGTCAGTCCGCCCGTAGGGCCGTTTGCCCCAGTACTTCGCGAGGGCGATGTTGGCGCACGCGACCGCCTCGGCCGCGAGGGACTGCCGCTTCACCGACCCACCTCGACGAGCCAGCTTCGCGCACCCATCGCGGCGCACGCCTCGAGCACGCGACCGGCCCGCCCTTCGTCGCCGACCAGCGCGATCGCGCAACCTCCGCCCCCTGCGCCCGTCGGCTTGGCACCGAGCGCGCCTGCCGACCGAGCCCGCTCGCACAGCGCGTCCAGCCGCTCCGTGCTCACGCCCAGCGCGCACAGCCCGTCGTGAGCCGCATCGAAGCACCGGCCGATCTCGTCCCGATCGCCGCGCGCGAGCGCCTCGCGCATCCGGCCGGCGAGAGCGCCGAGCGCATCGAACGTCGAGCCCACGAGAGCGGGCTGCGCCTCGCGCCGCGCCGCAACCCGCGCCACCATCTCGCGCGTGCTCGAGGGCTGCCCGCTGTCGACGAGCACCAGGAGCAGCGCGCACGCGGGGCGGAGCGCCTCGGGCGCCTGGCCGCGTCGGTACCACATCACGCCGCCGCGCAGGCTGACCGCGGTATCGATGCCCGAGGGATTTCCGTGGAACTCGCGCTCCCACGCGAGCGCGAGCCGCTCCCGCTCGTCGAGCGGCCGCCGCAGGCCGAGCCACTCGTCCAGGGCCCCCGCGATCGCGACGCCGAGCGCGGCCGAGCAGCCCAGCCCTGCGGCTGCCGGAATCTGCACCATGACCTCGACGCACACCGGGCTGGCCGGTCGGCCCTCGCGGCCGCTGCGCAGCAACGCCGCGAACGCGCGCCCGAGCGGCTCGTCGCTCCGTTCGTCCGCAACGACGTCCCGGCCCCACGGGCGGATGCACAGTCGGTCGTCCGCCGAAGCACGCGCCTGCGCGTGCACGCCGACGTCGAGGCCCGCCGCGATCGCCGGATGTCCGTAGACCACGGCGTGCTCGCCGACGAGGATCACCTTGCCCCGACCGAAGGCCACGTCGCGTCAATGGTCCCGCACGGCCAGGGCACGAGCCAGTTGGCGCAGCTCCGTCGCGTCGAACGGAGCCTCGTCGAGCAACCCGTCGGCCTGCGCGAGCAGCGACTCGATGCGCGCCTCGATGGCTCTGCGCGCTCCGGTCCGCTCGAGCCACGCGGTCGCGTCGCGGATGGCGGCGGCGTCCGCATCGGCGCGTCCCAGCACCGCGGTCGACACCGACCGCGCGCCGTCGGGATCGCGCCGCCACGCCTCGACGAGCAGAGCCGTCCGCTTGCCCGCGCGCAGGTCGCCGCCGGCCGGTTTACCGGTCTGCTCGGGATCGCCGAACGCGCCGAGAAGGTCGTCGGCGAGCTGAAACGCGATCCCGACGGGCCGGGACCAGCGCGCCAGAATCTCGAGCCCATCACGGGGCGCGTCGGCGAGCAGTGCCCCGAGCAGGACCGGTCCGCGCACCGTGTAGCTGGCCGTCTTCAGATCGTACTTGCGGTCCAGATCGTCGGAGCCGACCAGGTCGAGGTGCTGCCCGTAGAACACCTCGAGCTGCATCTGCCAGAAGACCTCGTACGCCTCGTGCAGACGTGCCGGGGGGAACGGCGCGCGGGCCAGAAGCTGCCCCGAGAACGCGGCGGCCAGATCGCCCGCGAGCACCGTCAGCGAAGCCGCCAGGTGTGCATCGTCCGGATGCATGCGGCGCAAGCGTCCCAGCACGCTCGGACCGCCGCGCCGCTGTTCGTCCTGATCCATCCAATCGTCGTGCACGAGCAGGTACGTCTGAAGCAGCTCGAGCGCCGCTCCCGCCTCGAGCGTGCGCGACGGATCGCCGCCCGCGTCGAGCGCCCGATACGCAGCCGCCGTCAGAAGCGGGCGTAGCCGCTTGCCGCCGCGTAGCGTCAGATCCGCGATGGCGTCGACGAGCACGCCCGCGGCGGGCGCCTGCCGACTCACGTGCTCGCGCTGCTCCTCGAAGAACGCGCCGAGCCGAGCCTGCAGCCGTTCCCGAAGGCCCGACGACCACGAAGGAAGCATCGGGAATCGTACATGGGGCGATGCCAGGATGCGGTCAAGCGACGAATCGAGCGCGCGCCGCGTCGCAGTCCGGGCGCTCCCAAGGAGTCGCAATGAGAACGCGTTCGAGTCCGAGACAGAGTCCGAGTCCGAGCCCGAGTCCGAGACAGAGTCCGAGTCCGAGCCCGAGTCCGAGACAGAGTCCGAGCCCGAGTCCGAGCCCGAGCCCGAGTCCGAGACCAAGTCCGAGTCCGAGCCCGAGCCTGAGTCCGAGGCCGAGGCCGAGTCGGACCCCGAATCGTCGATCGGGCGCGAGCCATCGGCGGAAGGCGGGTGTAGGCTGGCGCCGATGAGCGAAGTCGGGCGCCGCAAAGACGAGCACCTCGAGCTGTGCGCGACCGACGAGGTCTCGTTTCGAGGCCGCTCGACCTTGCTCGAGCACGTGCGGCTCGTGCACGACGCGCTGCCGGACCTTTCCCTCGACGAGGTCGACCTCGGCGTCGAGCTCCTCGGCAAGCGACTGCGGGCGCCGCTGATCGTCGCGGGCATGACGGGGGGGACGGATCGCGCCGCCGAGGTCAACCGCGCCCTGGCGCGTCTCGCGCAACGGCGTGGCTACGGCTTCGGCGTCGGAAGTCAGCGTGCGATGGCGCGCGCGCAGGACGTCACCTGGACGTACGCCGTGCGTGACGTCGCGCCGGACGTGCTCCTGCTCGGCAATCTCGGCGTCGTGCAGGCGCGCGCGATGTCGACCGACGCGATCGACGCGCTCGTGCGGGCCATCGGCGCCGATGCGCTGTGCGTCCACCTCAATCCCGCGATGGAGCTCGTGCAGCCGGAAGGCGACCGCGATTTCAGGGAGGGCACGTCCACGCTTGCGCGGCTCGTCGCCGAGCTACCGGTGCCCGTCGTCGCCAAGGAGACGGGCTGCGGCATCGGACCCGCCGCCGCGCGCAAGCTGCGACGCGCCGGCGTGCGCTACTGCGACGTCTCGGGGGCGGGCGGCACCTCGTGGGTGGGCGTCGAAACGCTGCGCGCGCAAGGCGCCCGACGCGCGCTCGGCGAGGCGCTGTGGGACTGGGGGGTACCCACGGCCCCCTCGATCGTCTACGCGGCTCGCGAAGGCCTGCAGCCCATCGCGACCGGCGGGGTCCGGACCGGTCTCGACGTCGCGCGCGCGCTCGCACTCGGCGCGGTCGCTGCCGGGCTCGCGCGCACCGTCTACCAGGCCTGGACGCGGGGAGGGGAGCCCGCGGCCGACGCGCTGCTCGACGCCATCGAGCAGGAGCTTCGCGCCGTCATGGTCCTCACCGGCAGCCGGACGATCGACGCCTTGCGCCGCGCGCCGCACGTCGTCACCGGGGAGCTGCGGGACTGGCTCGCGCTCGATGGCGATGTGGTTTCGACAACGCCTCGATGAGTGCCTCGCGAATCGATGAGCTGGGCTGACGGCGGCGGTCCCATGGGTCGACGTTACCGTGAGGTGTCGCGACTCCGCGTCGGAGTCCAAGTCCGTGGCCGATCCTGAGTCCGGTACCGAGTCCGAGTCGGAGTTTGACAGCGGCGGACACGTTGCTTGACGTGTTCGAGCAGTGCTGCGAGTCCGAGGCCGAACCCGAGACCGAGCGTGAGTCCGAAAACAAGGCGCGATCAACCGACCTGGCCGGCACCGGGAGCCCGAGCCCCAATCCGGGACCCCGTCCGCAACCGATCGCGACTCCGGCCCCCGATCAGCCCTCGGGCCGACCCGTCCACGCGACGACAAGCAGTGCCACGACGCCCGTGATCGACACAGCCGTGAACAGCAGCAACCAGCGACGCGCACGCGGCGAGCGAATCCGGCCCCCCAGGGCACTTCCTCCGTAGAATCCGGCGACGACGGCGGCGAACGTCACCGGAACGGTCGCCCAGGCGGGAAGCGTCAGACCCACCAGCACGCTCAGAAGCAGGCCCGTGCTTCCGCCGGCGAGCCACCCCAGTCGCCGCGAGTCACGCGCGGCGCTGGAGACTCCCGCCCCCCGGAGGCGACTCACCATCGATACCGGACGCGCCCGCGCGCCCTCAGCCGTCGCAGCCATCGCATCGCGGCCTCTTCGAGCGCGCGTCGTTCGAGCCAGTCGCGCACCGCCTGCCGCGCCGCGTCGGGCTCGAGCGCCGTGAAGGGGTGCGCACCGGAATCGACCACACTCTGGACGTCCGCGTCGGTGGGTCGCATGGACGCGTCCGCCTGCAGGCGCAGAAACGAAATGGCTCGGAGCCGCAGCCGCACGATCTCCCGCAACTCGTCCCGGTTCGCGCCAACTGCCGCGAGCACGGCATCGAGCCGGGGCTCGCCCCCCACCGATCGCGTCAGGCG
>JANWZI010000099.1 GCA_025054695.1 Myxococcota bacterium | reverse complement strand
AGCGGATTGAGCGCGCGCCCGTCGCTCCGCCGTACGCGCGCGGCGAGCACGATGGCCCACGGCGCGGTCAGCAACCCGAGAAGAAGGCTCGGGCCGGCTGCGCCGCGCATCACGAGGAGCACGACGAGCAGATGCGCCAGCCCGAGCAGCGCGGCGTACTCGGCCACCGCGAAGCGCCGGCCGTATCGCGCGGCGAGCGTACGCTTGCCCGCGCGCGCGTCGGCGTCTCGGTCGCGCAGGTTGTTGACGACGAGCACGGCCGCCGCCAGGCAGCCGAGGCCGACGCCGAGAGTCACCGAGGGAGCCGAGACCGAGCGCGCCTGCACGTACTCGGTGCCACTCGTGGCCAGCACGCCGAAGAACAGAACGACCGCCACCTCGCCAAGGCCCCGATACGCGAGCGGCCACGGCCCCGACGTGTACGCGAGCGCCGCGACCATAGAGCACAGCCCGATGACGACGACGGGCCAGCCGGCCGCTGCGGTCAGATACAACCCCATCGCGAACGCAGCGGCCAGCGCCGCGAACGTCGCGCGTCGCACCGATCGCGCCTCGAGCCATCCCGAGGCGACCGCGCGCGACGGTCCCAACCGATCGGGTCCGTCGGCGCCCCGCGCCGCGTCCGCGGCATCGTTCCACAGGTTCGCGGCGATCTGCAGCAGCAGCGCGCCGGCCAGGGCCGCCAAGGCGGGCCCCGGACGCAGGGCCCCCCGGGCGTGTGCGCAGGCGGTGCCCACCAGCACGGGGCCGACGCTCACCAGGAGGGTCGCCGGACGCATCGCGGCGATCCAGGCGCGCACCGCCCCGGGCGGTTCGGCCGACAGGCGCCGAATTGTAGCCTGCATCACAGTACCTCCGAGAGCGTACGGGCGACGCGCGCTCTCTGGGCGGCGGCACCGTGCGCTGCGAGGCGTGCTTCGACGAGCGTGGCCCCCGGTCGTCGCATGGCCTCGCCAATGCCCGATCGCGCGGAGGCTTCGTCCTCGACGACGACGTGCGCGACGCCGAACCCGCGAGCGACCTGGCCGATGTCCCACCGTTGCGGTGTCGTCCAGCGCTCGATCCATGGTGCCGTGCTGCGGTGGTGAGCGACGGGCAACGTTTCGAAGATGCGGCCGCCGCCGTTGGCCGCCACGACGATGGCGAGCGGAACGTCGAGGCGCTGCGCCAGGACGAGCGAGCCCACGTCGTGCAGCAGCGACAGGTCGCCGACGAACGCCGCCGTGGGGCGCCGCGTGACCGCCGCGGCGCCCAGGCTCGCTGCGACCAGCCCGTCGATGCCGCTCGTCCCGCGCTGCGACAGGACCGCGAGGTCCTCGGGCGCTGGCCCGCCGAAGGCGTCGACGTCGCGGATGGGCAGCGAGTTGCCGACGACCAGTTGACTGCCCGGCGGCAAGCTCGCGAGCAGCGCGCGGGCCAGATGCCCCTCCGAGAAAGGGGCGGTGGCGAGCTCTCGTTCGACGACCCGCTCGGTGGCGACTTCACACTTTCGGACGACGTCGCGCAGCTCCCCCGATGCATGTGCCTGCGGCGAGGGAAGCGACTCGAGCAAGCCTTCGAGCGCCGCCCGCGGATCGCCGTACAGGACGTGCGTGGCACGACCGTGTGGATCCGCAGGGCCGTGCCCGCACAGAAGCACGAGGGCGACGTCGGCGGGCAGCGAACCGACCCAGGCGTCCCACTGTCCTGAGGTTGGGGTTGCGCCGAGCTGGACCACGACGTCGGGACGGAGGCGCTGGCGGGCGCGTTCGTGGGCCAGCCACAGATCGAATCGTCGCGAGGTGGCGAGTGCGGCCAGCTGGCTCGTCAACTCCGCGAGCAGCGGGGCGTGCAGCCGGCGCATCAGCTCGGCGATGGGGGCTTCGAGGCGCTCACCGGGGGCAAGGGGACCGGCGACGAGCAGGGGCCGTCGCGACCGCGCGAGCAGCGCCGCGACGTCGCGTACGGCTTGCGGATCGGGCAGCATGCGCGCGGGGGGTAGGGCCGCGTGCCCTTGCGCAAGCGCTTCGCAAAGGGTTGCGAAGGCGCGCTCGGTCTCGTCGGAGGCGGCGCGGGGCTCGAGCGGCTTGTCGAAGTGCACGTCGAGGTGCACAGGGCCGGGCAGCGGTCCGCGTGCGGTGCGCAGCGCTTCGCGCACCAGCCGGCGGGTGGCCCGCGCGCACGCTTCGGTCGGCCGGGCCTCGGGAAGCTCGACGCTCGCGCGGACGAAACGACCGTACAGCGCGCGCTGGTCGATGGTCTGCGACGCGCCCGCATGCTGTGCGCTCGCGGGGCGATCCGCCGTGATCGCGAGCAGCGGGACGAACGCGTGCGCGGCCTCGACGATCGCCGGCAGATAGTGCGCACCCGCCGTCCCCGACGTGCACAACAGCGCAACCGGCCGACGCGTCGCGCGCGCCGCACCGAGGGCGAAGAAGGCGGCCGCGCGTTCGTCGACGCACTCGTGCAGACGCGGTCCGCCGTGCTCGCACAGGGCCAAGAGCAGCGGCCCGTGGCGCGATCCGGGGCTGACGACGACATCCGTCACCCCGTCCGCCACGAGTGTCGCGACCACGAGCCGGGCCTGCTCGCTCTGCGGATCGCGGGGCTCGCGGTGGGCCATCGGTCCCCCCTCAGTCGGCGGCGCCCAGGGCGCGCCGCACGGCACGCATCTTGGCGCGTGTCTCGTCGAGCTCGGCTTCGGGCTCGCTGCCCGGAACGATCCCGGCGGCGGCCCACGCCCACGCGCACGTCGGCTCGAGCAGGGCGCAGCGCAGCGCGACGGTCAGCTCGGCGTCGCCGTGCGCGTCGACCCAGCCGACGGTGCCCGCGTACCAGCCGCGCGCGATGGGCTCCAGGGCCACGAGGCGATCGAGCGCGACGTCGGTGGGCGTTCCGCAAACCGCGGGCGTCGGCGCGAGTCGACCAGCCAGGACGAGCGGATGCAGTCCGTCGGGTAGCGTCGCGCGCAGGGTCGTGTGCAGGTGCCGCACGTCGCGAAGGACGCGCACGGTGGGCTGCGATCTGCGATCGAGTCGCGCCCCGCTGCGGCGCAGCACGTGCTCGAGATGCTGCACGACGAGCGCGTGCTCGCGCCGCTCCTTCGGCGTCGGCAACCATGCCGTCCGTTGTGCGGTCGGCTCGGCGCGTCGCGTGCCGGCGAGCGCATCGAGCTGGACACGCCCGTCGCGGCAGACGAGCAGGCGTTCGGGGCTCGCTCCGACGAACCGCGCAGCGCCGCGTTCGATGGCGAAGGTGGTGCACCCGCTCTGCTGCTCCCGCAATCGAGCGGCGAGCGTTTCGGTCGGCACGGCGCGATCCAGCTCCAGCCTCTCGCAGCGTGCGAGCACGGCTTTGGCGATCCGGCCGGTCTCGAGCTCGCCGAGCAGTTCGCGAGCGCCGCACAGAAAGCTCGCCTCGCCGTCGTCGAGCGTCCGGAGCGTGGGGGCCGCGGCATCGAGGTCGGGCGAGGCGTGGCTCAGGGCATGGCGCATCGTTTCGAGCGCGTCGCGCAGATCGGAAGCACGGCACCGTTCGCGCCGCGGGTCCACCAGGATCGAGAGCGTGCATCGGCCGTCCTTCGATTCGACGAGCCATCGCGGCAATACGACGCGTCCGTCACCCCAGCCGTTCCACGGCTCTCGGCTCGCGGTGCCGACGGCGAAGGCCATGCCCACGAGCGCCGTCGGGGGTGGGACCGGTCCTCGCATTGCCCCCTCGAACGTCTCGATGCGCCGGAGGCGCTCGACGGTCCACCGCGCCGCGTCCTCGAAACGCCTCGGTCCGTGCAGCTCGACGGCATCCACGAGCCCGGCGGCGACCAGTGCGCGGCCGCCTCCCATGCTGGAAAGCCACGCCCACCGTTCTGCTTCGTGTCGGTGCGTCGCCACGAACAGTCGCAGCGGGTCGATGGGCGCGATCGGCTCGACGACGCGGAGCAGATGCCCGCGGCGGGCGGCGGCCTCGAGCGCCCCATCCAAGGACGTCGGCCCGCCGACGTCGAGCCGCTGCGGCGCCTCGCTCATCGTGCGGCAACGTCGAGAGGACACTCCGCCGCGAACAGCCAGGCGGCCCCGAACGTCAGCGAGCGGATGTGGACGGGAACGAGGCCCACCGCGCGCATCTGCTCGGCGAAGCGCTCGGGGGGCGGAAACGCGGCGATCGAACGCGACAGATAGCGGTACGCGGGCGCGCTCGACAGCCATGCGCCCAGCCAGGGGACGACGTGGTGCACGTGTAGCCGCGCGATCCGGCCGAGCGCGCCGCGCGGCTCGCCCAGCTCGAGCACGACGACGCGTCCGCCGCGCCGCGTGACGCGACGCATCTCGCGCAGGACCGCTTCGCGATCGGGAACGTTCCGGATGCCGAAGGCGCAGATGGCCGCATCGAAGCTCTCGGCGTCGAAGGGTAGGGCCATCGCGTCTCCGGGCAGCAGCTCGACGCGCCCGTCGAGGCCGGCCCGATGCAGCTTGCGTGCGCCTCGCTCGAGCATGCGGACGGACGGGTCGATTCCGACGACGCGTGCGTCGGCGTACCGGCGCGCGATGGCGATCGCGACGTCGGCGGTGCCCGTGGCGACGTCCAGCACGCGAGCGCCGGTGCCCAGCGCGAGCGCCTGGATCGCTGCGCGTCGCCAGCTTCGATCGAGGCCTAGCGAGGCGATGCGGTTGACCAGATCGTAGCGTTCCGCGATGGCGTCGAACATCGCGCCCGAGCCCGGCCGCACCGCGGTCGCGGTGGACACGGCGTCAGCTCCCCGAACCCGTCGCGCGATCGCCGGCCGACTCGGACTCGGCATGCTCCAGCGCCTGACGGCGCCGGTGCAGGCGCATGTGCCCGCGCTGGATCCCTTCGCCCGCCAGGGCCCGCAACGCGGCGAGGTTGGTCGCCAGACCCGCTGCGGCGATCACGACGGCCAGCTCGCGCGCATCGGCGGGGCGCACGAGCTCGAGGGCGGCGCGGACCGCCGGGCTGACGCGCGTGCTGCCGCCGACGATGCCCACGGCGAGGGGCATCTCCAGCTCGCCGCGGACTCCTTCCGGTGTGCGCGTCCAGCGCGCGAGTGGTGCGTAGCGTCCGTTCAACGCGGCGTAGCCGTGGGCGCCCGCTTCAATCGCGCGCCAGTCCTGGCCGCACGCGACCGCGACGGCATCGATGCCGTTCATGACGCCCTTGTTGTGGGTGACCGCGCGGAACGGATCGAGCTCGGCGAAGCGGCTGCCGCGCGCGACGCCGTCGGCCAGCTCCTCCCCGCCGAGCGCGTCGGCCGAGACGACCGCGTGAACGCGCACCATGCGCCGCAACGGAAGGTTCGAAAGGATTCGAAATCCGAGGCGTCCCCCCGCGATGGCGCGCACGACGGGCCCGACCGCCTCGGCGACCTCGTCGACGACGTTGGCACCCATTGCGTCGCGCACGTCGACGTACAGATGCACGACGAGCCAGCCCTGCTCCGCGTCCAGCACGCGCACCTCGAGGTCGCGCGCGCCGCCTCCGCGCGCGACCATCGACGGGATGGCTTCATCGGCGGCGTGCAGCAGGCGCGTGCGGGCCGCATGCAGGCGCCGTGCCGCCTCGTGGGGATCGGGCACCGCGTCCAGCTGGATTTGCGCCGTCATGCACGGCTCGCTCGCTTCGCCCCAGAATCCGCCGGACAGACGCACCAGGCGCGCGGCGTGGCTCGCCGCCGCGACGACGCTCGGCTCTTCGACCGCCATCGGCACGAGCACGTCACGGCCATTGACGCGGAAGTTGAGCGCGACCGACAGCGGCAGTCCGTGGGTGGCGAGCACGTTCTCGCTCATCCGATCGGCGACTTCGACGGGCAGCCCTCCCCCGCGCTGTAGATGCTGGCGCGATCGCGGAGAGAGCAATCCCGACTCGGCGATGAGCCGCAGACGCTCGGCGAGGGGGCGCTCGTAGAATCGCGCGATACGGCTCGTCCAGCTCATGGGCTCAGCTCCTCGCGGACCTCGGGTGGCCGTGCGGGACGGATGGCTCCAGCGCGCTCCAGCTCGCGGAGCAGCAGGCCGAGCTCGTCGGGGTCGAGTGCCTGCGGGCCGTCGCTGAGCGCGTGCTCGGGTGCGTCGTGCACCTCCACGATGAGTCCGACGGCGCCGGCCGCCAGCGCCGCCCGCGCGAGCGGCAGCACGAGATCGCGACGACCCGCGGCGTGCGACGGATCGGCCAGGACGGGTAGGCCGCGCGCGGTCAGCAGCGCGATCGCCCCGACGTCGAGCACGTTGCGCGTGCTCGGGTCGAAACCGCGGATGCCGCGCTCGCACGGCAGCACGAAAGGAGCTCCCGACAGCAGGGCGCATTCCGCCGAAGCGAGCCATTCGTCGATCGTCGCGGCCATGCCCCGCTTGAGCAGGATGGGGCGCCCCGTCGCGCCGACGGCACGCAGCAGGGCGTGATCGTGCATGTTGCGGGAGCCGATCTGCACGATGTCGGCGACCTCGGCGACGGCGTCCACGTCGAGCTCGGAAAGCGCTTCGGTCACGACGCCCATGCCGCAGTCGCGCGCGACGTCCGCGAGCCATCGCAGCGCGCGTGGCCCGTGTCCGCGGAACGCATACGGAGAGGTGCGCGGCTTGAAGGCCCCGCCCCGCAACAGGGGCACGCCCATCGTCGACAGCCGCCGTGCGATGGCGAGCAGGCGCTCCTCGCTCTCGACCGCGCACGGCCCGGCCACGATCAGGGGTCGTTGCCCGATGCCGACCGGACGGCCGGCGATGCGCACGATCGGAGGCTGTGCGTCGAGCCGCGGCGTCGTCGAGGGAGGAGCCAGCACCCGTTCGACGCCCTCGAGACGCTCCAGCGCGTCGAGGTCCACGCGGCTGCCGTGCGACTCGAGTCGGAACGCGACGCGGCCGGTGCGTTCGAGTCGGACGGGCCACAGACCCCGGGCGACCAGCGCGCGCCGGACGGATTCGGGGTCCGCGCCCGGGAGCACGATCACGACGGCGCCGCCGCTCATGCGCACCTCGCGAGCGCCGCGTGCGCCGCCGTGCAGAGCGCATCGCGCGCGGGACCCGGGCGGAGCGCTTCGAGTGCCTCGAGCGCGCCGTCGACCCGACGCCTGGCCTCGGCCAGGCTGTCGCGCACCGAGCCCGTCTCGATCACCGCCTCGAGTAGCTCGCGCGGATCCTCGTCGAGCGCGTCTCGGCCGGCGGTCGACTCGACCCAGCGTCCGAGGATCGATCGCACCTCGGGGTTGCGGCGCATCGCGAGCGCGACGGGAAAGTTGATCTTGCCCTCGCGGAGGTCCGACAGCGCGGACTTTCCCGTCGGGGCCTGGTGGGCCGCGAGATCGAGCACGTCGTCGACGATCTGGAAGGCCACGCCGAGGTGCCGACCGTAGGCGTCCAGCGCTCCCAACGCCAGCGGATCGAGCCCGCCGGCCCGCCCGCCCGCGCGCACCGCCCAGCGGAACAGGGACGCGGTCTTTCCCTCGGCGACGCGGAGCCAGCGCTCCAGGTCGGGCTCGAGGTCGCCGCGGTGGGCGAGCTGGAGCGCCTCAGCCTGAATCATCTCGTCCACCACGGCGAGCAGGGCATCGAGCAGGTCGTCCAGGCCCGTCGCGCGTACGCGCCGCAGCGCCTCGACCAGGAGCCAGTCTCCCGCGAAGATGCTCGCGGCATTGCCCCACAGCACGCGGGCCGAGGGGACACCGCGCCGCTGCTCCCCGCCGTCGACGACGTCGTCGTGCAGCAGCGTGGCCGCGTGCACCAGCTCCACAGCCACGGCGAGCTGTCGCGTCCGCTCGTCGACCCCGCGCCCGAGGCGGGCCGCGAGCAGCACGCAGATCGGGCGCAGACGTTTGCCGGCCCGGCCGAGCAGGTGGCGGACCGAATGGCCGACCGGCCCCTCGCAGCCGACGAGGGCCATCAACGCGGCGTCCAGCTCCCGCAAGTCACCGCGGACCAGGGCTTCCAGCGCGCTCAGCCGGTCGCGGAGCGCTTCGAGCCCCTGCCGCCCGGACAGGTCGGCGAGGCGGCCGAGCACGTGCAGCGGGGAGCCGTCCATCGCGCCTCCGGGACCGTTCGAATCGTTCAAGAAACTTTGAACGATTCGTCATCGGCCTTGTAGGCCGCAGGTGGGCCGGCGTCAAGCGCTCGCTCGTCCGTGATACCGTGCGAGCAGAGACCGGTCGCGTCGTGGCAGATCGGAGCAGGGGTCCCAGTCCGAGCGCCGGGTGCGTGACCGAGACGGAGCCCGAGTCGGGGACCGAGTCCGAGTCGGAGTCGGAGTCCGAGACCGAGTCCGAGCCGGAGTCCGAGACCGAGACCGAGTCCGAGACCGAGACCGAGTCCGAGACCGAGCCCGAGCCCGGGGCCGAGGCCGATCCACGGCTCGCTCGGGGGCGCCTTGCCGCTACGCGCCGGCGAGGCCGCCGTCGGCGACCGGTGTGGCGCGCGTCGAGATGCGCACGACGAGCTTGCGCAGCTCCTCGACCCACAGGACGCTGCTCGCCACCAGACCGATGAGCACGAACTGCGCGGGGCCGATGGGAACCGTGTGAAAGGCCTCGCCGAGCGGCCGGAAGTAGACGACCAGGGCCTGCAGGACGTTGCCGAGCAACAGGCCTCCGACCAGCCAGCGATTGGCCAGGAGCCGCGGGTCGAGCGCGCTGCGCACCGCGGAACGGCAGTTGAGCACGTTGAACCACTGACAGACCGCGAGCACCGTGAACGCCTCGGTCCGGGCCTGCGCGGCAGGCACGCCGCTCTCGATCCGGCCGATGAACCACAGCAGCGTGACCGCGGCGATCGAGGAGGTCAGCAGCGCGAGACGGCCGAGCAGGTGGCGCCCGACGAGCGGAGCGCGCGGATCGACCGGAGGCCGGCGCATCTCGTCTCCCTCGCCGGGATCGAGGACGAGATTGACGGTGACCGTTCCCTCGGTGACGAGGTTGATCCAGAGAATCTGCACCGCCGCCAGCGGGGGTCCGTAGCCGAGCAGCATCGCGGCGGTCAGCACGACGACCTCGGCGATCGACGTCGACAGCAAATAGAGGACGACCTTCTCGACGTTGCGTCGCACGACGCGTCCTTCTTCGACCGCGGCCACGATCGTCGCGAAGTCGTCGTCGGCGAGCACCACGTCGGCCGCCTGCCGGGCCACTTCGGTGCCCGTGCGGCCCATCGCGACCCCGACGTCGGCGCGAACGAGCGCCGGCGCGTCGTTGACCCCGTCGCCCGTCATCGCGACAACGTGACCTCGACGCTGCAGCGCCTCGACGATGCGCAGCTTGTGCTCGGGCGCGACCCGCGAGAAGACCCGCGCCCCCTCGATCCGTCGGTCGAGCGTCGCCTCGTCCATCGATGCGAGCTCGCGGCCCTCGACGACGCCCTGCTCGTCGGCGTCGATACCGACCTGGCGTGCGATCGCGCGGGCCGTGACGCGATGGTCGCCGGTCACCATCACGGGGCGGATGCCGGCTTGGCGCGCACGCGCCACCGCGTCGGGGACTTCGGGGCGGGGTGGATCGATCTGTCCGACGAGCCCGAGCAGCGTCAGCCGTCCGCGCAGACCCTCCGCCCCGTCGTGCAGCGCGCACCCGTCGGCCCGTCCGAAGGCGAGGACCCGCAGCGCGCGCTCGCCCATCGCCTCGGCCGCGCGGCCGACCTTATGGCGCATCGGCTCGTCGAGCGGTCGGTCGCGCTCGCCGTCGAACCAGCGATCGCACAGCTCCAGAATCACCTCCGGCGCACCCTTGACGTGGCAACGCGCGCCCGAGGGCGTCCGGTGCTCCGTCGCCATGTAGCGGGCCGCCGGATCGAAGGGGATCTCCGCGATGCGTGGGGCGGCGGCGCGCACGGCCGCCACGTCGGTATCCAGCTCCTTCGCGAGGATGAGCAGGGCCGTCTCGGTGGGATCGCCGACGCGGGTCTCGCCCTCGACCGTCGCGTCGTTGCACAGCACCGCGCTCTCGAGCAGCGCCTCGAGCCCGGCGACGGCCGAAGGCGGCACCGTGCCGGTCGTCGACCGCAGCCGCGCCCGGTCCGCGCCGGCTACTTCGTGCACGACGTCGAGCCGTCCCGTGCCCGGTAGCCACAGCGCGACGGAGCGAAGCTCGTTGCGCGTCAGCGTGCCCGTCTTGTCCGTGCAGATCACCGTCGTCGAACCGAGCGTCTCGACCGCCGCGAGGCGTCGGATGATGGCGTTGCGTCGCGCCATGCGCTGAACGCCGACGGCAAGCGCGATGGTCAGCGCGACCGGCAGCCCCTCCGGGACCATGCTCACGAGCTGGCCCAGCGCGACCATCAGCACCTCGGCCGGTGGCAGGCCGCGAACCGCCCCGATGGCATTGACGATCACGAACATGACGACCGCCGCGATCGCAACGGCGCGACCGAAGCGACCGACGCGACGCTCGAGGGGCGTCGGCGGCCGTTCGGTGCCCTCGGCGAGCGCGGCCAGCTTGCCGATCTCGCTGGATGCTCCGGTAGCGACCACGACCGCGCGGGCGCGACCGGCCGTCACGTGCGTACCGGCGTGCAGCATGCACCGGCGGTCGCCGATCGCCGCCGCCGGGTCGACGGGCTCGACGCACTTCTCGACCGGCACCGACTCGCCGGTCAGCGCCGCCTCCGCGACGCGGAGCGCGGCCGCTTCGAGCAAGCGTGCGTCGGCGACGATGCCGTCGCCGGCCTCCACGACGAGCACATCGCCGGGGACGACGTCCTCGGCCGAGATCACCGTCTCGTGGCCGTCGCGGATCACGCGCGCGCGTGGGACGACGAGCGAGCGCAACGCGCGCAAGGCGCGCTCCGCGCGGCCCTGCTGAAGGGCACCGATCGCGGTGTTCAGGGCCACGACGACCGCGATGACCGCGGCATCGCCGCGATGGCCCAGCACGAGCGCGATGAGCGCCGCGATGCCGAGCAGGTAGACGAGGGGGCTGCGCAGCTGCTCGAGAACCAGGCGCAGCAGACCGCGCGGCGGCGGCTCGGGGAGCCGATTGGGGCCGTGGCGCAGCCGTCGTTCGCGAATCTGCGCGCCCGACAGCCCCGTCGTGGCCGCGACGTCGAGGATCTCGAGCACACGTGACGCCTCGAGCGCGTGCCACGGCTGCGCCAGGTCGTTGCGCGCGTCGAACGGCTCGTTCGCGCGACGGTGCTGTGCCGTCTCTACGGTCACGGCGGCTACATAGCCACGATGGGCCGCTGTGCACGCGGGGATCCGAGACCGAGTCCGAGACCGAGTCCGAGTCGGAGCCCGAGTCGGAGTCCGAGTCCGAGCCCGCAACCGGGTCCGTGACCGAGTCCGAGCCCGAGCCCGAGTCCGAGACCGAGACCGAGACCGAGACCGAGTCCGAGTCCGAGCCGGAAGTCTGTTTACCCGCCCGTCGCCGTCATTGGATGACGACGCCGGCGTAGCCCACGACGCGGTCGCGCTCCCCGAAGGCGTCGCCGCTCGTGCCGTAGCGCACGAGCTCGGCCCGGCGCGCGCCCAGAGCCCGCGCGGCCGCGAGCACGACGGTCGTCGGGATCACGCCGCACATGGAGATGCCTTCGCGTTCGACGGTCGCGTGCAGTCCCTCGGCGTCCAGGCGGAGCAGGGGCTCGAGGGCGCGCGCGTCCCGCTCCCGGGTCACGTCGTCCGGGAGGTAGTGGTTCATGTCGGTGGATGCGACGAGCAGAACGCGATCCCGGTGTGCAGACAGGGCCCGGGCCAGCGCCTCGCCCATGCGCACGCATGCGTGTGCGTCATGCCAGGAGAGGCAAATGGGGACGATTGAAACATCAGGGTTGCGTCCGCGCAGCAGGGGCAGCTGGACCTCGAGCGAGTGCTCGCGCGCATGGGCGAGGGCGTCTTCCTCGAGCCCTGCCGCGTCGCGCAGGGCGCAGGCGTATTCCTCCTGGATGGCCAAGGCGGCGCCCGGAATCGCGAACTGCCCCCTACAGACGACGGCGGCGCGTGCCCCCAGGCCCGTGTGGTTGGGTCCGAGCACGACGGCCACCGGAGGAACGTGGACGCGCGCGAAGGTCTCGCCGGCGATGGCGCCCGAGTAGACGTATCCGGCATGCGGCACGACGACCGCGAGCGCGCGTTCGGGCTCCCGATCGGTTGCGAGAAGCGAGCGCACGACGGCCTCGAGCCGGTCGGGCTCGGCCGGATAAAAGCGCCCCGCAACGGCGGCGGCCCGTAGCATCCCCATGTCCAAAATGTAGCGAATGTTCGACGCCGATTCATGCCGGTGTGACGGCGGGCAACGGGTTGGATGATGGTGCCACTGGGGCGTTCGAGGCCGAGCAGGAGCCCGATACGGAGTCCGAGTCCGAGTCGGAATCCGAGACCGAGCCTGCGTCGGAGCCCGAGTCCGGGCTCGACGAGCAGCCCGTGCCGTGGGGTCGTACGGGCCGCAGATGCGACGGCGTGATATGGCTCGTCTGGCGCGTCGTGTGGTTCACGGTCCGGCTCGCCCTTGCCTATCTGCGCGCGCGTCGGCGCTCGTCGGCGACGGTGATCGCGGTCATCTCCGTGGTCGCGGTGGCCCTGGGGGTGGGCGCGCTGCTCGCGGTTTTGTCGATCGCGAGCGGCTTCCAGCAGGCCTTTCGGGACAAGGTTCTGGGCGTCAACGCGCACGTGCTGGTGCTCGAGTACGGGCTCGATTTTGACGAGTACCGTGAGGTGATCGCGCGCGCGATGCGGATGCCCGAGGTGGCGGGCGCCGCGCCGTTCGTGATCCACGAGATGATGCTCGCGCACGGAGATCGGATCGCGGGCGTTCTCGTCAAGGGTGTCGATCCGGAACGCATGCCCACCGTCCTCGACGTGCCGCGTCAGCTCGTGGACGGATCGCTCGACGGGCTGCGCGTACCGGGCGCGCTGCCTCCGCTCGCTCCGGAGGCCCTCGAAGAGGAGCCGGACGACGACCTCGAGGCGTTCCTCGCCGAGCTCGCGCGGCAGGGACCCGCGGCGGGCGCGAGCCCGACGTCGAGCGCGGAGAATGGTGCGCGCGACGAGTCGAGTGGGGACGAGGCGCTCCGCGAGCGGATCGCGCGTGGCGAGGACCTGTTCGATCCGCCGCAGCGCGAAGCGGGCGAGCCCTCTTCGCGGCCGTCGTCGGCCGTCGACGGAACCTTGCGGCAGCGGTCCGGCGTCGAGCCGCCCCCGATCCTTCCGACGGTCGAGGTCCCCTCCCTGGCGGAGGCCGAGCGGCTGTTGCGCGCGCTCGAACGCGAGGGCGTTCTGCCCGGCGACGAGTCGGAGCGCGCCGTCTTCGAGGAAGAGCAGCGGATCGCGGAGGCGGCCGAGCGGGAGGCGCGTACCGGTCCACTGCCCGGGATCCTCGTGGGCGTCTCCCTCGCGCATTCGCTCGGACTGCGCGTGGGGGACGAGGTGCGGCTCATCTCGCCGCTCGCCGGGCTCGACACGAGCCCATGGTCCGGTGCGCGTCCGTCGCCCCGCTCGCGGCCACTGCGCGTCACCGGCATCTTCGAGGCCGGATTCCACGAGTACGACACGCGCCTGGTCTACGTCGATCTGTACGAGGCGCAGCGGTTTCTCGACCGCGGCGACACCGTCACCGGCGTCGAGATCCGTCTGCACGATCTCGACGAAGCACCTCGCGTGGCCGCGTCGCTCGAAGAGGCGCTCGGAGACGGCGCCTTCTACACGATGGACTGGAAGCAGCTCAATCAACCGCTGTTCGAGGCGCTGGAGGTCCAACGCATCGTGCTGGCGGTGGTCATCGCGACCATCATCGTCGTGGCGGCCTTCTGCGTCGTCGCCACGCTCATCATGATGGTGCTCGAGAAAAAGCGGGACATCGCGATCCTCAAGGCGATGGGTGCTTCCGATCGCGCCATCCTGGCAGTCTTTTCGCTGCAGGGCACGGCCATCGGCGTCGCGGGCACGCTGCTTGGCGCGCTCCTGGGGGGGGGCGCGGCCAAGCGGCTCGAGGCGTATCGCTTTCCCCTCGATCCGAAGGTCTATCTCATCGATCACCTGCCCGTGCGGCTCTCGTGGCTCGAGCTCGGGGTGACCGTCGCCGTCGCGCTCGTCATCTGCACGACGGCCACGCTCGGACCGAGCGGCTGGGCCGCGCGGCAGCTTCCGGCCGAGGGCGTTCGCCACGAGTAGGAGTCGGCGTTCGCGCCCCGGGGGCGGGCACGCTCCGGCTCACGCCGCGGTGGGTCGCCCCATTGCGGCATGTCGTTTTTTTTACCTCCGGCGCGCGCTCGCGTATGCGGGCTTCGGACGCGCACGTCGGCCTCGGGTCGAGGAGGCGCGCGCGTC
>JANWZI010000098.1 GCA_025054695.1 Myxococcota bacterium | reverse complement strand
GAGGCCCCCGCCTCGAGAAGCTGCCGTGTGTAGCTCGTGGCGGCCGTGGCCTCCCGTCGAGCCGCGAGGCGCTCCGCGAGGCGTGCGAGCGACGGAAGGGCGCGGCTCACTTCGCCCTCGCCGCCATCGAGGCGCCGATGAAAGCAGCTCGGGGCACCCGTGTGACACGTCGGTCCGACGGGATCGACGAGGTAAATCACCGCATCCTCGTCACAGTCGGCCCACACCTCGACGACGCGCAGCTCGTTTCCGCTGCTCTCGCCCTTCTGCCACAGGCGCCCGCGCGATCGGGACCAGAACGTCGCCTTCCGCGACCGCAAGGTGGCCTCGACGGCTTCCGCCGAAGCGAAGCCCACCATGCGAACCTCCCCGCTCGCGGCGTCCTGCGCGACCGCGACGCGTAGCTCGGCCGGACCGTCGGCTTGAGCCAGCGATACGTTCATACGCGCGCCCATAGCGAGCAGCCGTCGCGGCGCAACCCGACCCTCGTGTCGATCGTCGAGCGCTCATGGGGGACCAGAGTGCTCAAGGAGCCACCGGACGACGCGCCGCGGAACGCGCGAGTCCGAGCCCGAGTGGGAGTCGGAGTCCGAGTCCGAGACCGAGACCGAACCGGAGCCCGTGTCCGTGTCCGAGCCCGTGTCCGAAGCCGCGTCCGAGCCGGGGCGGCGCGCTCAACCCTTGATCTGCGCGATGCGGGTCTCGTGCGTCAGGCGCTGCATGTCTTCGTACAGCGAGACGATCCGGTCGCGGCGGCGCTCCGCACGCTCGGCTGCCTCGCGCGCGTCGTCGGCACGCGCCTGCGCCTCGCTCGCGAGCTGCTGGTAGTTGGCCGCCGTCGCATCCGACTGCTCGGCGCTTCGTCGGAAGTAGGTGGCGACCATTCCTACGCCGGCTGCGTAGACCTGTCCGCGCCCGCTCACCTGATCGGCGAGCCCCTCATTTCCCTGCAGCTTCAGCTCACCCGCACGAATCTGAGACAGGCCGCTTACCATCTGTCCGTAGCCCTCGAGAATGCCCGCAGCGAACCGCTCGTCGGCCGCTTCGCGCATCGCCGCGATCCGGTCTTGATGCATCTCGCGCTGTACGTCGCGCTCGGCGCGCACCGCGCGCCGCTCCGCCTCCGACACCTCGTCCAGCGTCGCCATCGCCTGCATCATGGCGAGCTGGGGATTGACGCCTCCGATCGGTCCGATTCCGCTCATGTCCGCCTCCGTTCGGTTCGAATGTGCGGGTCCCGACGCACGACGCGAATCACGCGCGCCGCACGATGGCCTGCATCGCCTCCTCGCGTGCCTGCATCATCGACTGCACGAGCCGTGCGGCCCGCGCGGCGGCCTTGTTCGCGCGGCGCAGATCCTCCGCGCCGTCTTCGATGCCCTGGCGCGCCTCCTCGGCCTCGAGGCGATGCGTCTCGGCGTCGGCGCGACGATGCTCCGCGTCGCGCGTGTGCCCCGCCGCCTGAAGCTGGGAGACGCCGCGTCCGATGTACGCCACCCCGGCGACCGCCATCGCTCCGCCCGCGACCCCACGCGCGACGCTCTGCAACGCCCCCGAGGCCTGTTCTCCGGACCCCGAGCCCACGGCCACGGCGGCGATTCCCGTGCCTACGACGAGGCCCGTGGTGACGCCTGCGGCCCATCCCTCGTCCATACCCAACGCGACGAGGCCCTCCTGGATCTGGGGGGCAGCCATCTGCAAGGCCACCGCGCCGCCGGCGAGGACTGCCCCCGCGACGCCACCGGTCACCGCCCCGGCCATCACCGCCCCGGTCAGCCGAAATGCCGCCACGAGCTCCTCGCGCGCCGACTCGGGCATGAGCCCTGCGTCGATGCACGCCTGCGCGAGGGGTTCGGCGAACATGCCGAGCAGGATGCCGCTCGCGGCGATGACGGCCGGGGCCGCCGCACCGGCCGTCGCGACGGTCGCCGCGACGCCCGCGACGACCGCCGCGACCTTGCCGACGAGCCCGAACAGCCCGCCACGATCCTGAGCCGCTCGGGCCTGCTCCGCGGCCTTGCGCGCCGCCTCGAGAGCTCGCTCGCGCGCCTCCTGCGCCGCGGCGGCCTGCGTCTCGTTGACCGCGATGTCGCCCAGCGCCACTTGCGTGCGCGTCTCGCGCATCTCGCGCGCGGCCAACGCCACGATGAGCGACGGATCGCCGGCGAGCAGGGCCTGCATCGCCCGTCGCGCCTGCCCTGTCGCGGCATCGGCCGCAGGCGGCGCGAAGATCCCGACCATCCCCGTCGATTCGACACGCGGCATGGCGCCTTTCTCCTCGCTTCGCTCGTCGGCTTCAACGCGCTCAGCCGCGCATGTTCCCGACCATGGCGTTGTGGGTCGAGTGCACGCTCTGCAGGATGTTGGACAGCATCTGCAGGGACTGGCTGCGCTGCTGCACGATCGACTGCAGCTGCATCGTTTCGGTCTCGTTGCCGGAATTGATGCGGTTGAGCCTCTCCCGCTCCTCCTGGATCAGACGGTCGATCTCGTCGGCCTTCAGCTGTCCGTCGGAGCCTGCGGCGCGCTCGATCTTCTCGAGAATGGCCTTCGCCTCCTCATAGGAGCGGCCCTCGAGCAAGCCGGTCGCGAAGTCGAACATCTCCTGCGCCGATTCGTCGTAGCGGATGCCGTAGTGTTCCATGAGTCGGACGAACTCCTCTCGGTTTCCGCTGCTCAACGCATCGCGCACGGCTCGATCGCCGAGGGCGTCGGTGAGGCTGTTCATCCCGGGGATCCGCGTTTCTCTGGAGTCTGGTCTCAAGTCTCGTCCCACCCGAACGGTGTTGTCCGGGTGCGACCTCGCCACCTGGCTGAGCCGCTGCAGCGCCCCGATGTACGAGGAAACCTCGTCGGCCTGCGCCGCACGCGTCTGGATGCCGTTCAGGATGCGCTGTGCCTGCTGGTCGAGCGACTTCGTCACCGAGGCCGCCATCACCAGGATCTGCTCCGCCGTCAGGCTCTGCAACTGCGGGCCCCCCGGTCCACCGACTCCTCTCACCGACGTCATGTTCGCCTCCCGTGGTCTCTGCTCTCAGTCGTGATTCCCCCGTCCGAGCTCGGATGCGGCCGCCGTCCACCTGGAACCCGTGGCCGGATCAGCACCGGACGAGAAAACCTCCTGCGCCCCGATGCGCGACGCTTCTCATGGAGGGCGCCTCGTGACGCCCCGGGCGCGTGGCCGCGTCGTCCTCGTGCGCCTCTTGCTCCGCGACTTCACGCGCGCGCTCCCACAGCTCCGGCATCGCCTCTTCGAGCCGCCGCACGGTCTCGTTCTGCTCCTCGAGCTCCGCGAGCAGTGCGCCGAGCTGCTTCTTGATTCGCCGGTGCCTCTCGACCTCGTCTCGCATCGGGCGCCTCCGTGACCTGCGCCCATTCATCGCGACCGATCGCGCGGCGGTTGCGTGCGCGACCGACGGCTGCGGTCTCGCGCGGCAGCTCCGCGCGGCATGCCGAGCCCGGGACCGAGTCCGAGCCCGAGCCCGAGCCCGAACCCGAGACCGAGTCCGACCCCGAGCCCGGGCCCGCGACCGAGACCGAGCCGCGATCAAGGCATCCAGTCGTCAACCCCCGACTGCCCGCTTGACGGGCCGCGCCGGCCGTCGGAAGAGGGCGCCCCGTCATGAGCCGTGAAGTCGAAGCGCTGCGCGAGAGCCTCGACGTTCTCGCGCGCAATGCCGCGAGCTGCTTTCAGCCCGAACTGCAGGCCGTTTTTCGCGCCATCGACCCCGCGCGTTTCGACGCACTGCGTCATTCGCCGGTCGCGCTGCTCGCCGGTCTCGACGAGGCACGTCTGGCGGAGCTGGCCACCGATCGTGCCTTTCTCGCGCGAGTGCGCGCGGCCCGAAGCCACCTCGAGACGTACCTCGCCGACGACGAGACGTGGGCCGACCGCTGGGCCGGCGGGCTCGGCGCGCGTCCCGTCGCCTATTTTTGCGCCGAATTCGGCCTGCACGAGTCGGTGCCGCTCTATTCGGGCGGCCTCGGGGTGCTCGCGGGCGATCACATCAAGGCGTCGAGCGACCTCGGGGTCCCCCTCGTGGGGGTCGGGCTCCTCTATCACCACGGATACCTGACGCAGCGTTTGGCTCCGGACGGTTCCCAGCTCGAGGAATATCCGGAGACCGATCCGCGAACGCTGCCCATCGAGCCCGTCGATGGCGTCGAGATCTCGGTGCAACTGCGCGATCGGACCCTGCACGCGCGGCTGTGGTCGATGCGCGTCGGGCGCGCGCGTCTGCTGCTGCTCGACTCCGACGTGCCGGCGAACACGCCCGAAGACCGCGACGTGACGGCGTACCTCTACGGCGGCGACGAACGGATCCGCATCCGCCAGGAGCTGCTGCTCGGCATCGGTGGCGTGCGCGCGCTGCGCGCGTTGCGCATCCGGCCCTCCGTCTACCACCTCAACGAGGGCCACAGTGCGTTCGCGACGCTCGAGCTGCTGCGAGAGCACGTGGTCGTCGAGGCATGCACCGTCGAGGAGGCCATCGCGCGCGTGCGTCGCGCGGTCGTTTTCACGACGCACACGCCCGTTCCGGCCGGACACGACCGCTTCGATCCGGCCCTCGTCCTCGAGCACCTCGAGCCGCTGGCGCGCTCGGTCGGAATGAGCGACGACGAGCTGCTGGGCCTCGGTCGGGTCGATCCGGGCGACGAGTCCGAGTCGTTCTGCATGACGGTGCTCGCGCTCAAGCTGTCGCGTCGGGCCAACGCGGTCTCGGCGCTTCACGCCGAGGTCAGCCGCCGCATGTGGCAGCCGCTGTCGCCCGGACGGCCCGAGCACGAGGTGCCCATCGCCCATGTGACCAACGGGGTGCACGTCGCGACGTGGATGGCGCCGTCCATTCAGGCGCTGTTCGCGCGGCATGCCGAGCCCGACTGGACCGGTCGCCAGGCCGATCCGGACACCTGGGGCATCGTGGAGCGCATTGAGGACGTGGAGCTGTGGGCCACGCACTGCGAGCTGAAGCGGGAGCTCGTGCGCTGGATTCGGGAGCGCGCAGCGCGCGAGGCCGAGCGGCGCGGTGAGCCGTCGGCGGTGGTCGCGGCCCAGCGACTCGCGCTCGACGACGACGGGCTGCTCGTCGGTTTCGCGCGGCGTTTCGCCACCTACAAGCGCGCCACGCTGCTCTTCGACGATCCGGAGGCGCTCGTCCGGCTCGTGGGCCCGCGTTCCGGCCGGCCCGTCTGCGTCGTGATCGCGGGCAAGGCGCATCCCCGAGACGAAGGCGGCAAGGCGATGCTGCGGGCGGTGTTCCAGGCCAGTCGCGACGAGCGTCTGCTCGGGCGCGTGGTCGTGCTCGAGAACTACGATCTCGAGGTCGCCCGACGTCTCGTCTGCGGGGTCGACGTCTGGCTCAACAATCCTCGCCGCCCGCTCGAAGCGTCGGGCACCAGCGGCCAGAAGGCGGTGCTCAACGGCGTGCTGCACTGCTCGGTGCTCGACGGCTGGTGGGCCGAGGCCTACGACGGTCGCAACGGATTCGCGATCGGCGAGGGGCTCGTGCACGCCGATCCCGCGGTTCAGGATCGGCGCGACGCGGAGGATCTGATCCGCGTGCTGCGCGACCAAGTGCTGCCCCTGTACGAGGAGCGCGATGCGCACGGCGTGCCCCGGCGTTGGATCGAGCGGGTCAAGCGGGCCTACCGCACGCTCGCCTGGCGCTTCAGCGCCGAGCGCATGCTCATCGACTACGTGCGGGAGGCGTACTTGCCCGCGGCGGGTCTGCTGCAGCGGGGGCCGTCGGGGATTTGACCCCGCCCCCATGCGGGCTAGCTTGCCGCGCCCGTCCATGGCCCGTTTCATCGACGAGCTGAAGCGCACGCACGCGTGCGGTGCGTTGCGCGAGTCGGACATCGGCACGCAGGTCGTGCTCTTCGGCTGGGTGCAGAACCGGCGCGACCACGGCGGTTGCATCTTCGTCGACCTGCGCGACCGCGAGGGCATCGTGCAGGTCGTGTTTGATCCGGCCGAAGCGGCCGAGCCGTTCGCCGTCGCCGACCGCTGCCGGCCCGAATGGGTGATCGGCGTGCGGGGGCGGGTGCGCGATCGCGGGGCGATGCGCAATCCCCGGCTGCCGACCGGTGCCGTCGAGGTGGTCGCCCTCGAAGCGACCGTCTTCAACGAGGCGCGCCCTGCGCCGTTCCCGATCGAGGACGGCATCGACACGCACGAGGACCGGCGGCTCGAGCAGCGCTACCTCGACCTGCGTCGTCCCGAGCTGCAACGCAACCTGCGGCTGCGCGCGCGCATGAACCACGAGACGCGCTGTCACTTCGTCGAGGAGGGCTTCCTCGAGATCGAGACGCCGTTCCTGGTGCGCTACACGCCGGGCGGCGCCCGCAATTTCCTCGTGCCCTCGCGCGTGCATCCGGGCAGCTTCTACGCGCTCGCCGAGAGCCCCCAGCTCTACAAGCAGCTGTGCATGGTCGCGGGGCTCGACCGCTACTTCCAGATCGTGCGTTGCTTCCGCGACGAGGACCCGCGGCTCGACCGGCAGCCGGAGTTCACCCAGATCGACGTGGAGATGAGCTTCGTCACACAGGACGACCTGTTCGGGGTCGTCGAGCGGCTCGTCTTCCGTCTCTGGGAGCGCGTGCTCGGCGTTCCGTTGCGAGCGAGCTATCCGGACGGTCGCTTCCCGCGGATCCCCTACGACGAGGCGATGCGCCGGTACGGCAACGACAAACCCGACCTGCGCTTCGGGCTAGAGCACGTCGACGTGACGGCGCTCGTCGTCGAGCACGCCGGCGGCGGCATCGGGCTGCTCGAGCCCATCGCGACGCGCTTCCGGGAAGGGCGCGATCGAATCGAGTGTCCCGGCGAGATCGTCAAGGTGATGCGCGTGCCCGCCTCGCTCGGTCTGTCGCGCACGGAGGCCGACCGGCTCGAACCGCTCGCCCGCTCCATGGGCGCACGCGGACTGGGGCGCGTCCGCATCGGCGACGACGGGCGCAGCTGGACGCAGAGCCCGTTCGCGCGGACGGCCACCGACGGCTTCCGCGACGCGGTCAACGCGGCCTGCGGCGCGCAGGCCGGCGACTGGGTGTTCTGGCAGTTCGGACGCGCCTCGATGGTGCACACGGTCATGGCGAACCTGCGCCTGCACCTGGGGCGGCGGCTCGGTTTGATTCCCGAGCACGGAAGTGGGGGGCAGTGGAAGTTCGCCTGGGTCGTCGATCCACCGCTGTTCGAGCGCGACGAGCAGAGCGGCCAGTGGGTGGCGGCGCACCACGTCTTCACGCGTCCGCGCGACGAGCATCTGCCGTGGCTCGAGACCGACCCGGGGCGGGTGCTGTGCCATCGGTACGATCTCGTGCTCAACGGTTTCGAGATCGCCGGCGGGTCGATCCGGTTGCACGACCCGGAGGTTCAGTCCCGCGTCTTCCGCGTCATCGGCCTGTCGGAGCAGGAGGCGCGCGACAAGTTCGGGTTCTTGCTTGACGCGCTGCGTCATGGGGCGCCGCCGCACGGCGGCATCGCTTTCGGCATGGATCGGCTCGTCATGCTGGCGGCCGAGGCGCGATCGCTGCGCGACGTGATCGCGTTTCCCAAGACCCAGAGCGGCATCGATCGCATGACGGGAGCGCCCGCTCCGGTCGACCCAGCCCTGCTCGCCGAGTTGCGAATTCGGACGGTCGAGCCGGGTTGACGTCGCACGCCGCGTGGGGCGGCTCGGATACGACGCCGGGGTGCGCGGTCGAGGGAAGCCCGTGCGCTTCGGAGGCGGCTTCCGAGTCCGAGTCCAAGTCCGAGCCTGAGTCCGAGTCGGAGTCCGAGACCGAGCCCGAGCCCGAGCCCGACACTGCGGGCGCAGTGTGTGGCGCGCGACGAGGATCAGCGCAGGCGTTCGAAGAAGCCGACGTCGTAACGGCCGGCTCGGAATGCCTCGTGACCGAGGGCGCGGCGCAGCTCGGCGACGTTGGTCACGCTGTCGCCGAACGAGACCTCGGCCAGGACGCGGTCGAGCAGGAGCCAGGCCTGGTGACGAACCTGCCCGCGCGCCGCGATCCGAACCAGCGGTCTGCGTCCATCGGCCGTCGCGGCACCCACCTCGCCGCAGGGCTCCACGCGTACCTTCCCCGGCGGCACACGAGGCCATCGCGTCGGCATCCGCGAAGCGGGCGGATCGCCCTGCTCCTGCTCGGCGCGCGGAGCGAGCCACACCGTGGCCATCACGACGTGCCCGGAGACGACCCTCGGCGGCGCGTCGACGACCTCGCCGCGTGTCGCACGTAGCGCGAGCTCCCATGGCGAGATCCCGAGGAGCAGCTCGGTCGCGAGTGCCGTCTCTCCGGGTCCCGGTCGGACGGCTGCGACGTGGGCGTTGGACCGATCGTCCAGCACGAACTCGACCGTGGCGATTGCACCTCGGATTCCGAGCTCGGACGTGACGCGACACGCCGCGTCCGCGAGGCTTCCGCGCAACAACGCACGCTGCGGTTGCGGACAGAGCGCGGGAGCCGGAGTTTCGGTGAGCAGCACGCCGCCCTCGGTCCGCCCGCTCGTCTCGCGCTCCGGCAGGCCGACGACGTTACCGTGGGCGTCGGCAACGGTGGTCACCTCGAGCCTGCGGGCACGCGGCCACGAGGGGACGGCGATTGCCGTCGACCCGATCGCATGCGCGGCGGACGCGATCGACGACGCCTCGGCCATCGGGGCACCCTCGTCGAGCGCACTTGCTCCGACCTCGTGCACGAGCTTGAGCGGCCAGCCGAGCCGCTCCGCGGCGTCCCTCAGCGAGCTTGCGTCCGTGACCCGTTCGTGAGGCACCACCCGCACGCCCGCGGATGCGATGCGTTCGAGCAGGCGTGGCAAGTCGGCCATCTCGTCGAGCGCCTCCGGCGTCGGCCCCACGAACCTCAGGCCGCCCTCGCGCGCCGTCCGCGCCAGGATGGCGCTTTCCCGAGCACCGCGTCCGGGAGCGGCCACCGCGGCGCAACCGTGACGTGCGGCCAGTTCCACGAGGTCCGGCGATTCGACCGCCGTCGCCGCCATCGCACTCGATTCGTCGTCGACGGGGCCAGACGCCGAGGCGACGCGAACACCGAGCGCGGCGGCCGCGCGGAACAGCGCCGCCGCCTGCGGCCCACCGGAGGCGAGCAGCAGCCCCTCGAGCGCGGGACGCTTGGACGGGGGCCGTTGAGGCGTCGAGTCCGTGGGCGGCACGCGAGCGGGGGACGGTAGCACTGGCGCCCATCCGGGGGTACAGCGCGCGCGTGCCGGTCGCGTGTCGCAGCGTCGGGCTCGGCCGTCGCGTGCCCGAACGCGCTTGGCTGCCCGCTGTCGCGGAGCGGATGCTGCACGCCCGCGGGCTCGGCGAATCGGAGCTGTCGGTGCTGTTATGCGACGACACCACGATGCGGCGCCTCAACCGTCGATACCGAGGCATCGACAAAACCACCGACGTTCTGGCCTTTTCTCTGCGCGAAGGCCCCGGCGCGCAGCACGTCGGACCGATGCTCGGTGACGTCGTTCTCTGCATCCCGCAGGCCCGCAGACAGGCGCGCGCGGCGGGCCGCTCGTTGCGCGAGGAACTGACGGAGCTGCTCGCCCACGGCCTGCTGCACCTTTGCGGCATGGACCACCGCACCGCCGCCGAGGACCGTCGGATGCGTCGCGAAACCCGGCGCCTGCTCGAGGCCGTCGGGACCGCGCGGTCCTTGCTCCTCTCTCCAGGCCCCGGATCGATCGCGACCGCAGAGCTCCAGATCGCCCCGAGCGACGGATCCGCGAGTGCGGCAGGTCCCCGATCCGTTGAAAATTCGGCGATCGGCGCGCGGAAATCGATCGGAAGATGCAATTTGGGCTTGCATTCGCGCGCTCGACGCGCGTAGAAGGCGCCAAACGACGGCGAATGCGCGGGTGCCGGAGCCGATCGCTCCCGTCGCTCGTGTCGTTCGTCGCGACGACCGAGACCGAAGGAGGGAATGAAGATGCCCAACGCCAAGCGGATGACCAAGTCCCAGCTCGTCACCGAGATCGCGGAAAAGACGGAACTGACCCGCAAGCAGGTTAGCGCCGTGTTCGAGGCCCTGCGCGAGGTCGCCAAGGTTCAGCTCGGAAAGCGCGGACCCGGAGAGTTCGTCGTGCCCGACATGGTCAAGCTCAAGGTCCGGGTGCGAAAGGCCGAGAAGGGCAAGAAGTTCCGCAACCCGGCGACGGGCGAGATCATCGTCAAGGACGTGCCGGCGAGCCGTCGGCTGGTCGCGCGGCCGGTCAAGAAGCTCAAGGACCTCGTGGCCTGAGGCGACCGCACGGTCACGACTCACGACTCGCGCGAACGGATCGAGGGGGCGCACTCGAGGCCGTGCGCCCCTAATCATCTCGTCGGTGGGCGCGGCTGCTGCTCGGTGCCGGGCTCGGCGCCAGCGCCTCGGTCCTCCATCGACGAGGGGGCAGCCGTGCCTCGAGGGCTCGACGGCAGCGAGGACGTGGGGGTCGGCCGCGGGCGGGGCCGGCCGAGCAGCCCCTCCGCGTACGCCAGTGCGAAGCGGAGCTGACCGACGTCGAGGCGGGTCTCGATGAGCAGGGAGCTGTCGCGCGCTTCGAGCGTCGTCCGCTCCAACGCGCTCGCCAGGCCGAACGCCTGGACCCAGAAGCCGCGCATCTGCGATTCGCGCACCGCGTTCCAGTAGTCGCGCGCCTGAGCGGCCTCCTCGGGCGTTGCAAAGACGGCTTCTACCGTTACTCGCGAACGGCCTTCGACGAGATCGGCCACCGCGAGGCGGCCTCGTAGCGGGACGTGCCGTCGCTCGCCGCGCACGAAAGCGTGGGCCCCTTCGACTTCGAACGTCACGACCTCGCCGGGCTCCATCGCGAGCAGTGCGTCCGCGGGCGAAACGTCTTCGTCCGCGTCGCGCGCGGGTCCGCTTCCGGCGTCCCGTCGACGCTCGGCTCGCGCGTGCGCGATCGCGAGCACGCGCGGCAGGTCCTCCGGCCTCGCGATGACGAAGTGACGCGGTCCCACGATGGCCACGAGGCGCTCGGTCTCGTCCGCATCGGGCCACGGAGCCACCGGCACGCCCGCGCGCTCGGTCCAGTGCGCCTCGACGCCGCGCGCGGCCGCCATGCGTGCGACGACCTCGCGTACGCGCTGCTCGTCGCCCTCGTGACGCCCTGCGAAGACCATGCGGGCGCGCTCGAGGTTGGGTGAGGCGATCAGAATGCGCTCGAGGTCATCGACGGGTGAGATGTCCGACCCGTCGAGCAGCGCCCGCCAGTCCGCGATCGCGGCGAGCAGCCGTCGTACGTCGTCTGCGAGAGGGGAGGCGCGCACGCGCGTCATGTCCATGCGGAACGCGAGCTGAGCGCCGGGCGGTATGCGATACGTCCCGGTACGCGCGGTCGGCGTGGCGACCGCGCCGTCGTCGCCTCCGTCGACGATCGCGGCGACGAGCGCCGCATCGGGTTCGGTACCCGCGTCGCCCGCTGCGAGCGCAGACGCCGATTCGTCCGAGCCGTCCGACGCGCTGGCCGCGTCACGGCGGCGTCGACGTCCAGCGTCCTCGGCGCTCGCCGCGTCGGGAGGCACGCCCGCATCGAGGCGTGCCGATCCGCTGCCCGACGAAGCAGGTGCGGAGGGTGGCACCGGGGCAACGGCGCGAGACGTCGCCGGGGCCACGGCCACCGCCTCGGTCATCCCGAGCTCCACGTCCGACGGCAGGTGCAGCTCGAAACCGACCTCGAGGCCCGTGCCGGTCAGCACGAGCCAGACGAACAGTCCGGCGTGCATGACGCCCGAGACGAGCAGCGCGACGGGGAGCGCTCGTCCGGGCCCGGGCGTCGTTCGCGGCTCGGTCACGTCGGGTTGACCCTCCCGAGGCTGCGTGAAAACCCTCGGGCGCGCCAGCATGCGGTCGCGCGACGCCAGAGCCCTTCCGCTCGTCTGGCTTATCCTCGGTGCTGCCGTCTCGAGCGGCATCGCGTGCAATCGTGCCGCCGCGCCCGCGAACCGCGACGCTGGCGCGAGCCGCGGGGAGCAGTCGGCTGCCCCCGACGCGGCGGTCGGACCCGATCCCGGTCCGCCGAAGCGGCTGTACGTGAGGCGATTCATCGTCAACGTGCGTTCCGCGCCGAGCCGAGACGCGCCGCGCATCGGCTATCTGCGCGCGGGGGCGGTGCTGCGCGCGAAGACGTCGCGCCCGGTCGGCAACGAGCGCTGTCCGCGGGACGGCTGGTACGAGCTCGAAACCGGAGGGTTCGTGTGTGCGGGGTTCGAGGTCATCGCGTTCGAAGGGCGGCGCCTGCCGGAGCGGCCGCCCGCGCAGCCCGATCTCGACGCGCGCCTTCCGTACGCGTACGGCGTCGCGCGAAGGCACGACGTGCCGATGTACCGGCGGCTGCCCACCGACGAGGAAGCCGCTCAGTACGAGGGCTACGTCATTCCCGGAAGCGGCCCATCGGCGCAGGCCGACGCGCCACCGACGCAGGCCGAGGCCGGCGCGGCGCCCGCAAGTGCCGAGACGGTACCCCACGTCGCGAACGAGGCGGGGGCCGGCAGCACGCCGAGCGCGACGGCCTCAATTGCCGAGGCTTCCGCTCGCGCGCCCGTGAGCTCGGAGCCCGCGGCCAGCGTTCCGGCCACGGCGGCCGGTGTCGTTCCCATCGCGGGCGAGCCCGGCTCGGGCGATCCCGCACTGGCCGAGGAGCAGGGCCCACCGACGCTCGCCAGCCTTCAGGGAGAGGCGGGCAGCGTGCTTCTCCGTCGCATGATGAAGGGCTTCGCGGTCAGCCTCGACCGCGAAGTCCGCATCGGCCGGCGGCGGTACTGGCGCACGCAGATGAACGGGTTCGTGCCCTTCGACCGGCTCATCGGCGTGCGGGGCAGCGCGTTTTCTGGATTCCTGCTGTCCGAGGCCGGCCCGAGCCTGCCCGTGGGATGGGTGATGAACGGCCGAGCGCGCCGCTGGAACCGCCGCGGTGAGCGGATGTCAGCCGGCGGCCCCGTGCCGTGGCGCACGCCCGTCGTGATCGCGGGTGAGGAACGCTGGCGCGAGCGGTCGTTCGTGGTGTCGGCCGACGGATGGCGCTTCCGGGTCGAAGACCTGGTCGTGATTCGGCCGCGCCCGCGCCCGAACGACGTGGGAGAGAACGAAAAGTGGATCGACGTGGATCTGACGTCGCAAACGCTCGTGGCGTATGAAGGCGACCGCCCGGTCTACGCGACGCTCGTCTCCACGGGCCGCGTCAAGGACGAGTCCGTCGAGGAGCTCAATCACGAAACGCCCGTGGGCGAGTTCCGCATCACGAGCAAGCACGTTTCGCACACGATGGACGGCGATCACGCGGTGGACGGCCCCTATTCCATCGAGGACGTGCCGTACGTGATGTACTTCCAGCTCGCCTACGCGCTCCACTCGGCGTTCTGGCACGATCGCTTCGGACGACCGCGCAGTCACGGGTGCGTCAACCTCGCGCCGGACGACGCGCGCTGGCTCTTCCGCTGGACCGATCCGCCGCTGCCGCCCGGCTGGCACGGCGTCTACCCGACACCGGAGCGCCCCGGTACGCGCCTGTACATCCGCGGCGTCACGCCGCGCGGCTGAACGGCCAGTTCCGGATACCCGTCGCGCAGGTCGAGCAACGCGAGCGATCTGGCGTGAACGTATGAGCCGGACTCCGTGACCGAGACCACGAGGGGGTCCGAGGCCGAGACCGAGTCCGAGTCGGAGGCCGAGAGCCACAGTCTTTGGCCGGGCGTCGATGGGCGTCTTCAGCGCTCCGTGTAGGGAACGACGCGCGCGCGGAAGTTCAGATAGAGCCACCAACCTCGTGTCCCGTCCGGCAACCGGTCCAAGTCGGAGTTCATCGACATCGGCCCTCCGCGGCAATTGGCGGGCAGGTCGTCGCCCACGCGGCGCATGGGGCAGGGCGCAGGAGGCTGCGGATCGCCTACCGCAAAGGGCGGGGGATCACCACCCGGTAGCAGCGTGGCGAGCGGCTGGCAGTCGATGGCGGCCATACCGGTCGTGCCGGACGGGATGTACGCGAAGTTGGCGTCGCGCTCGCTGATGAAGCCTCGGATGAGGCCATCGACGATCTGGGTCGCCGGGGAGCCGGACCACTCGCCTCCGATGCTCGCGTTGCGCAGCGTGATGGGAATGCCGCCCAGCGTGAGCATCACCGTGCCGGCGTCGGCCACGAAGCACGTCCCGCCGCTCGGGGCGGTCGGGAACACGATCGAGGGCGTGTAGCTCATCCGCGTCGTGCCCATCTCCGCGCCGAGGCAGACGGCCCCGCCGCCGAGGTTGC
>JANWZI010000097.1 GCA_025054695.1 Myxococcota bacterium | reverse complement strand
TGGCCCGCCCCAAGCACGCCCACCACGCGGATCGATTCGACCGTCATCGCGCGCGCCTCTATCACGGTCGCATTCGGCCGGGAAGTGCGGTGCACCCATCGACGGGGGACCGCGACTCGAGCTCGGGCTCGGGCTCGGACTCGGCCACGCTCGCTCCAAGCGAGCCATCCTCACCCGTCCACGTGCGACGCGCGCGCCTCGCCGCGTCAACGGCAATACGGCCGACCGGTCCGCGGCGGCCGGGTCCAGCGCTCGCGCTCCTGAAGGAACCGACGCACGCGCCAGTGCATCGGCGGAAGCGCCGCGCGCGCGCGATGGCCCGGCGAAGCCGCCGTGCCCCGCGGGCGAGGAAGCGGCCGAAACGGGATGGGCTCGACCCCCGCCGCGCGCAGTCGCGCGAGCTGCCACGGGTACATCGGTCCCCCGTCTGCGCAGCCCGCGCGGATGTCCTCCGGCGTGCAGAAAAAGCGAATGTGCAGGTGATCGTCGTGCGGCGTCGACGGCTGACACGTGACGGCCTCGAACCGCTCGCGGAGCGCGGCCGGTGCCTGCGTCCGCTCCGCCTCCGCGAGCAGAAGCGTGCGCACGTGCTCGACGACGAAGATCCGTTGTACGTCCTCGCCCGTGTGACGATCCTCGAGCAGCGCGCGTACGAAACGCCACGTCCGGCGCACGTCGAGTCGAACGGGGACGTCGTCCCGCGGATCAACCAGGTTCCCGAAATCCCAGCCGCGACCAGACGGGTCGAGCGGGATCCCCTTGCTCGGAAAGGGACGGCCATCGCGTCCGAGCAGGTAGAACAGCACGTCGGCGTCGCGGCCGGACTGGTGGCTCGCGTGATGCGGCATCGGCCCGCCACCGGGGAGCGACAAATCATTGACCACGAGCGCGCTACCCGGCATGCGCCGTTCAACGACGCCGGCCGCGCGAACCAGGGCTTGCACGAGTTCCACGGTCCCGTAGTGGCCGCGCGCGTTGGGGCGACGTGGATTGCTGACGAGCCCCGGCGCGTCGTCCGGAAGCGGTACCCCGCCGACCAGTCGCCCGCCGCTCGGTCCGCCCAGGGACGTCGAGACCGACCCGTCTAGACCCAACACCTGAGCCGCGGGCATGTCCGGAAGCACGGAGGTGGCGTCGACCAGCGGGAGCGGAGGCGTGGGGCGCTCGGTGTCCTGCGCGCAGACCGACGAGACGCGGAGCGCGAGGGCGCCACCGAGCCCCCACACGGCGATCGCCGCTCGAACGATGCGCACGCTTCATGGTGGCGCGGCGCGAGGCCGGCGCAAACAAACCGGCTCCCCCACGGCCGGTCCCGATCCTTCGCCTAGGCGCCCCTTCGAGACGGGTCCGCTTTCCGCGGTGCGAGCGTGTCGCTACGCTCCGTCCCCATGCGCGCACGGCCATTCGGGCCCCTCGGACCCGTTCCCGTCGTCGGGATCGGCACGTGGAACATGGAGCGCGACGACCGACGCTCGGCGGTCGCTGCGATTCGCGCCGCCCTGGACGTCGGCGCTCGCCATGTCGATACGGCGGAGCTGTACGGGGAGGGTCGTGTCGAGGAGATTGTCGCCGAAGCCATCGAGGGTCGGCGCGACGAGGTGTTCCTCGTCTCCAAGGTGCTGCCCCAGAACGCGTCCCGGGAAGGCGCCGTTCGGGCATGCGAACGCAGCCTGCGTCGGCTTCGCACCGACCGACTCGACGTCTACTTGCTGCACTGGCCAGGCCCGCATCCCCTCGAGGAGACGATCGAGGCGTTCGAGGCGCTCGTCCGGGCGGGGAAGATCCGCGCCTGGGGCGTCAGCAACTTCGACGTCGAGGACCTCGAACGGGCGCTCGCCATCGCCGGTCCGGGCCGCATCGCGTGCAACCAGGTTCTCTATCACCTGCGCGAACGAGGCATCGAGCACCGCGTCGTGCCCTGGTGCGAGGCCCATGGCGTCGCGGTCACCGGCTACACGCCCTTCGGGCGAGGCCCCTTCCCCGAATCGCACCCCGTGCTGGGCGCGCTGGCCCGCAAGCACGGCGTCGAGCCGCGAACCATCGCCCTGGCCTTCCTGGTGCGCCGGCCTTCGCTGTTCGCGATTCCCAAGACCTCGACCCCGGACCGAGCGCGCCGCAACGCAGCAGCGGCCGACCTGACCCTCGATGCCGACGACCTCGAGGCGCTCGAACGCGCATTCCCCCTGGGGCCTCCACCGCGCACACTGCCCACCCTCTGACGGCATCGAACGCGAGGGGCGAGCCACGTCGGACCGCGCCCAATCGCGTCGAGTGATGCTGCAAAGAGGGGTTCGAGCGCGAGACTTAGCCCGAGACCGAGTCCGAGCCCGAGCCCGAGCCTAAGACCGAGTCTGTGTCCGAGTCCGCACCCGAGTCCGTGTCCGAGACCGAGCCCGTGTCCGAGTCCGAGTCCAAGCCCGAGTCCGAGCCTGAGACCGAGTCTGTGTCCGAGTCCGCACCCGAGTCCGTGTCCGAGACCGAGCCCTTGTCCGGGTCCGAGTCCGCGCCCGAAGCCGAGCCCGACGGAACGCGAGCCCGAAACGGACTCGAACCCCGAATCGCTCGAGGGGCGCCGCTCGCAGCGAACGGTCGCGGTGCACGGCGGACAGTCCTCGCGCGGGAGGTCGCGCACGTAGCACGCCCGCACCGGGGGCATTGCGTCGAGCGACCGTAGGACGCGCAGCCAGGCGCGTTCGCCGCAAACCCTTCGGGCCACCGTGCGACCCGTGCTAGCCTTCTGCGCGTGTCGCCCGCCTGCGCTCCGCGCGCGCGACGCAAGGGGGCTCTGTGAGTGGAGCCGTACCGAGAATCGTGGCCCCCGAGCGTCTCGTGGAGATGCCATTCGGACCGCGAGAGGGATGGATTGCGTCGCGCATCGATGGACTGGCGAGCGTGGATGAGATTGCGGCGCTTGCGGGGGTCGAGCTCGCCGAAGTGCGCCGCGTCGTGGACCTCCTGGTCGAGCGCGGCATCTGCGAGTGGGCGCCGCCAACCCCCCCACCCCCACGTTCCTCCGCGCCTCCGGAGGACCGGGCGTCGCGCCCTTCGACGGTCGTTCCGCGTTCCATCGGAACGCGGCCGCCGCCGCCTGGCACCTCGCGCACGCTCTACGACCCGGCCGAGCTCGAGGAGGATTGCGACGTCGAGCCCGAGCGGCGTCGCACGATTCTCGATCTCTTCTATCGCCTCGACGAGCTCGACCACTACCAGCTTCTCGGCGTACCGCCCGACGCCGACCGTGGCCGGATTCGGCAAGCCTATTTCGCGCTCTCGAAGATCGTCCATCCCGACACGCTCTTCGGCAAGCGCCTGGGCTCGTACAAAGCGAAGATGGAGGCAGTTTTTCGTCGCATCACCGAGGCCTACGAAGTCCTCGGCAACCGGCGCAAGCGCGAGGAATACGACGCGTATCTGTCGGCACGCCGCTCCGTCCTCGTCGGCGGCGCCGCGTCCGTCGCGACGCCGGAGCGCACCGGCCTCGTCCATCGCGAGGCGCACCGACGCCAGTTCGACGACACCGCGGCTCCGATTCTTGCATCTGGGGGGGCCGACGACGCCCTATCGCACGGCGGTGCGCCACCGAGGCAGCCCGCCGCCCCGACCGATCTCGAAACTCCCGCGGCAACCCCCGAGACGAGCCCCTCCCTTCCTTCCCTCGAATCCGCGTCACCCCCGGGGAGCACCATCCGTTCCGACCTCGCCACCGCTCCCGCCGGAGGTGCAACGCCCCCCCACCCGGACGCGCGCCCGAGCCCCTCGTCCACGCGCGACTCCGCCGTCCAGACTCGGGCGCGTGAGGTGGCCGCGCGCCGGCTTGCCGCTGCCCTCGGCCGGCCGCCGCCGACGGCGCCACAGCCCCGTCCGTCTGCCCCGGCAGCGACGCAATCCCCGGAGACGAACCGCCGGGACCTGGCGAAAGAACTGGTCAGTGCGCTGGCCGAGGCGGCGGCGCTGACCGCCTCCTCCCGCGTTCAGTCGCAGCTCGAGGCGGCTCGTCGCGCCGAGGCCGAGGGCAATCTCGTCGCCGCGGTCAACGCTGCGCGCATGGCCGTGGCCCTCGCACCCGACCGGGAGGAGGTGCGGGCCGAGCACGGGCGCTTGCGACAGCGTCTCGCGGAGGCACAGGCCGATACGTACGAGCGAATGGCGCGCTACGAGGAGCAATCGCGGCGATACGCGGAGGCCGCGGTTTCGTGGTCCCGCGTCGCGGAGGGCAGACCGGGCGATCCGATGCCCCTGCTGCGGGCCGCCGAGTGCCTGCTCGAGGCCCGTGGCGACTTGCAGCGCGCCCGCGACCTGGCGTTGCAGGCGGCTCAGATGCGTCCTGACGATGCCGCCGCGCACCGCACGCTGGGCCGCATCTACGTCGCGGCGGGGATGACGGCGAGCGCGCTGCGCGCGCTGGAAACGGCCGCGAGACTGGACCCCGACGACGGAGTGGTCAAGACTCTGCTCCGCGAGCTCCGTCGCTAGTCGGGCGCCCGCCGCCTGCGCGCAGGGAGGCGAGATGGACAAGGTCATCGGAATCGACCTCGGAACCTTCAACTCGTGCGTCGCCGTCATGGAAGGGGGCGCACCCGTCGTGATCGCCAACCGCGGCGGGTACAAAGTCACCCCTTCGATGGTCGCGGTGACCGAGGCCGGCAAGCGTCTCGTCGGGCACATCGCGAAGCGCCAGGCCGTCACCAACGCGGAGAACACCGTCTACGCCGCCAAGCGCCTCATCGGACGCAAGTTCGACAGCCCGCAGGTCAAAAACGCCATCGCGACCTGCCCCTACCGCATCGTGGAGGGTCCGCACGGTGACGTGCGCGTCAAGCTGCGCGACAAGGTCTACAGCATCCCCGAGATCAGCGCGATGGTGCTCCAGGAGATGAAGCTCATCGCCGAAGAGTACCTCGGCACCGACGTACGCAAGGCCGTCGTCACCGTCCCCGCTTACTTCAACGACGGACAGCGGCAGGCCACCAAGGACGCGGGCGCCATCGCCGGGCTCGACGTCATCCGCATCATCAACGAGCCGACGGCCGCCGCCCTCGCCTACGGCTTCGGCAAGCAGATGGACCGCACCGTCGCCGTCTACGATCTGGGCGGCGGGACCTTCGACATCTCGATCCTCGAGATATCCAGTCAGGGCGTCTTCCGGGTGGTGTCCACGGCCGGAGACACCTTCCTCGGCGGCGAGGACTTCGACCAGCGCATCATCGACTGGCTCATCCAAGGATTCCGCGAGGAGCACGGCATCGACCTGCGGTCCGACCGCATGGCGCTGCAACGCCTCAAGGACGCCGCCGAAAAGGCCAAGTGCGAGCTGTCGAGCGTCGTCGAGACGGAGATCAACCTGCCGTTCATCATCTCCTCGAACCGAAACCAGGCGCTGCACCTGCAGCGGGTGCTGACGCGTGCGCAGCTCGAGGCGCTGACGGCGGACCTCGTCGACCGGACCATCCGCATCTGCGAGATCACCCTCGAGGAAGCCGGACTCGACAAGCGCGACATCGAGGACGTCATCCTCGTGGGCGGCATGACCCGGATGCCTCTCGTCCAAGCGGCGGTCGCCAAATGCTTCGAGCGCGAACCGTGCAAGGGCGTGCACCCGGACGAGGTCGTCGCCCTCGGCGCGGCCATCCAGGGCGCGGCGCTCGTCGACGAGCGGCAGGACATGGTCTTGCTCGACGTCACGCCGCACACCTTGGGGATCATGGTCGTCGGCGGCTACTTCGAGGAGCTGATCCCGCAGAACAGCACGGTGCCGACGTCACGCAGCAAGATCTTCACGACCGTTCGGGACAACCAGACCGCCGTCAAGATCCTCGTGCTCCAGGGTGAATCGCACCGGGCGGAAGAGAACGATCTGCTCGGCGAGTTCGTGCTGACCGGGCTGCGGCGCGCGCCGGCTGGGCAAGTCGAGATCGAGGTCACATTCGAGATCGATGCCAACGGGATCGTGAGCGTCCACGCCAAGGACCTGGAGACCGGCAAGGAGCAGTCGATCACGGTGACCGCGACCAGCGGACTGACGCAGGAGGAGATCGCGTCGATGGTCGAAGACGCCCGGCAGCACGCGGTCGCGCGTCGAGCCGACGAGCAGACCGAGAAGGCGCGTCAGGAGGCCGAAACCCTGCTCGCGCAGATCGAGAAGCTCTTCCCGGACGTCGAGAAGGTGGTGGGCGCGAGCGAGTTCGGACGCGACGCGCTCGACAAGGCGCGCGCGGTCGTGAGCCGGGCCCGCTCGGTGCTCGAACGGGGCGATGGCACCGCGCTCGCGGAGCACGTCGAGGCCCTGCAGCGAACGCACCGGATGTTCCGCGGTGTGGTCGGCCGTGGCTGACGGGGGTGGCGGTGAGACGAACGCCGACGTCCGATCCGCCGCCGCCGGGCTCCGCCGGCGAGACCGACGGTCACGACCCGCCGAAGTGGCCGCCCAGTCGGCTCACGCTCACGTTCGACGGTCCCCGTCTTCGTCTGCCCGACGAGCCCGTTTCGGGTGAAGTTCCGCTCGGACCGGACGCGACGATGACGCCGCCCCTTGAAGTGGATCTCGACGAGCTCGCCGCAGGGCGCGAGCGTTCCGCACCGCGCCCTGCGGCGGACCCCTCGCCCCGAATTCTCGAGCTCGACATGTCGGACGTCCGGCACGACACGCCCGCCCACGACGCATGGACCGTCGAGCGCGTTCGGCGCGGTAGCCGGCCACCGTCCTCGCCACGCCTCGGCAGCGTCCCCGGAGCTACGGCGGCCACGCCGAGGAACGACAGCGGTCCGATGTCCGTCCTCGAGTCCGACGGCGCCCTTTCGCTCGTCGATCGTGTTCCGCCCCTCGAGGATGCCGCGGATCGACTCAGCGACGTCGCGGACCTGTACGCCCTGGGCGATTTTTCCGGAGCCCTGCGCGCCGCAGAGCTCGTTCTCGGCGCCGACCCGGACAATGAGGAGGCACGTCGCTACGCCCGCAGTGCCCGCGAGCGGCTCGTCCAGATGTACAGTGCCCGACTCGGATCCCCCAATCGTGTCCCGCGCGTCGTGGTCGCGCCGAACGAGGTCCGCTGGCTCGGCATCGATCACCGGGCCGGTTTCCTGCTGTCGTGCATCGACGGCCGGTCCAGCATCGACGAGCTGGTCGACGTCAGCGGGATGGACCGCCTCGAGGTGCTTCGCACGCTGGTGACGCTGCTCGAAGCCGGCGCGATCGAGATCGGGGAGCCGTGTGCGAGGTCGACCCGCCCCCCACCTCGCATTCCGGACGGATAGCAGGAGTGACGGCGGCGGTCGTTCGCGTCGAGGGTGCCGCGGAGCCGGTCGTGTGCGTGCGCGATGCCGTGTCCCCTGCGGAGCCCGAGCCCGACCGCGGAGACGGAGGCCGAGGTCGCAACCGCCTCGGAGTCCGAAACCGAATCAGAGTCCAGACCCGAGTCCACGACCGAACTCGAGTCCGTGTCCGTGGACGAAACCGAGTCCGAGACCGAGTCGGAGTCGGAGCCCGAGCCCGAATCCGAGGCCGAGGCCGAGCCTGAACCGTGTTCGAGCAATCCGACTGTCGCATTCGAAAGCAGGGCACGACCCGCAGCCAGCGCCGAGCCCTCGTCGGCGTCGAACGCGGCGCGGTCACGCGTCGCGACGGGCTGCGTGTATCCTGCAAACGGCCCATGCGAACGGCGCGCGACTACCTCGGCACGCTTGCGACGCTGCACCGCATGACCGACTTCGAGCAACGTCGCGGGGCGTGGCGACAATCGATGGCGACGCTCGGCGGCATGGTGGACGCGCAGACCCCCGTCCCCCTCGAAGGGCTCCATCCCGATCGACTGCTCGACGGCGTCCGAGCCGCGCTCGAGTCGGGGCTCGTCGACGATCTGTCGTTCCTGTCGGCCCCGACGGCGGCCGCGGCGCTCTACGAGCTCGCCGCTGCGCTCCCCGCGGGCACCGAGAAACGCGAGCTGGGGCGTCGCGTGCTGCGCTGGCTGCACGAGGCCGATGCCGCGACCTTCGTCGCGCTCGCGACCCGCCTTGCGCTGGGCGCGCGTCGCGTGCTGTCTGGCCCACGCATCCGGGCGCGCGTCGCGCTGTGTCTCGACCTCCCCTTCGGCGCGGGTGCCCACGCCGACGCGCTCGCGCTCGCGCTCATCAGTCGGCGCGACGTCGAGCGCGAATGGCTCTCGGCGCCCGCGACGGGCTCGCTGCCCTCGCGTCGCCTCGCCGCTCGGCTTCTCGAACGGGCCGCACGCGAGGCGGCGCGCCGGGCCGCGCAGGGCGACGACTCGGGGCTGCGCGTCTTCGCGCTCGACACGGTCCGCGCGGCCTGGCGACAGCTGCTCGCGGATCGCGAGCCCCTGGTCTGGCGTCACGTCGCCGCCGCACGCGGATTGCTCGCGGAGGCATGGCCCGCGTTCGCGGAGGAAGTACAGCGCGATCTCGATCCGACGCTCAGTCCCACCGAGTGGCGACGCGCGGCCGCATCCGTCGCCGCTTCGATCGCCGTGCGTCCGACAGTTGCGACGCGCACGGTACGCGCACTGCTCGACGGCGAGTTGCCCCAGCGCGACCCCGGCATCGTCGCGGCCATGGTCCTCGGGCTGCCGCGCGCGGCGGAGGCCGAGCCCGAGGCGGTGGACGAGGTGCTGCCGCTGCTCGTGCGACGCGGTGGGCTCGAGGCCATCGAGGCGTTGGTCGAGCTGCGTCGGGAGCGGATCGACACCGACGTCGGCGCCTGGAGCACCGAGCTGGGCCGCGCGGAACTCCGTCGCATGCTCGAGGAGGGGGGCGCGCGCGACGACGGCAAGGTCGCGCTGGTCGAGGCGCTGATCGCGGAGCTCGCTCCCGAGGACGAGCGCGATCCGACAACGCTCCCCGAACGACTCGGCGCGGCCCTGTTGACGTACGCGACGCGTGGCGCGCGCGCCGCGTACGAACAGGCCGGCGTCGTACTCGAGCTCGCCGAGGGCACCGTAAACACGCTGTGCCTGGGTCGCGACACCGACACCGTGGGCCGGCGGCACGCGCTACGGGCGCTACGCGAGATCGATCACGCGCTGCTCGAAAAGGGAACGCTGGGCGACCTGTTGCTGCTCGGCGGCGACAGCGAGGAGCGGACGAGCCGCACCCTGGACGCCCTGTTCGAGCGACTGACGGAGTGGCTCTGCGCCCGCGAGCGCGAGCCCATCGCCGGACGCACCGTGCATCACCTCACGTACCGGATGCGCCGGATGCGCACGCTGCTGCATCTGGTCGACGCCGACGGAAGCTGGGGTGAGGAACGGGGCGGCGCCCTGCGCGCACGACGGCAGCGCACGGCCCGACTGCTGCTGCGTCGCGTCGCCGAGGACAGCCCCTCTCCGTTGCGCCGCGTCGTCTGCGCCGCCGCAGCACGCGCATGCGACGCGCTCGTGCGCGAGGAGGTCTGGGAGCTGAGCGATGCGCTGTTCGCCGCCGCCACCCACTGCCGCACCGCGAGCGACATCGCCACGTTCGGGGAAGCCTCGATGGTGCCGGACGTCTCGGCCGCCGTCCGAGCCTACGGAGCGCTGCACGGCGTGCTCACGGGGGCCGCGCCGCGGTCGGGACAGGGAGCCCGGGCTGCGCTCGACGGCCTCGTCGCCCTCGCGCAGCAACTCCCACCCGGCAGCCCGGCGCGCGTCGAGGCGCTGCGCAGCCATCTGCTGCAGCTCGTTCGCTCGCTCGAGAACATCGCAGCGGCCGGCAGTCTCCGCGAAGTGGCCGAAGGCGCGCAGGGAGCGGGCACCCTGCTCGGACCGCTGGAGGTCGCGGCGCAGGGGCTCGCGGAGCTCGGGTTCGGCACGCGACGGCGTTGCGGAGAGGACGTCGCGCGCGAGGCCCCCGCGACGGGCAGCGCGATCCGCTTGCTCGACTACTGCATTGAGCGCGCGCTGCGCTCCGAGGATCAGGAGACGCGCGCGTCGTTCGCCGCAGTGCGAGGAAGCGGGACGACCGACATCGCCGATGCGCTCGAGGCGGTCGCCGAGACGATGCGCGCGGAGTTGCCGCCGTTCGTGGCCGACGTGGCCTTGTGCACCCTCGAGCGGTTGCGCGAGCTTCCCGTGGATGCGCCGCGTCGGCCGCGCACGAGCTTTCTGCCCGCCGCGCCGCGCGAGCCCCCGTTGCCCGCCTGGCTACCGCCATCGCGGACCCTCGGCGGCTTCTACGTTGTGCGGACCCTCGGCTCGGGAGCCGTCGGTTCGGTCTTCGTCGCCCGTCGCGTCGAGGAGCGTCACGCGCCGGACGCGGAGCAATTCGCGCTGAAAGTGCCCCAATTCGACGGAGCCGCCGCGCGTTCGCTGAGCGAGGCCGAGTTCCTCCGGCTGTTCCGCGAAGAAGCCAGCGCCCTGCTCACGGTCCCCGCGCATCCGAACCTCGCCCGGTTCGTGACCTTCGACGCGGGCGCACGCCCCAAGCCCATCCTCGTCATGGAGCTCGTCGAAGGGCCCAGCCTCGAACGCGTCATCGAGATGGGCGACCTCGACGTCGCCCGCGCGTTCGAGATCCTCGACGCCATCGCGTCCGGGCTCGAAGCCATGCACGCCGTGGGGGTGGGCCACCTCGACGTCAAGCCATCCAACGTGATCCTCCGCGATCCGGACGGACTCGCCGGCCCCCAGCCGGCGCGCGTCCCCGTCCTCGTCGACTTCGGTCTCGCCGGGCGGCGCGTCCGCCCCGGTTGCGCGACGGCCGAATACGGCGCGCCGGAGATCTGGACGGGGCGGAGCGGGAATCCCCTGCCCATGGCTCCGCCCGCCGACGTCTACGCATTTGGTTGCCTGATCTTCGAGGTGCTGACGGGACGGACGCTGTTCGACGCCCCTTCGGAGATGGGCCTACTGACGGCGCACCTGACGCACGATGGGGGGCCACCCGTCGTCGATCGGCTTGCGGCAAACCCCGCCACTCGGCGGCTCGCCGAGCTTCTGCGGCGTGCGCTGCGCCGCAATCCCGAACATCGCGCGTCCATCTCCGAGTTGCGCGAACGGCTCGCCGCCTGCGCGTCGGCCCTGAAAGATCTGCCCTGGCCGTTGCCGCTCGAGTGGAACGTCGCTGCCGCGGGCTGAGGTTACCGGACGCTCCGTGCACCGTTCGCATCGCCCGAGCATGGCGAGGTGGATTTCGAGGCAACGGCAGAGGCCGATCGAGAATCGGAGTCGGAGCCCGAGTCCGAGCCCGAGCCCGGAACCGAGCCGGAGCCCGATCTCGCGTCGGAGTCCGGGACGCAGACCGCGACCGCGTCCACCTGCCCCGGCACCGGAGTCGCGACGTCAACGACGCGGCAACGACGCGATCCACGCACGTACGATGCCGACTCCCGTCTCGTCCACGCGCTCGGTCGCCAGCGGCGGCATTTGGTGCTCCGGACGTCGGGTCTGCATGCGCGCCACGAGCTGACTGCGGTCGGGAGAACCGGGCACGACGATGGTGTCGAGTCCGTCCACCACGTGGCCGGCGCGACGGCCGATCGCCGTCGCGTACACCGGCGCGTCCTCGACACGCTCGAGCCCCGCCGGCACCGCGAGGCGCAAGGCCACGTACGCACCGAGCGGATGCCGATCGCCGTGGCAGTGCCCGCAGTTGGCGTGCAGGTAGCCGAGCGCTTCGCGCGCGGCCGGCTCGCCTGGAATCGCCCGCGGCTCGAGCGAAGGCACGATCCGACCGCTCGCGACCAGTCGCCGGAGCGTCCCGTCGCCGTCGGGCGCGCCGACCTGGTACAGGCTCACGCCGAGCAGGTCGTCGGCCGCGCCACGGTGACAGACCCGGCACTGCGCCCTCGAGGGAACGTCGTGCGCGCTGCCCCCCGCGTCGCGCTCGCCGTCAGGCGCTGCAAAGGCCTCGGTCTGCTCCGCGTTCCAGACGTACGCGACGCGCAGCCACGGGTCGGAGCCATCCCCCGTCTTCTCCATGAACCGCGTCTCGATACGTTTGCCGTCGACACGGAACTCCTTCCAGACCCGGGTGCCGATCGGAAAGCGCCACGCATCGGGATCCGTCGCGTCGATGTGGGTGCCCGGCGGAAGCCACAAGAAGCGTGACTTGTCCGAACCGTCCGACCACAGCTCGTGACGGACCCGGTACGGGAGAACCCCCTCCGCGAGCGCCCCTGCGCGCAGGTCGGCGTACAGTCCCGTCTCGGACAGGCGCGCCGGACCCGTGAACGGACCGGCGTCCTCGACGCCGGCGTCGGGCACGTGATGATGGTGATGGTGGTGGTGTCCGGGTCCCGCGTCCGCGTCGCACCCAGTCACGGCAGCCCCCACCAGCGCGACGAGGCATCGGAGGCGGTCGGACATCGTCGAGCATTCTAGCGCGTGCATGGCGATGACGGCCCGCGGGCAGGCGCCCCGGGCGATCCGGCCGACGCGGGTTCCAGTGCGCAGCGGTCGTTCCGGTGTATGCCTACGCAGTGCCCGATCTGCACGAGCCGACCGTCGACACCGAGGAACTCCGACCGACGCGACTCGAGGTCGACCTCGACGCGATCGCGGACAACTACCGGGTCATCGCGTCGCGCGTCGCGCCAGCGCGCGTCATCCCCGTGCTCAAGGCCAACGCATACGGACATGGCCTCGTCGAGGTCGCCCGCACGCTCGAACCGCTCGGTCCCGCCTGGCTCGCCGTCGCCTACCTCGAAGAAGCGTTGCGGCTCCGCAAGGCCGGCGTCCGCGCGCCCATCCTCGTGCTCGGCGGCCTGGTGGGCGCACAGATCCCCCGCTTTCTCGAGCACGACATCTCCATCACGGCGTCGAGCGTCGACAAGCTGCGCGCCGTCGAGGAAGCGGCCGCCGCGACCGGTCGTCGTGCGCGCGTGCACCTCAAGATCGACACCGGAATGGAGCGCATCGGTGTGCACTGGTACTCCGCCGGGCCGCTGCTGGAAGCGTCCTTGCAGTGCCGCCACGTCGAGGTCGAAGGAATCTTCACCCATCTGGCCCGGGCCGACGAGGACGACCTCGCGCCGAGCCGGCAGCAACTGGAGCGCTTCGCCGAGGTGCTTCAATTCTACGAGCAACGCTCGTTGCCGCCGCCGGTGCGGCACGTCGCCAGCTCGGGCGTGATCGAGCGCTGGCCGGAGTGCCGGCTCGACGCCGTCCGCCCCGGCGTCCTGTTGTACGGCTGCGGCGCGCGCGCAGACACGCGTCCGATCTGGCCCGTCCGACCGGCGCTACGATGGGTGACGCGCGTCGTCTTCTTCAAGGTCGTGCGCCCGGGCAGCCCGGTCAGCTACGGAGGCACGTGGGCACCACGGCGCATGACCCGGATCATTACGCTCCCGGTCGGCTACGGAGACGGATACATGCGGGCGATGAGCAACCGCGCACAGGTGCTCGTACGTGGCGAGCGCAGGCCCGTCGTCGGCCGCATCTGCATGGATCAGGTGATGGTCGACATCGATTGGGGCACGGCCTACAACGGCGACGAAGTCGTCCTTCTGGGCTCCGACGGCTCGCGCGAGATCCGGGCCGAGGAGCTCGCGGCGTGGGCCGACACCATTCCGCACGAGGTACTCGCGGCCATCAACACGCGCGTCCCGCGGGTGCATCGCGGCGGGGTGAGGTCCGTACCCGATGACGCGGCCCATCATGGGCCGTCGCGTCGGTGATCCGTCGGTCGCACGTCGACCTGGACGAGGCGCACTTCGAGCCACCGAGCTGAGGCGGCGAGCCCGCAACGGGGTCGGAACCCGAGCCTAAGCCCGGGTCCGAGGCCGGGTCGGAGTCCGAGTCCGAGCCCGAGTCCGGGTCGGAGCCCGCGGTCGAGCCCGACGCGCGCCCGGCACGACGGCGCGGCCTGGCCCCGCGGCGTGTCGCGATGGAGATCGGCTTCGCGGCTTGCGGCCGTGGTTTGCGATCCGGCCGACGAGCTCGTTGCGGCGGGCCCGCCGCGTCGTCGGCATGTGGCGGAGTCGTGACGCGCGCAGATGTCTCGCGCCCGCGCCGCAACGCCGGACGCACCCAGCGCTCGAGCAACGTGTGCAACTCCTCGTCCGTCAGCGGGCGAATCTCGCCCGGACGCAAGCCCTCATGGGTGATTCCGGCGAACGACACGCGAACCAGGCGCATCACGCGCGCGCCGACGGCCTCGAGCATGCGGTGAATCTGGCGGTTGCGCCCCTCGGTCAGCACGATCTCGAGCCAGCTCGTCCGCGTACCGCGCCGTATCACGGTCGCCGATGCGCGCGCGGGCCTCGCTTCGCCAGGCAGGCGCACGCCTCGCTCGAGTCGCGCGAGATCCTGGTCGGAAAGCTCGCCGCGGATCTTGGCGACGTAACGACGTGGCACCTGGTGCCGAGGGTGCAGCAGGGCGTTGGCGAGCGGACCGTCGTTGGTCAAGAGCAACACGCCGCTCGTGTGGAAATCGAGGCGCCCGACAGGGAAGACCCGCTCGTGCAGCGCTCGAACGTAGCGGGCGATCGACGGTAGGCCATCCTGA
>JANWZI010000096.1 GCA_025054695.1 Myxococcota bacterium | reverse complement strand
CTGCGCGGCGCCGATCCTCGAGCCAGCCCTGCGCGGACACATCCGCGTCGTACACGGCCACGCTCGCGCAAAGACCGACCAGCGTGCCCGCCATCGCCGTTGAGCGCCGTCTCGAGGCCCCCGTCGTACAGCCATGGCGATCCCCGAGCGAGTGCTCGTCTCGATCGGGCAAGATCCTCTCAATGCAAGCCACGTTGCTCGTTCTCCTCGCTCGGCACGCCAGCCGGGGTGACGAACTCCATCCCTCCAGCGATTCAGCCGCGGGTCAGGAGCGTTCGTCTCACACGGTGGGACTGCCGGGAGGGGGGACGAAGGGACTCCCCGGAGCAGTCGGATCCCCGATGTTCTCGGGATCCTCCTCGGGAACCTCCGGGTCGATGCTGGTCGACACCGAGGTCGCACCCGTCTCGAAGATGTCCTGCCCCAGGCACTGGTTGGCCTCCTGCTCGAGCACGTTGAACTTCGAGCCGAGCACGCTGATGATGGTGAACTCGTGATCACGGAGATCGTGATCTCCCTGCTGAACCGCCCGCTCCAGCGAACGACCGCGCTCCGCCAACGTCTGCAAGTGCGCCTGCATCTGGGTCAGTTTGTCGGTCAGGCAGGTGATGCGAAGCACGTCCGGAGGCGTACTCCTGCGCGCTTCCTCGAGCATTCCGGCGACGCGCCGCGTGATGGCCGTCGCGCGCTCCTCGATGCGACGCGCCTCCGCGAGCTGCTCGGGACCGCTCAGACTCGCACGCTGTCGAACGCCAACCTCGGCTTCGCCCTCCGCGGCGTCGGTCTGGGCCAAGGCGTATCCGCTACCCGCGATGACAATCGCGAGAACGGCGAGCCCGGCGCGCTTTTTCGTCATCCTCCCATCCCTTTCAGTCGGGCAGTATATTCGACCGCCCAGACCCGTCAACGCATCCATGTACCCGGTGGGTCACTGTCCGGGGCAAACTCCTCGGTCCGTGTGTGTCGCAACGCGTCGGCGCCATTCACGGGGAGGGGAGCCGCCGGCGCGCTTGTGCTTGCGGCGGGCCGCCCCGCCGTCGAGCCCGGATCCGCACACGCACGCTCGCTCGCACAGAGCGCGACGTCGGCTTCATGACGCCGAGGGAGGCGTCGTACGTTCCGTCAAAAACCCGGGTTGATCGCGAAAAACACGGATCAATTCTGCGGCGCGAACACGAAGGGGTACGAAAAGGTGACGCTTCCATCTTCCGGGCCAGTCGTCCAGCGTAGCCGCCCGATCACACCCACGATGCAACTGGCCAGCGCCCCATCGCCCGTCGTGTTCTCCACAGCACGTGCTCCGGTGACGCCGCCGGAGGGCTGGATCGTGAACTCGACGGTGACCTTGCCCGCGAGCGTCGGGTTGTTCCGCAGGGAGGTTTCGTAGCAGCGCTGAAAGGCGCTCCGCCTGGAGCGGATCATCTGGGTCACGAGATTCTGGTCGAAGACCCCGGTGCCCCCAACCTCGTCGCCGCTTTCGAAGTCCACGCGGCCGCGAATCACGCGTTCGACGATTCGCTCGCCCTCCCCGACCGCCTGACCCGCACCGCCTCCCGCCGCGCGCAACAACCCCAGCCCTCCCTGCTCGCCCGATCCGCCTCCCCCGCCTCGAGTCCTGAGCGCCCCACCGGCACTGGTGGCGACGCCCACACCCTGCGAAAGGGCGAGGACGTCGGCCGCGTTGCCCGTAACGGCTCCGCCGGCGAGCACGTTCGCGATCTCGCCGCTTTCGCCGATCGCACCGAGGATGAGCGCCTCGGCCTGGGACGCCGCCTCCTGCGCGATCCGTGCACGCGCCTCCGCGCTTACGGCGGGATCCTCTCCCGTCGACGGCTGGCGGTCGCGGCTCTCGCCGCGGGACGGCGCCTCGGACCGCGCTTCTTCCTGCTGCGGCGCCTCTTCCGCCGCTTCGTCGGTCGCCTCGGACTGATCGGTCGGCGCCGGAGGCGGCTCGGGCTCCTGGTAGATGAACTCCCGATACTCGTCGGGAATCGCCGCGATGCCCTGGGCCAGGGGCCAGTCGGCGCTCTCGAGATAGACGACGAATCCGAAGAAGAACATGTAGCTCAGCACGACGAACGTCGTGAAGAGCCAGTCGATCCCACGCACGAAGCCGCCGCGAACCGCCGCCGGCAGCTGGGGACGGGGCTGGACCGGCGGCGGCGTGACGAACTGGAAAAGCAGGGTCGTCGGCCCAATGACCACCTTGCCGCGCGAGTTGTCGCCGAGCTTGACCTGCCAGTGCGTGCCTGCGTTGCGCGCGCCCCCAGTCGCACGAAGCTGGTCGAGATCCTGGACCCCGCCCGCGAGACCCACGCGACCCTTCATGCGGTCGGTGAAGTTGAGGATGTAGTCGTTGCCGACGAGCTGGAACAGCTCGAAGCGAGACGGGACGTCGTCGCCCTGAAGGATGAAATGACACCGTTCGTTTCGACCGACCGTGACGGTCTCGCGCCTTCGGATGAGCCGCTCCTCGACGATGCGTCCACCCTCGATCCGCCCGATGCGAAGCACCTTCGGGCCGGCCTGGACGCCGAGCTGGACGGCTCGCATCGCCATCGTCATCGCGCCCGGCTTGGCCGGGCCGGAACCCCCTCGCGGTCCCTGCGGCCCTTGCGGCCCCTGCGGCGTCGCCTGGTTGCTCATGCTCCGTTCTCCGACGCTCCTCGTTCGACCCGATGTTACGGTAGCCGTCCTCGGATACGACCACCCACGGGACCGGAAAGTTCCCGGTGCCGCACCCTATCACGATTCGGACCTGCGGCCACATCGAGGCCAGTACGAATTTCCTTCCCGGCTGCTGTCGATCCCAGCGGACCTGCGCCCGATCTGGAAGCGAGGATCGGGATTGCCATCGGACAGGTACGAGCCGCCCCTCATCGCTGATGGGTGTCCGAGGGCCCACGAGACCCACGGACCAGGGCCTCCGCGCGCCGAACCTCGGCCGTCAGCCGGACCGCCACCGCCGCCAGGCGCCGCACCGTGGAAAGTACGGCGATCGACGTGCAGGCGCCGATGGCGAGCGACGCGAGCGCACGGCTCGCGACGATGGCCTCGTGGCGTCCCGCCATCAGGGCCGTGAGCGAGCGCTCCCCGTGCCAGGACGCGACGATCTCGACGGCGGCGCAAAACATCCCACCGAGCGCCGCGACCCGCGAGAGCACCACGAGTACGCGCAGACGCGCGAACGCACCCCGCACGACCTCGAGCGCCGCTTCGCGCGCCTGCAGTGCGTCTCCACCGAGCGCGGCCGCGACGACGTCCGCGGCCGCCGCGGGTCGTACGGCACGAACCAGGAACTCGACCCGCTCCGGCTCCGCGTCCCCGAGCGCTTCCTCGAGCGCGCGCCACCAGCGCTCGTCGCCGATGGGTCCGCGATACAGCAGCACCCGCGCACGTTCGAGACACAGCGCCGCGAGCAGGAGGGCGAGCGCGATCTGCGCGACGTGCAAAAGGGTCACGTCGCCGCCCCGCGCGCGCGGGAAACGGCCCGGGGTTCCCGGCTCGCGAGGCAATTGCCCCGTCGCCTCGCGACGACGGAGAACCCCATGCTCCGACTTGAGCTCAAGCTCTTGACCCGCGCAGTCAATGGCGAAGGTCGGGGCACGCGACGACGAACTACGCCCTCAGTCGCGCTCGGACTCGTGGCCGGCGCGCTCAGAACGGCTCGCGCTGCACCGACCGGATGACCTCGCGGACAAAGCTCGTACGAAGGTCCATCACCTCGTAGCCGAGGTTTCCGCGACTCAGCACGTAAATCGCGTTTGGTTTCTGGACCCGCCCCTCGATCCGGATCTCGTCCAGCTGGATGACTCGCGGTTGCCGACGCTGTCGCGGCTGCGCGTGCGCTGGCAGCGCGATGACCAGACCGACCAGCAGTCCGAAACCCAACCATGCCGCCCATCCGCGCATACGTTCAGCCTCCTCCTCCCGATCCTTGGGCCCCCCCGCCGCTTTCGCCCGACCCACCGCCCGCGTTGCCGCCGCCCTGCTGCTGCCGGGCCGCCTCGCGCGCAGCCCGTTCGGCTTCGCGCCTGCGGCGCGCTTCCTCCCGCTCGATGCGACGGCGTTCCCCTTCGATGCGCCGCTGCAGATCCTCGAGCAATGACTGCGAGGGATCGTCGCGCCGCAGCCGCGGACCCATCATGTTTCGATATCGCTGGATCGACTCGACGGCGAGCTGGAGCGCCGTCAGCAGATCAGGCCCTGGGAACTCCGCCCCGGCGGTCATGTACAGCAGACCGAGGTTGTAATATGCCTCCGGCAAATCGGGCTCGATCGACAGGGCGCGGTCGATGGATGCCTTGGCCTGCTGCCAGCGACGGTTGACACGGTACCCGTCCCCGAGATGGAGGTGAATCTGAGGTAGCGTCGGCGCAAGGCGTGCCGCGTGCTCGAAGTGCGCGAGCGCATCGGCGTAGTTGCCGCCCGCGAGGAGCTGCAGACCGAGCTCGGTCCTCGCCTCGATGAAATCGGGACGAAGCTCGACCGCGCGTCGGAACGACTCGATGGCTTCGCGCAGACGTCCGGGCTGTGCGCGCAGCAGCTGACCGTTCAGGAAGTGTAGTTCCGCGTGATTCGGATCGATGCGCAACGCTTGTTCGAGCACGCTGCTCGCGAGCTCGGTGCGGCCGCGTTTGAGGCTCGCCTTGATGATGGCGACCATCGCCGGAACGAACCGCTCATCGCGCCGCAATGCCGCACGGGCGGCCGCCATTGCCTCGTCGACACGGTCCGCCTGTACGAGCGTCTCGGCGTACAGCGCCTGCAAGTGCAGGTTGCGTTCCCACTCGCGCGCGAGCGGCTCGATGAACGCGATCGCGTCGCTGACCGCACCGCGGCGGATGTGGATCGCGACGATCCCCGCCGCTGCCGCCTCGTAGTCGGGCTGGATCCGGAGCGCCCGACGGTAGTACTCGAGCGCGCGCCCTTCGTTGCCCGCACGGTCGGCGAGTACGCCGAGGTTGTACGCCGCGCGGAACGCGTTCGGATCCTCGGCCAGCGCCTGTTGGAACGCGCTCGCCGCGGCGCCGAAGTCCCCGCGGGCCGCGGCGCGCACACCCTCCTCGAACGCACTGCGCGCCGACGCGTTCATTTCGCGGCGAGGCGGCAGCGGGCGACCGCGCTCCGCATCCGGCGATCCCCATGGGCTCGGACCGCTCGGCGCCGCTGCGGCGCCGGCGGAGCCTCCGCTCGGCGCGGGCGGACCTCCGCTCGCGGAGGATGGCGAGGCCCCCCCCGAGCCGCCGACGGCCCCCGCCGACGGCCCCGATCCCCGCGACGCCACCGGCCCATCGTCGACGGGCGGCGTGGAGGCGACGCCACTCCCATGCATCGCGCCGGCGACGCCGCCGCCGGCCATCTCGCCGCCCGACGCCACTTCGCCCCGGCTGCTGCGCCCCTCCCGCCCCTGCCCGCGGCGAGACGAACCGCATCCGGCGGCGCTCGGGAGGAGCAGTGCCGCGATGCACAACCAACCGATCCGACGCATCTCGACCATGGTCACCCGCTCACTGCGCCAGCGGAGGCGGCCCCACGCCTTCGCGCAAAGGCACCGACAGCCCGCGCGGAGCCCGCGTGAACTCTCCGGGCGTGTAGGCCCCGAACGTCGGATCGCGCGCTGCCGCCTCCGCCACGCACTGAGCGATGCGCTCCTCGCCGTAGTTCTGCAACCGGTCAATGGCCAGCCGCGTGTATTCGTCGTCGATGCTGCCGGCCCGAGCCGCGCGCGCCGCCAGCGCGTAGCGCGCGATCGCGAAGCACTCGATCGGATTGACCATACTGTTGATGGCATCCTGGATCTGGGCCTCGACCTGCGCGCGGATTTCCTCGCGCTGCTCGGGGGAAACGCGCCGGAGCCGTCCCGCCAGATCGTCGGGCATCGTGAACCGCGATCCGACCATCGCCCGCAGCAACACCTCGTACACGCGCCCCTGCCGCACGTAGGCGGCGATGGTCCACGTCGGCCTGCGATAGGCGAGCACCGGCTCGTAGCCGGCGACGAGCTCCTGCGCTCGCCGGCTTCCCTCGTCGAGGATGCGACGCAGTTTTTCCACGTACCGGGGCATGTCGGGCGCGCGGCCCGGATCCACGGTGAAGCTTTCGAAGCTCGCGATCGATTCGTCCGCGAGTCTGAACCGCGCTTCGGCCGCGTACTCGGCGGCGACCGAGCCCGCCGGCTGCCCGCTGCGGGCGAAGGCGCTCACGACGTCGTTGAGGGCCGTCCGGTACTCGCGCTGGTTGCGCTGTTGCTGGCGGATCTGCGCAATGCGCCAGTAGGCCTGCACGACAAGCTCGCCGGCCTCGGGGTCCGACTGGTACCGGTTGATGAAGTCCCGCATCGCGGCGACCGCAGCGTTCCAGTCGCGCCGCTTGTAGGCCATCTCGGCGATCCGGTAGGTGGCGTTGCGCCGGACCGCCGCGTCGCGCGTCACCTCGGCCGCACGCCGATAGTAGTCCGCCGCGCGCGCGTATTGCTGGAGGTTCTCGAGGATGATGGCCGAGTTGATCAGCGCGTCCTGACGCCACTCCTGGATGCGCTCGTCCCGCGAGCTCGCGAAGCGCGGCGAGTCGGCCAAGGTGCGGTAACTGTCGAGCGCGCGGTCGAAGTCGAAGAACCGGTTCGCGTTGTATGCGATGCGGAAATACGCGTTGCCGACGATGCGATCGAGGCGCTGCTGCTCCTCCGGGCTGCCCGCGCGACGCGGTCCCACTTCGTCGACGATGCGCTGGTAGAGGCGCGCGGCCGACTCGAACCGGCTGGTTCGCTCGAGCGCCGTCGCGGCGTACTCGAGCGCGAGCGGCGCCTGCGGATCGTCCGGTGTCTCGTTGACCGCCTGCACGAGCATCGTCGCCGCCTGCTCGTACAGACGCCGCTGCTCGTCCCCGGTTCCCTGCTCGGCCTGGCGGTAGACGTCGAGCGCGCGCCGGTAGCGGATCGCGTTCAGATCGCCGAGCACGAGGCATTGCGGCTCGTCCGCATTCTCCGGTCGACGGCAGTCGACGGTGCTCGCCTGGACCCCGGCGGCAAACGTGCACTGCCGCTCCCGCAGGCGCTGACCGAGCCGTTCGACGAGCGCATCGTCCCGCATCTGCAGCGCCATGTTGCGCAGCGAAAGCCATGCGACGCGACCGGTCTCGTCGGCGTACGGTCCGGAGCACCGCTCCTCGAAGATGCGCTCCAGACGGGCCCGCGCCTGGGGCCAGTAGCCGTACCAGTATAGCAGCATCGTGTTGTTGTAGTCGTAGGCGGGCCGCACGCGCTCGGTGTCCTGTCGCTCCGAGACGCGGTTCAGATAGATCTCGCGCGCCTGCGCGATGCGCTGCACGAGCTCGGGCATCGCGACCGGCGTGACCGTGGGAGGCTCGCCCTGCGGCTCCGGAGGCGCATCGCGCACCTGCAGGCGACCCGCCTGCACCTCCGCATCGAGGATCGCCTTGAGCGCCTCGACCACGCGGCGGGCGGACTCGGACAGGTACCGGTCGTCGAGATTGCTGTCGCGCACGAGCGCGTACTCGCGCGCAGCCTCCTCGTACGACTCCGACCAGAAAAGCGCATCGGCCAGGTTGTAGCGAAGCTCGTACGCCTGCGGATTGTTCGGGTAGCGCTGCAGGTAGCCGCGATAGGCGTTGGCGGCCGCGGCGTATGCCACGCGGGCCTGCTGACAGAGCTGCACGTTGCGCTGTTCCACGCAATTCCGACGCAGCGTCTGCGCCTGCTGGTGGTAGTGGAGCGCCGAGTTGATGAGCGCGTTCTCCGCATACTGCTCGGCCAGACGCTGGGCCGCGGGGTGATCCATGTTCGCGTTCCACCACGGGCTGCCCTCGCCCAGCTCGGCCATCGAAGCCTGCTCCTGGAGCGCGCGCTCGATCTCGGCGTTGCGCGTGTATGCCCGCGCGATCATGTGCCGGATCTCCGGCACCCGGTGGTGCAGCGGCCAGCGCTGCAAGGCGAGTCTCCAGACCTCAATGGCTTCGGGAAGCTTGTTCTCGTCGAAGTAGACGTTGCCGAGCTGGAAATAGACCTCCGGGGTCCACGGCCGGTCCTGCGGCATCAAGTTCGGATCCTGCAAGCGCTGAATGCCTCGTGGCCCGCCCTCCTCCGGGTCCGGAACCTGGTTGTCGTTCCAGTCGTCGTACGCAAACGAGATCGCGAGATAGAGCAGTGCCTCGGGCCGGAGCTGCGCGCCGGCTTGCACGCGTCCCCCCTGCTGCGCGTCGGACCAGTCGACCACCTGGCTGAAGCGCTGGATCGCCTCGGGAAATCGGTTCGCGCGATAGTACGCCCAGGCGACCTTGTAGAGAGCGAGCCCGTAGTTGTCGTCGTCGGGGTTGGCGAGGATGCGCGAATAGGCCGCGATCGCCAGCGCCACGCCATTGGGGTCGCCGTAGTCCTCGAAGTGGTGCTCGCCGATCCGGAACCACGCCTCGCTGACGAACTGCGCGTCGGGCCGCACCGGCTGGCAGTCCGCGTACGGATCGTCGCCGACGCGGATCGTCGCGGCGGACGCACCCGGCCGCGGCGCATCGAGCGTCAGCGCCGGGTGGCGGACGCCGGCGTCCTCGGATTCCGTCGACAGAGCCTGGTTCTCGGCCTCCCGCGCGAGCGCCTCGGCGTCGTACCGGTAACGGTTCGCGCAGACGAGGTTGAGCCACGCGACGCGCGCCTCGCGCTCGCGTCCCATCTCGTTGAGACAATATCCGATGAGATAGTAGACGGCGTCGATGCGCCGGTACGCGGGAAACGTGCGAACGAGCCGCTGGTAGAGCTGGAGCGACGGGGTGAAGTCGGGCGCCGCATCGTCCGCCGCCTCCCCGGCGCCCGGATCCTGCGCGAGATGGGCCTCGTAGCTGCGCTCGTAGTACAGCTCCGCGAGGCGGAACATCGCGTCCGGCGTGTAGGTGGGGTCGTCGGGGTAGCGCTCGATGAACCGCTCGAAGAGACGGATGGCGTCCTCTCGAGCCTGCGACTGCGCCCGTTCCTCCTCGCGGATCTGTCGTGAGAAGGCCAGGCTCCGTTGACGACGCTGGATCTGGAACTCGCGCCGGACGACCGAAAGCACCGTCTCGCGGTAGGCGGCACCCGCTCGGGTGAACCGGTCGACCTCGGCCTCCATCTCACGGAGCGCGGCGAGCTGGGCCGGCGTCGGTGGCGGGCGATCGTCCTGACGGCGCGGCCCCGTCGTATCCTGCAGAAAGCTTGGCAGGGGCGGCGCCCCCGGCACCGTGCCCCACGGCATGCCCGCATCCGTTTCTGCGGAGCCGCCGCTCGCCCCTGCATCAGCGCCGCTCCCGCTCCCGGAAGGCGGCTGCGCGCGCGCGATCGCCGCGGCCCCGAGCAGCGCGAGGGCCAATCCGAGTCGTTTCATGGCTGCGTCTCCTGGGCCTCGCCGGCGCCACCGCCCGACAGATCCATGATCTCGCGGAACTCGTCGTCCATCGCACGGAGCGTCGAAGCCTGCTCGCGCGTCAGCAAATCGACGCGCGTGCGATGCTCCTCGCGCCGCGCCCAGGCGACGTCGATGCGGCCGACGTCGGCGCGCAGCACCAGATCATAGAAGCGACGCCGCACAGCTCGGAAGTTGTTCAGCGTCACGCCGCCGACGACCTCCTCCGCCTCCGTTTCGAGCGCGGCCAGTTGCTCGCGGTAGCGGACGAGGTTCGCGCTCTCCTCGTCGACCACCCGGAGCATCTCGGTTACCCGTTCCCGCACCACTTCGTCGACGGCCGCGTCCACCCGGTCCAGCGTCGCCTCGATCTCGGCGGCCCGGCCGAACAGGCGATCGGTCTCGCCCCCACGCACGCCGGCCGCCGCCAGAAGCTGCCGCTCGCGCTCGACGAGGCTCTCGTACTGCTCGCGAAGTCGATCGTCCCGCTGGTAGCGCGCGTCGCCGATTCCAACCTGCACTCTGTTGATCTCGAGCGCGCGCTCGAGGTCCCGAAGCTGGCCTCGATACGCGGCCACCGCGGCTCGCTCCTCCCCCACCGTCGCCCGGGCCCGTTCGATCACACCCGGATCTCGGGCGACGGTCGCGCCGTCCCCGAGGAACCGCTCGCTCGCCACGATCCTCGCCTCGAGCCCCATGACCTCGACCTGCAGCTCCCGCAGCTGCTGCGAGAGACGCCGGTAACGCGACATCAACTGCTCGTTGCGCAGAGCGAAGTCCTCGTCGCGGACCGGCATCCGGCCGAGCATCGACTCGATCTCACGGCGCTGCGCGCGGATCGCGGCGATCTCGCCGCCGGCACCGCCGAGCTGACGACCCTCGATTTCGAGAAGCTGGCGGCGCGCCCGCGCGAGCCGGTTGCGCAACGCGATGGTGCCCTGGCGGTTGGCACGCAGATCGGGAAACACGTTGACTGCGTTGACCGCGCGCAGGGCCGCGTTGAGACGTTCGACCAGATCGCTCGTCTCGCGGACGAGCTGCCGGGCCTGGGCGAGGTCGCCGAGCACGCGCAGCGCCCGGTCCATGTCGCCCTCCAGCGTCGCCCACCGGCGCGCAAGCGGCGGCAGGAACTGATCTGGATCGAACGCGTCGAGGTTCTGCCGCACGAGGTCGCGGAAGTAGCCGAACACGTCCGCGTGCGCCTCGAGCACCCGGTCGAGCTCCTCGCGGACGGGGCCAAATTGGCCGCGAATCTCGCGAAAAACGTCGTCCGCATCCTCGAAGCGGCCGTTGCGCAGCAACAGGTTGCCGCGCAGGATCTTGCCGTCCGGCACGTGGCGGCTGTCGGGGGTGGCCACCGTGAGCACCTCGAGCGCGCGTTCGGCCCGCGTCGCATCGCCCTGGCGGATGTACACCCACGCGATCTCGTAGAGCGCGACGTCGAAGTGCGCGCTCGTGCGGGGGACCGACTGATACGCCTCGACCGCTTGCTCGAGCTGCTCGGTTTCGTAGTAGAGCCGCCCGAGCGCGAGCTGCGCGAGCTCGACTACCTGACGTTCGTCGATGCTCTCCGCTCGGCCGCGAAGCACCCGGCGGAATGCCTCGATCGCCTGGGGAAACTGACCACGCAGCGCGTGGATGACGCCGATGAAGTAGCGCGCTTGCAGGTGATAGGGGCTCGCCTCCTGCACTGCCTCGAAGAGTTGCCGCGCCTGCTCCAGCATCGCCGCGTCGACCTGGGGCGGCGGCTCTCCTTCACGGCGCTCCCGCACGACCTCCTCGGTCGGCACCGCTCGGTTGTACAGGTACTTGGCGCGGTAGTAGTTGGTCGCCGCCTCGACCTCCGCCGGCGGCAGACGAGCCAGACGCGTGAAGTAGTCCTCGACGCCGTCGAAGTCACGCGTGCGCACGGCGATTTCGATGAGACGGCCGAGCGCACGCTGGACGTACGGCCGGAAGCTCGGCTCGTCGCCCCGCTCGATGAGCTGGCGCAGTCGCGTGCGCGAACCGAGGTAGTCGCCCGCGCGGAAGAGCGAGTCGCCGAGCAGATACAGCGCGTCGGGGTAGGCGCGGTGCTGCGGATGGTTGTCGACGATGTCCGTGAAGATGATCGCCGCCCGCAGGTAGTCGCGCAGTCGGTAGTACAGCTCGCCGTCGGTCAACCGTTCCTCGACGTGCGTCGGGCTACGGGGCGCCTGCCTTCGCAGGGGCTGTGCCGCCAGCTCGCGTGCCCGCGCGGCGATCGCCTCGAGCTCGCGGGCGACGCCGTCGGGAGACTGCGCCGACACGACCGCGCACGGCGACAAGGCGATCCACATGCCGATCGCTGCGCACGGGCCCCGTCGGTACCGCGCGGCGAGCCGCGCGTCCGGCCGGCTCATTCTCCGCCCCCGCCCGCTCCGCCGCCCGTGCCCGCGCCGGGTGCCGACGCGCCTTGCGCCCCGAGTCGGTCCGAGACGCGCTCGACGTAGCGGATGGCCGGCCGCTCCTCGAGCGGCGCGGTGGGTCCGCCCTTCTCGTACCCCACGACGCGAATGGTGACCGAACGGCCCTCCGGGGCCGTGAACGAGTAGCTCGACCGAACCTTGAACCGGTGGCCCTTGAGGTATTCGAAGACGCCGAATCCGTGCCCCCGGTATTCGAGGTTGACGGTGAGCGTATGCTCCCCGGGTAGGATGTTGCCGTTGTAGACCTCGAACTGCTCGCGCTGGCCCAGATCGCCGCCCTCGTCCGCGCGGTTGAAGATGGGCGCTCCGTCGAGGGCGTACGTCGCCTTCACCAAGCGGTACGTGGACGACATGCGGTTCTCGTGCACGATCACCGCCTGCGCACCGGCCACGACCCCCTGGAGAATCGTCTCGGCCAGGAGCGACAGCCGCGCCTTGCTCCGGAAGATCTGCTCCTTGAGCTCGTTGATTCGCTGCTCCAGATCCCGCAGCCGCACCGCATACGTGCCCGCGTCGACTTCCGCGGAGGTCGTAGGGGATCCGGCCGTCGGAGTCGACGCCTGCGTTGCCTCGGCGCCGGACGCCCCGCTCGCTGCGGGTTGCCTGTCTTGTGCTCCCACGCTCGACGCGCCGAGCCACACGACCACGGCCACGGCGATGCCTCTGCACGCTCTCGACATGTCGCCTATCCTTCTTGCAAGCCGGTCGGACGCGGAAGCAAGCGACCGTTGCCCGCCGCCCTCCCGCACGTTTTTCCGAGCGCTGGAGCTTATATCAACGGGCTCTCGAAGGGTCAACGCGACCGACCGCCTCCGTACGTTCCCACGGCCCCCGCGTACCCTCGGGGGCTCCGAATGGCGGCGCCGTTCGCGTTCGCTCGCGACGCCGATCGGTCCTCCAAGTCCGCTCCCGAGCGCGGCTCGAAGCCGCGCCCCCGCCCGAACCGTCGCGCCGATCGGCGCATCCCCACCACGTCGGTCTACGGCGGCCCCGCGTGGACCCACGACCGAAGCTTACCCTGGCCCGTCCGGTGCGCCTACAATCGCGGCGGTGCGTCGGACCGGCAGCCGGCCATGGACGTGACTGCAACCGAGCGCGGCGCGCTCGGCCGGCCCGACACGGCGCCCCGGTGGCGACGCGGGCCCGGTCCCAGGAGAGGACCGCCTGGCGCGCCGCCGCACCGCAAACCGTCCGGGCATCTCGCGCGTCAACAACATCTGCGGCTCTCGCCGGGGCCGCGTCGGGCTGCCCGATGACCGAGCCGCTCGACTCGGCGCCGGACGAGGCGCTCGTCGCACGAATCGGTGCGCGGGATGCCAGGGCGTTCGAGATCCTCATGTCACGATACCGGCGATCGGTATTCAACTTCATCCTGCGTTCGGTGCGCGACCGCGAGCTGGCGGCCGAACTGCACCAGGAAGTCTTCCTGCGCGTCGCCCAGCGCGCCGCGGAGTTCCAGGGTGAGGCAAAGGTTTCCACGTGGATTTTCACGATCGCGCGAAACCTGTGCATCGACACGAGCCGCAAGATGGCTTTCCGTCGCCACCGCTCGCTCGACGAGACGTCCGGGGAGGACGCCGATGGCCCCAGCCTCGTCGAACGGACCGCCGGCGCGGGTGCGGGCGTCGAGCGCCAGGCGATCGGTTCCGAGCTGCGTCGCCGATTGCTGGAGGCGATCGACGCGCTGCCCCCCGAACAGCGAGAGGTATTCCTGATGCGCGAAGTGCACGACATGCCCTTCCGCGACATCGCGGCCGTCGTCGGCGCGCCCGAGAACACCGTCAAGAGCCGGATGCGCTACGCGCTCGAGCGTTTGCAACGAGCGCTCGCCGAGTTCGAGGATTACGTTCCGGAGCGGACCTAACCCATGCTTGGCTGCCGCGAAGTCGACGAACGACTGCTGCCCCTGCTCTACGGCGAAGTGCCCGGGCACGAGGCGGAGGCGTTGCGTGCCCACTTACGCGGCTGCCCCGGCTGCGCGGCCAGCTACGAACGCCTCGCCGCGGCGCGTGGGATCGCGCGACGCACCCAGTGGACGGAGGAGCCGCCCGCGTGGCTCGACGAAGCGGTCCGAAGGCGCGTCGCCGAACTTTTCGGCCCTCCCGCGGTCGCCGCTTCCGCCCGCCCCGGGGTCGCGGCACGGCTCTGGGCCTGGCTGACGAGCCTGGCGAGCGGGCCGCAAGTCGCGATGGCGACGCTCATGCTTCTCGTCGTCGCCATCGGCATCTGGCAGCTACCGCGCGACGAGGTGGATTCCGGGGCCGGTCGGGTTCTCGTCAACGTGGACAGCTCCGACGGCGTCGTGGGCACCAGCGGACCCACGCCCGCCGCGCCGCTCGAATTGCGCGTCGATCCGCGAAGCAAGCGTCTCCTTCCCGCGCCTGCCGCCACGCTGGAGCCGGCGACTGCAGTGGGCGGCCCCCCACCGGTGGCGGGCGCCGGCAGTGCCGGATCGCCGCACAAACCTCCGCCCGCGCGCGCGGGTCGCGGGGGGGCGTCGGAGCGACACGGAGCCATACCCGGGAGCGTGGCGCGAGAAGAGACGCGAGTCGCAGACGTCGCCACGCCGCACGAGCGCACGGCCGTCGCGCACCCCACAGAACGGGCCGCGCCCGGCCCCACGCCGCTCGAACCGGGGGCCGCCCTCGAAGCGCCCGCGAC
>JANWZI010000095.1:5000-14811 GCA_025054695.1 Myxococcota bacterium | reverse complement strand
GATTTCGACCTCGTTCACGGTTGCGCGAGCCGACCCGGTTTTGTGCTCGGCCTCGGACTTGGTCGCCGAGTTGGGCTCGCACTCGGGCTCGAGTTCGGCGTCGTGCTCGAACGAGGCTCCAGCACCCCTTCCGGAGGCCGGCCTCGGCGCCGGCGCCGAAGCGCAGCGCGCGCCCCTCGCCTCCGCCTCAGCGGCAGACGCCGTCGATACAGTCCTCGCCGGGGCGGCAATCGGATGCCGTCGTGCAGTCGCTCGTCGCCTCGTTGCTCGTCGCGCAATAACCGTCGATGCAGAACTGGAACTGCACGTCGAACCGGCGGCACTGCTCGCTCGTGTCGCACGGCGTGCGGCAGACCCCGCCGATGCAGGGGTGCCCGCGCATGCAGTCGGCGTTGCTGCTGCAGAAGGGCCTGCGCCGCGTGTCCGGACGGCACAGGCCGCTGCGGCAGACGCGGGCCTCGCCGCAGTCCCGGTCCTCGCGGCACGTGTCGATGCACACGCCGTCGACGCACGCCTGGCCCGCCCTGCATCCCGATGCACCGGAGCAGCCCCCCGACGGCGCCGGGCGGCAGACGCCCTCGACGCAGCGCTGACCCGCCGGACAGGAGGCGCCGCCCGAGCAGTCGACCGCGCAGTGGCCGTTGATGCACACGAGGCCTTCGCCGCACTCGGAGTTGAACCGGCAGACGTCCTCGTCCGGCACGCACGTACCGTCCAGGCAGCGCTCGGTGGGGTCGCAGTCACCGGCGTCGTCGCAGATCGTCTCGTCCGGCACGCAGCGGCCGTCGCGACACACGACGCCCGAAGCCATGCAGTCGTCGCGGGTCCGACATACGGGCGCCGGATCCTCGGACGGGGCGACGCAAAGGTTGTCGCGGCAAACGGTCCCGCGCGCACAGTCGCCGTCGTCGTCGCACCCCTCGGTGCATCCGAGCACGGTGCAGACGTGGTTCGCCGGGCAGTCCTCGTCGGCGTCGCACGCGGGTCGCGGGGGCGGATCGGCCGGTCGGCACCCGAGGCCGTCGCACCAGTAACAGCCCCGCTCGTCGCAGTAGTAGTCCTCGCTCGCGCAGCCGGCGGCGACCAGCATCGCGATCACGGAGATGGGAGCCACGAGAAGAACGCGCATGACACGATCCTCCGCCCGTACGGGATGGGCGCAACAGCGGTAGGGTGTCGTCCAAGATCCGTGCCCGACCGCGAAATCGGCAAGCCCGGCAGGATCCATCGGTTTTCTCGCTGCCTCGGGCGCCCGGGCGCGAACGGAGGTTCACGCTCGCGGCCGAAACGCATTCACGTGCCGCGCGCGTTGAGCCCGTCGCCGCACCCCGCGAGCCCCCGCAACCGCGTCGGCGCATGGGCCGGGCATGGGTAGTCCGCGCGAACGACCTGCACCGTGTGCTACGGCTCGCGCGTGATGCGGTGGTTGCTCGCACTGCTCGCCGGCTGTGGCTCCGCGAGCGCTCCAGCAACTGGGCCGCGTGGCATCGAAGCGGTGGCGCGTGCCCTCGAGCGGTCGGACGCCGCCGCCGTCCACGCGTCGCTGCGTGCGGAGGATCGCGAGCGGATCGACCCGGAGGAGGTCGGCCGGCGCCTGGCCGACGCACGGGCCGAGCTCGCCGAGGTGGGTCGCGCGCTACGTGCCGCTGCTCCTTCGGTGCGTCCCGTAGCCCATGCTCGTCCGGCCGATCGCTGGCGGCTGCGGATGGTCTGGGAAGGCGGGCGCTGGCTCCTGTCGGACGGCGGTCCGCTGCTGCCTCCGGTCCTCGCCACGCCGCGCGACGTCGTCGTCGCGCTCCGCGAGGCGCTCGAGGCCCGGTCGCTTCCGGCGCTGATCCGGTTACTTTCGCGCGGCAGCCGCGCGCAGCTCGAAGCGGAGCTCGCCGGCTGGCTGGAGGCGACGTCGGACGAAACCGCCGCCCGGGTCGACGCGCGTGAGGACGAGGCCGTCGTCGAGCTTCCCGGCGGCCGTCGCATCGAGTTGGTGCGCGAGGGAGGCGACTGGCGCATCGTGGATCTGCGATGATGCGGGGCCACGCACGTCGCGGACGGCGCGCGCCCGACATGCGTCGTGGCCAGGACGCTGCTATCGTGCCGCCTCCGTCGAGCCCATGAGCGGCCACAACAAATGGTCGAGCATCAAGCACCGCAAGGGCGCGCAGGACGCCAGGCGGGGCAAGCTGTTCACCAAGCTCATCAAGGAAATCACGGTGGCGGCGCGTGCCGGGGGCGGAGATCCGGCCGGTAACCCGAGGCTGAGGCGCGCTCTTGAGGCCGCGCGCGCGGCCAACATGCCTGCGGACAACATCACGCGCGCAATCAAGAAGGGTACTGGCGAGCTGGAGGGCGCTTCGTACGAGGAGCTCATGTACGAGGGCGTGGGTCCCGGCGGCGCGTTGCTGCTCGTCGAGGTGGCGACGGACAACCGCAACCGCACGGCGAGCGAGGTTCGCAAGATCTTCGACCGGCACGGTGGTTCGCTCGGGGCCTCGGGCTCCGCCGCCTGGGCATTCGAGCACAAAGGTGTCGTGCGGCTCGCGCGTGAGGCCGCGACCGAGGAGCGGCTGTTCGAGGTCGCGGTCGGTGCGGGAGCCGACGACCTCGGAGCGGACGACGAGGGTTGGTTCGTGCAGTGCGCGCGCGAGTCCCTCGACGCGGTGCGCGGGGCGATCGAGAGTGCCGGCATGACGGTGGCTTCGGCGTCGCTCGCATGGATCGCGCGCACGCCGCGCACGGTCTCAGGGCGCGAGGCGGAGCAGCTGGCCGCCCTGCTCGAGGCGCTCGAGGACCACGACGACGTGCAGAACGCCTGGTGCGACGCTTCGTTCGCGGAGACGACCCTCGAGGCGGCGAGCGGGTGATCGTTCTCGGCGTCGATCCGGGCACGGAGCGAGTCGGTTGGGGCGTGCTCGCCCGCCACGCGGGCGGGGTGCGGGTGATCGACGCGGGCGTACTGCGTCTCGACGTGCGCGCGCCTCTCGAAGACCGGCTCGCGGTCGCGTACGACCGTCTCGTGGCGCTCGGACGCGAGCACGGCGTCGCCGTGTTCGCCGTCGAAGACGTCTTCTACGCCCGGTATCCGCGCGCCGCCATCGCACTGGGCCACGTGCGCGGCGTGGTGCTGCTCGCGGCGCGTCACGCGGGGGCGCGCGTCGCGGCCTATCCGCCCGCGCTCGTCAAGCGCACGGTCGCCGGGCGGGGCGCCGCCGACAAGCAACGGGTCGCGCGAATGGTCGAGGCGGTGCTCGGTCGAGAGTTCCGGGGGGCCCTCGACGCGACCGATGCGCTCGCCGTCGCGATCACGCACCTGCTCGCGGCGCCGTGGACCGTGGGCGCACGTGCCGGCGCGGGCGCCTCGGCCGCCGGATGGCCGCTCCCAGCGCGAGGGCGAGCAACCACGACCGGATCGCGGTCCCGCGGACGCCGACGCGCGGGCTCGACGCGAGACCGCAGAGCGTGACCGGGTCGATGCGCGCAGGCCGCCCTTCGAGACGGCGTCCGGCGGGGTAGACCTCGCAGATCGCGGCCACGTCGTCGGGGGCCAGATCGCGCTTGTTCGTCTCGCCCGGCTCGGCGCTTCCGAACATGGTGGCTTCGGGGTCCGGCGTGTGCGCGAAGCCGAGCAGGTGCCCGAGCTCGTGTGCGAGCGTGTTCTCCAGATCGTGGTGGTCGGCCGGTGGCTCGGGAGCCGCGCTCCAGCGCCAGCGCACCGCGTTCAGATCGATGTCGGCGTCGAGGATCCGGCCGCTTCGTGGGTCGTAGCGCGCGGTGGTCAGCGCGAGCGCCTCGGGTGCTGCATCCGCGGGCCAGTCGACCGCGCGCCACACGATTCGGTTCTGGCCATCGGGATCACCGCCGTCGAGGTTCGTTCGTGCACCGGTTGCCTCGGGACCTGCGTACAGTTCGATGCCGGCGCAGCCTCCCCCCGCGTCGTTCCAGGCGCTCATCGCTGCGGCGAGGGCGGCGTCCGCGAGAGCCGTCTCGACCACCTGCGCGGAACGCCACGCGGGGCGTACCTCGACGCGCTCGCGGGTCCAGACGAGCGGCCGGCTCGGATCCCCCGCCACCGTCTGCCGCACGTAGGCGCGCGCCCGCCCCGTCCCGATGGTCGCGCTCACCGCCATCGCGATCGCGAGCGTCCTCCATCCCGGCCTGGCCACGGCTCCAGTGCGAAGCACATCGTGGACCGCGCCACCGGGGCGCGCGAGTCGTTCGGGGCTGCCGCCTGCCGGGACCGAGTAACCCCATCACCGGAACATCTCGTGTTCCCGGAACGGCCGACGTGGCTTTGGTTCTCCGAAACCGCGTTTGAATTTCGCGGCACCCGGGTTGCTGAGGCCTCGGAGCGGAGGAACGGTCATGCGCTGGATCACCGCGGTTGCCGCCACGCTGCTAGCAGGATGTCAGGGGTCGTTCGGGGACGCCGTACCGGCCCATCGCGGTTCTGGCGAGGGTCCGCGGACGTCGCCCGTGCCGGCGTGCCCGGTCGACCCGGACTGCGCGATCGTCGGCAACTGCCATATCTACGAGTGTCCAGACTACTGGCTCTGCGAGGATCTGGCCGGCGGCGGCAAGCGCTGCACCTCTCCGGGTCCCGATTACCCGGACAATTCGCACGAATGGCAGTGCGAGGACGTGGGCGGGACCACCGTTTGCCGGGGGCGTGATTTCCCCGATGGCGGCGGGGACGGCGAGTGGAACTGCGAGCGGCAGGCCGAGTTCGTCGTGTGCACCGACACGACGCCCGAATACCCGGACGGCCACGGGGACGGGCCGTGGAACTGCTGGTTCGAGAACGAGTTCCGCGTTTGCGAGAGCCGCCCTGGCTCGCCCGGTGGTCCCGGCGATGGTGGCGGCTGGACCTGCTACGACACGACGGCGGGTCGCGAGTGCCGACAGGATCGGCCCGACTATCCCGACGACCGCGAGTGGTCTTGCTACGACGCCGGCGGGGTGACCGTGTGCACCGGTCGCGGCGAGGTGCCGGACGACGGCGGCGGTCCGGGGTGGGACTGCGAGAGCATGGGCGAGTTCGTCGTCTGCCGCGACAACACGCCCGACTACCCCGACGAGGGCGGAGATACCCCGTGGGACTGCTGGTTCGCGGGCGAGTTCCGCGTCTGCTCGCGTCCCGATTCGCCCGACGGCCCGGGCGAGCCGGGCACGCCGCCGAGCACCCCGCCGAGCACGCCTCCGGGTGAGGGCGGCGTGTGCGTCCCCGGCGTGCAGCGCTGGTGCGACGACCACATCTACTGCTCGTGGGGCAAGCAGACCTGTCTGCCCGACGGCCGCTGGGGCCCGTGCATCGAGCCGACGGTCACGCGCGACGGCCTGATCGACAGGCCCGCCACCGAGTGCGGTTGCCGGTACTTCTACTTCAACGAGGACTGCTGCGAGGACCAGATGGACCGCGACCGCGACGGTCACGCGGACTGCATCATCCCCGCCGATCATCGGCCGCCGGCGTGCCCCAGCGACGGATCGCTCTGCAGCTACTGCGACGTGGCACGCGACTGCGATTCAGGCGCGTGTCTCTTCGCCCGGGACGGTTACGCGTTCTGCGGCCAGGACTGCAGCACGGGTGGCTGCCCGAGTGGGTTCACCTGCGCCACGATCACGACGAGCTCGGGTAGACTGCAGCAGTGCGTCCCGACGTCGGGTCGCTGCGAGTGAAGCGAGCGAACGGATGAACCCTCGAATCCTCTGGTCGCTGGCGGCGGGCCTCGCGCTCGCGCTGCCCGACGCGGCTCGGGCCTACTTCGTCGAATCCCGCTTCTCCGAGGGCGGCATGCCCGTGCCACTACGCTACGACCCGCCCACCGGGATCGAGGTGCGACTGGCGACGATGGGCTTGCCGCTCGACGCGACGGCCGTCGGCGCGGCCCTGAACGCCGCAGCGCAGACGTGGACCGACGTGCCGTGCGCGACGTTCGAGCTGCGGCGCGGGCCGGATGTGACGGGGATGCCCGACCCGTACCACTGGATGACCGATCCAGCTGGGACGCCCCGCTACATCCTCGTGTACTTCAGCGCGGACCCCGCGCTCTGGGACGCGCCGCGCGTCGGCTACTTCCTGTTCGCGCACGACGGCCTGGGCAAGCTCATCGGAGCGACGGTCGTGCTCAACACCAAGGACCATCAGTGGAGCACGACCGGCGAGGCGACGAAGATGGACGTGCAGGGCGTGCTCACGGCATTGCTCGGCCGTTCGCTCGGCATCAGCTCGGCGATGGAGGGCAATGCGACCTATCCGGTGTATCGGGCCGGCGACACGAGCAAGCGGACGCTCGGTGCCGACGACACGGCGGCGCTCCAGTTTCTCTATCGGGACATGTCCGGGGGCTGTGCCGAGCCCACGCCGCCCGAGCGTATCTGCACGGGAATGGAGCCCGACTGCCCGCCGCGGCCGATGACCATGCCCATGCCCGATGGAGGCATGCCGGGTGGACGCGACGGCGGCGGAAGCACGCCCGACGGGGGCGTCGGGCCCGGTCCGGGCGGCGATTCCGGGGCTCCCGACGGAGGTGTCGGGACGGGGGATGCGGCCCCCGACGGAGGCGCGATGCGAGCCGAGGAAGGCGGGTGCTCGTGTCGGGCGCCCGGTCGCCTCTCGGGTGTCGGCATCGGCAGCGCGATGCTCGTCGTGGTGGCGCTGGTCGTGCTCGGCGTCAGACGCGTGCGGCCGCGACGGCTCTGACGGCGGCGTCGAGCGGTCTGCGCGCGGGCGTCGGCGCGCCGTCACGACGCGCGGGGTATGGTCGCGCGGTGGACTTGCGTCGAGTTGCAGGCGATAGGACGCTGCCGGACCGTGCGGCGGGCGCGTCCGGCCTCGCGGGCACGAGCGTGGCGCTGCTGATCACCATGGTGGCGGGCGCGTGCGGCCCCGGCGCACGGCGCGACGTCGAAGGGGTCGTGCGCGAGGCGCGCACGGGCCGCCCGATCGCAGGGGCGCGCGTGCAGGCGGAGGACGGCACGAGTGTCCCGACGGACGCGCAGGGCCGATTCCGCATCGCGTTGCCCGTCGGCGCGCAGCGCTCGATACGCGCGAGCGCCGCAGAGCACTGCCCGACCGAGCAAGGGCTCGACGTGTCGGAGCGCGAGATGGCTCCCGTCACGATTCACCTGTTTCCTCGGATCGAGCTCGATGGCGACCACCAGGTGCAGGTGGGCTTCGGGGCATCGGTGCGCGTGGCGGTGCGCTTGCGGTGCGATCCGGGGGCGACGGTGCGTTGGCGACAGACTTCGGGCCCGGCGCTCGAGGAGACGCGCTTGCGTATCGAGGAAGGCGGAAGGGTCTTGCACGTTCGCACGCACGATCTCGAAACGCTGGCCCGAACGCGCGAGCGTCCCGGCGTGCTGGCCTTCGCGCGCGCCGAGCGCGGGGACTACCGCTTCGAGGCGCAAATCGACCTGGACGGGACCGTGGTGCGGCGCGTCGCGCGCGTGGTGGCCGCGCCCGCGAGCACGGGAGTGTTCCAGGTGCCCACCGGTGCGGACGTCTACCTCGAGGGAGGGGTTGCGGACGCGCCGCATCGCTGGACGCTTCTCGAGAAGCCGCGCGACTCCCGCGCGGAGCTTCGCGATGCGGACCGCCGCCATGCGCGCTTGCGGCCGGATCGGTTCGGCGCATACCGGTTGCGACACGAGCCGTCGGGCGTCGAGATGCTGCTGATGGCGGGTGCGCACGACGAGGTGCCGCGCGATTGCGGTCGCGAGGGCTGCCACGCGCCGGAGGGCGACGGCTGGGAAACGACGGCGCACGCGGCGACGTTCCGGCGCGGCCTCGCGGGTGAGCTGGGAGCCGAGTTTTCGGAGCGATGCTGGGCTTGTCACGCGACCGGGGTCGAGCCCGGCGTTCCGAACGGCGGACTGCACGAGACGGCAGCCGAGGCCCGCTGGACGCAGCCGGCACCGGGTCCGCAAGTCTGGGAGGAAGCACCGCGGACGATCCGCCGACACGGATCGGTCTGGTGCTCCGCGTGCCACGGTCCGGGGCGCATCCTGCCCCCGGCGTTTCACTGGCAATACGCGGCGAAGTTTTCCTCGGCGCTGTGCGCGCGCTGTCACGACGTCGTCGACGATCCCGACGCGAACCACGCGAGCTGGCAGGTGCGCGAGCATCGGGCCTCGCCCATGTCTCGGCTGATTCGCGGTGGACGCCCCGACGATCCAGCGACACGATCGGGCTGCGCGTCGTGCCACTCCGCGCAGGGGTTCATCGCTGCGCTCGAGGGGCGTGCGGTCGTGCCCCCGGGCGGGGAGGCGCACGCGATCGAGTGCGCGAGCTGTCACGATCCGCACGATGGGACGCGTCCGCACGCATTGCGCGTGCACGACACCGTGCCGGATGTGGCCGGTCGGTCCGTTCGCGGGCTCGGCACCGACGCGGTGTGCGTCGCGTGTCACCGCACCTCGCCCGGAACGGACCCGGCGACGTCGGCACCGCACGCGCCTCAGGCCGAGGTGATGCTCGGGACGGGCTCGCGGCTGCTTCGACGCGCCGTGCCGGGGCCGCACACGTCGCTCGCCGACGCGTGCGTCGCCTGTCACATGGCTCGTCCGCCGGAGGGCGATCCGCTTCGGGGGCGCGCCGGCGGTCACACCTTCTCGGCCCGCGATCTGTCCAGCACCGGCATCGCGCCGTCCCTCGCTCCGTTCGCGTGCAGCGGCTGCCATGGCTCGGCCGTGCCTCCGCACGCGATCGGCGGCATCCGCGACCACGACGGGGATGGCACTGAGGCCGATTTCGGTCGCGACGTCGCCCACGCGCTTCGGGTCACCGGGGAGGCGCTGCGCGCGCGGGTCCGGGCCGCGCGTGCCGTGGACACGTGCCCCGATCGTCGCGTCGCAGCCGGATGGACGGACCACGATGCGCGCCTGCTGCTTGTGGACGAGGCGGGGCGGCTGCTCGGCGACTGCGACGGGGACGGATTGTTCGGCCCCACCGAACGCCCCGTGGGCATCGACGCAGTGAGCGACCGACTCGCCGACGTGGTCCACGACCACGCATTGCTCGAACGCGACGGATCCAACGGCCTGCACAACCCCCTCTTCGCGCTCCGCCTTCTCGAGGCGATCCGCGCGCGTCTTCGCGATCTCGAGCCGCGCGGGGCATCGTCACGCTGAGGGGCGACCGCCGGCTCCGTGCGCGCCCGCCCGCTCCGTGATACCGCAGCGGGCCCGTGCGAGCGGTGGTGCAGCGCGTGGACGAGGCCAGCGTCCGGGTGGACGGCGAATGCGTCGGGGCCATCGGACGCGGGTTGCTCGTCTTCCTCGGCGTCGGTCGCGACGACGGCCCGGACCACGTCGAGGCGATGGCCGACAAGATCGCGGGGCTGCGGATCTTCGCCGACGAAGAGGGACGCATGGCCCGTTCGGTGACCGACGTCGGCGGGGCCGTGCTTGTCGTCCCGCAGTTCACGCTCTGGGGAGACGTACGTCGCGGGCGCCGGCCGTCGTTCGACGGCGCCGCACCGCCCGAGCGCGCCGAACCGCTCTACGAACAGCTGGTCGAGCGCCTGCGCGCGCGCGGGCTCGAGGTCGCCACCGGCCGCTTTCGCGCCATGATGAAGGTACACGGTGTCGGTGACGGCCCCGTCACCATTCTCGTCGACACCGACCGGGTGTTCTGACGATGGTCCGATGGGAAATCCGCGCCGCGACGCGCGACGATCACGACGCGCTGCTCGCGCTGTCCCGCCACCTCGATTCGGTCAACCTACCCCACGACCCGACCGAGATCGCCGACCTGCTCGCGCACAGCGAGGCCTCGTTCCGCGGACAGGTGCGCGATCCGCGCCGACGGCAATAC
>JANWZI010000094.1 GCA_025054695.1 Myxococcota bacterium | reverse complement strand
TCCGGCCGCGTGCAGCTCGTCTGCCTGGGTTGACGACGGCCGTGGGTCTGCCTCGCGACCGTCTCGTCCGGGTGCCGCGCCGACAGTCGTGGCGCGCGGTACGTCGCGTCGGAGCCGCGCTCGTCTGGGCGGCGGCCTGCACGCAGCCGCCGGCTCCGCGTCACGACGAGCCGGGCGGCGCCGTGCTCTCGGCCGTCGTCGGGCCGTCGACCGTCGTCGAGGGGACGCGGCTCGTCGTGCGGGGCACGAATCTCGAAGCCATCGGCCCCGATCGACGTCTGCGCCTGGTCCATCCATCCGGCACAGTCGAGCTCCCGCTCGATCCGGCGCCCCCATGTGGCTGCGAGCACGTCGTCGGGCCCGAGCTCATCCGGCTCGTCGGGGAAGGGCCCCGGCGGTTCGAGGCTTACCTCGTCGGGCCATCGCGCCGCAGCAACGCGGTCGACGTCGAATTCGAGCTGCTTCGCGAGCTTCCGCTCGTGCTTCGCGAGGTACGCGGCGGCGCGGTGCACCGCAACGAGCGCTGGTTGCTCCACGGGGAGGGGTTCGTCGCGCCGGGCGAAGGCTCGATGACGGTCCGTTTCGACGGCTCGTTTCAGCCCGCAACCGGGGGACCGAGCCGCGCCGTCGAGGTGGAGCTGCGGGCCGAGCCCGCGGAGCGGTTCGCGCGCGACCGGCTGCTCGTGCGCTTGACGACGGCGATCGGGGGACTGGGGCCGGGGCGGTTCGAGGGCCACGTCTCGGTTCGCCGGCGCATGCTCGACGGCTCGGAGCGAACGACCGACGCGCATGCGGTGACGCTCGACTTTCGGCCGCCCGAGCTGCTTGGCATCGAGCCGGCACGGCTGACGTTGGAGCAGCGCTGGTACGTGCGGGGCGCCGGGTTCGTCGGCGGCCCGGACGAGCCGGACGAGGCGACGGTGCTTCGACTCGAGGGCACCTGGACGCCTCGCGAAGGCTCACCGCGGCCCTGGGGCCCGCGAGAGCTCGTGCTGGAGTGGGTTTCGGGTGAGCAGCTGCGCGGGGCGGTCGAGACGATGGTGCGGGATGGCCGGCTCGTCTCGACGCTGTTCGGCGATGCCCGCGGAGCGTTCGAGGGGCGTGCCGCGGTCACCGTCGTCAAGGGCGCCGAGGAGGTCGACAGCGCCTCCGTTCCCGTCCGGTTCGAGCTCGGTGGCATGCGTCAGGTCGTCTGGCTGCGCTTCCTGCCTGGGTTTTACGATTCACTCGAGTACTTCGGCCTGCGCGTCGCCGCCGACGAGATCGAACAGCGGATTGCCGATCGCATCGAGGCCATCTACGCGGGTTGGCAGCTCGAGGTTCGATTCGAACGACCCGAGGACGTCTCCTCGAACGGCTTTGCGACGCTCGAGATCGGAGGGCCCGATCCCAATGGGATGGGACTGTTCGGGTACGACAACACGCCAGGCAAGGACGTCGGCAACCTGCGCCTGTTCGACGCGATCGGCGGGACCAACGCGCAGACGCAGGCCGACGGGCACCCGGGTTACGGGGGCGTGTTCATCGATTCGTATCTGTACTGGTCGCGTCATCCGGGCTTGCCGGGCCCGCGACCTGTGGGGGCGCCGCCGCCCGACCCGCTCTTCGACGAGATCTTCGACCCGGTTCGTCGACGTCCAGCGCGCCTCGAAGAGCTTCGAGGAAGCTCCGCGCGAGCGCAGGCGGTGCAACGCGCGGTGCGGGCGCTCGGATCGATCGCCGGCGAGACGGCGGCGCACGAGCTGGGCCACAGTCTCGGGCTCGCGCAGCCGTATGGATCGCCGACGGCGTATCACAACGACTTCGACACGCCGGGGTGCCTGATGGACGCGGGGGGCGACCGGCCGCTCGGCGAGCGGGCGGAAGAGCCGGGGTACGCCTCGACCGTGCTCTGTCACGACGAGCCGGCGTACCTGGACGATCTACTTGGGCTCTGACCGCGCGGGCCGGCTGGCTCGTTCGCAGGCACACGTTCGGTCTCGGACACGGACTCGGACTCGGTCTCGGACACGGACACGGTCTCGGACTCGGACTGGGGCTCGGACTCGGTCTCGAATGGAACGGACCACTCGATGCGATCGAACGATTCGGTCAGCGTCGGCGTCGACCGATGGCGTCAGGTTGCGGCGGGTCGCATCGAGGGGACTCGGGCCGCGATCACGGCTGCGGCGAATCCTCGGTTTCCGCAATCAACCACGCGAGGTATGCGCTACCGCCCGCGACGACCGGGAGCGCGAGTAGCTCGGGCACCTCGTACGGGTGGTTTCCGGAGGCGAAGTGCGCTTCGATGCGGGAGAGCAAGCTCCGCCGCGTCTTGATGAGCAGCAAGACCTCCGCGTCGTCGTGGACCTGACCCTTCCAGCGATAGACGGATTGAACGGCGCTCACACGACTAACGCAGGCGGCCAGGCGCGCCTCGACAAGCGACCGCGCGAGGCGCTCGGCGGAGCTCGCGTCGGGAGTCGTGGTCAGGACGACCACGGCGTCCGAGCCGTCCTCACGCGGATTGGCCATCGGTGCCGCTGGATAGCACGTCGGCGCCGCAGGGGTCAGCAGGTCTACGACGCCGACTCCGCCCTCGTCTCGGAGTCGGTCTCGGGCTCGGACTCGGTCTCGGGCTCGGACTTGGGGCCGGGTTCGGCCTTGGTCTCGGACACGGACACGGACTCGCCGTCGGTCTCGGACACCGACTCGGTCTCGGACTCAGTCTCGGTCTCGGTCTCGGGCTGCCGCTCGGCCCCGGCGTAGGGCTCGTCGCGGCTGCGAGTGCGCAGGTCGAAGCCCTCCATCGGCGCCGGCATGCTCGACCTCGCTCGGCGAGCCTGCGTGCCGGGTCCGGCTCGTGACGTCGCGCAAGAGCCGGTCTTGACGACCGTCTCGCGGCGGATACCCTGCGCTTGTCGGCAATGAAAATGACTTTCACGAGCATCGCGGGACGCCCCATTCCGCATGCGGGGGGTTACTCGCGGCGAGGCCGACCCGAACGGGCGGTCGCTCGAAACCTCGGCTGGGTTGGCTTCTCGCTGCTCGTGCATCTGGCGGCGGCCGTTGCGCTCGCGTTCGCGCCCCGCGTTCGGCGCGATCCGTCCGATCCGCTCGCCGGGTTTCCGGTGGAGCTCGCCGTCGACGTTCCGTCGTCTGCGCCCGGTGTCGTGCCCGCAGCGGTGCTTCCCACGGACGAGGCGCCGAAGGCCGTCACCGAGCAGGAGGCATCGCGCCGGCCGCGGGCGCCCGTCGCCCGGGCGCGGTCGGAACATCGCGCGTCGCGGCTCGACCCGGCCTCCGCTCCCGAGCCGTCCCCGCCGCCTGCCGCCGCGGCGTCGGCCCCCAGCGTGCTCGCGGCGGAGCCCGACGCCGCGTCCGCGGGGTGGACCATCGCGTCGGGAGAACGACCGGGCTCCTCCGGAATCGTGTCGCCTTCACCGCCGACGCCCGCGGCTTCGGGAACGGCATCTTCGAGCGGGGGCTCGAGGCCGTCGGCGCAAGCGGACCGCAGCCGAATCGCGCGCGCTTGGTTCGAAGCCGTCTCGCGCGTGCTCCTCGAGCAGGCACGCCGGCGCTATCCGCGAAGCGCCCTGCGGGCCGGGCACGAGGGCACGGTGCTCCTTGCGATCCGCATTGATCCGCACGGGCGCATCGACGGCGTCTCGATCGAACGCGGCTCGGGCGTGCAGGCGCTGGACAACTCGGCGGTCGAGGCCGTCGCCAGCGTGAGCAGCGTGCCGCCGCCGCCCGTGGCGCTCGGCTGGCAGACGCGCGCGCTGCGCATGCCGATCGTCTACCGCATCCGCTGAAGAAGGCTACGCAGGCTCAGCGCCGACGCATCGCGTCGCGGCGCCGCCGTCGAACTCGCCGCCACACCGCGATGCCGAGCCATGCCGCGGCGGACGTCCACGCGGGGGCCGCGCCCGTCGAGCCGCCGGCGACGCGACAGCATCCACCGGCCTGCGTCGGGACACGTCGGCGCCGGGCCCCGCCATCCGGCACGGCGCTCCCCGCGTCGGAGCCGCCCGGTCGCATCTCGTCGACGCAACTGCCCTCGATGCAGCGACGCCCCGGGCCGCAGTCGACGCCGGCGCACGGGTCCGGCACGCACCCTCCGTCGACGCAGCGCGTTCCTTCGGGGCACGAGACGCCGTCGCAGCGCGCGACGCACCGGCCCTCGCGACAGACCATGTCCGCGCCGCATCGCACCGTCGCGCATGCGTCGGGCACGCACGCGCCACGCTCGCAGCGCTGGCCGAACGGGCAGACGACGCCGGCGCACGCGTTGACGCACTCGCCGCCCTCGCAGACGGTGCCCGCGGGGCACGTACGCCGCTCGCAGCCCGGATCGACGCAATGTCCGGCCGTGGGAGAGTCCGGCCGCGCATCGCACGCGCGACCCGCCGGGCACAGGGGCGCGGACAGCTCGGTGCACGTGCACGCTGGCCCACACGGCGTCCGTGCCTCCGGGTCGCGGGCGATGCAGACCTGCATGGCGGGACAGACGACGCCGGCACACGGGTCGATGCACGCGCCGCGCACGCAGCGCTGACCGCGCGGGCAGACGACGCCGTCGCACGGTGCGCGACAAACCCCTTCCCGGCACAGCGTTCCTTCGGGGCACGGCTCGGCTCGCTCGGCGCACGCACGATCGACGCACAGCCCTTCGGCGTCGCACGTCAACCCCTCGCCGCAGCCCCCTTCGAAGCATGCCGGTGCGCACAGCCCGCTGCGGCGATCGCATCGGGTGCCCTCGGGGCAGGCGCGCGCCGGCGCGCAGTCCAGGTCGCGCGTCGCGTCGCACGGCTCGAAGGCGCCGGGGTGGACGGCCGCGTCGGCATCGTCGCAATCGCTTCCGCCGCAGTGCGCGGCGCGGTGGCCGTCCCCGTCGGCGTCGACGCAGATGACCGTGTCGTCCTCGTTGAGCCCCGCCACGGCGTCGAGCTCGTCGTCGCCGCTGTGAAAGGTGCACGCGGGGCCGGGATTGCCGTAGTTGCCGGCCTGGATCGAGACGTAGCGGAACGACAGACCGCAGGGCAGGGCCCAGACCGTGACCACCGCATCCGCTACGGCCTCGCCCGCGCTCGTGTCGCGCAGCCACGCCTCCAGGTCCGGCCGGTCCGCTTCGGCGGCGCCCCGTGCCATCGGGTTGCGCGTCCAACCGTGGGTGAAAGCTCGTATCAGGCGCGCGGGATTCCACTTGCGCGGGTCCGGCGCATCCGGACTCGCGGTCTCGCGCGCGTCCGGATCGTTGCTGAGCCACACGCTGTACTCGAACGCCTCGCACGGCAGCGGGGGGTGATCCGTGATCGGGAACAGCACCACGCGGTTGGCCTCGCCGCCGAGGTCGTAGATGCGTCCGCGCGTCGGCTCGTAGAAGCCCGGGGCGCCGTCGGCGACGTGCACACCCGCCTCGTTGGTCCGCCAAATCTGCGTCCAGTACCAGTCGAGGGAGTTGGCATGAAAGGCAGGGTCGTCCCCGCCCGGTGGCGAGTAGCCGGGCGGTGCGCACGTGTATCCTTCGAGAATCGTGGGCGTGTGGGTCACGCCGATGCACCCGTTGACCCCGCGCAGGTAACGACCGAAGACGAGCTGCGGCGCATACCGGCCGTCGCGGGATCGGAAGATGTCGTCGACGACCCCGTCGGGGCGGGACGTGCGCAACAGGCCGAGGCACGCGTCTCCCGTCTCGTCGATGCAGCGCGCCTGAGCGTGGGACATCGCCGGCGTCGCCGCGACGAGGCTAGAGACGGCGAGGACGAGTACGCGCACCGATCCGAGTTTGCCGTGCGTCGGGTTGGTCGAACAAGGCTCCCCCCCAGGGCCATCGTCAGCCTACCTCGTTCCGAGGCTGGGTACCGGACTCGGCCTCGGATTCGGGCTCGGACTCGGACTCGGACTCTGACTCGGTCTCGGACTCGGATTCGGGCTTCGACTCGGACTCGGACTCGGGCTCGGGCTCGGTCTCGGACTCCCACTCGGTCTCGGTCTCGCTCTCGGTCTCGGTCCATGTCTCGGTTGCGGCAGAGTCGGAGGTCGCGGGGCGCCGCATCGCGTTCGCGCGACGTATGCTCGGGGCATGGCCGTCGTCGTGGCGCTCGTGCTGGCGCTCGGGTGCGAGACCGACGCGCGCTCGCCGGGCGTCTACAGGCGGCTACTCGCCGAGGGTGCGTATCGGGTGCTGCCCTGGCGGAGCTTTCGGGGTCCGGACGAGCGTGGCTGGGCGCTGGTTCGGGCGGTCGAGGGCGCAGACGCCTCGAGGGGTCCGCTCGTCGTGGTCTCCGAGGACGGCGGGGAGCGCTGCCGCACGCGCGAACCGGTGCAGGACGCCTGGCCGCTCGCGCTGCTCGACGAAGAGCCGCCGATGCCGTTGCGCTTCGCTCTGATCGACCGCGGCACACTGCGATTCGCCGACGGGCACTGCGAGCCCACCGGTCCCGCGGTCGCGCGGCTGGTGGCCCTTCACGAGGCGGTGGTCGGCGGCCGGCTCGTGCTCGTGGCGCTGGATCGGGAGGGTGTGCTGTGGAGAATCGATCCGTGGGGCGAGGCGCCCGAGCCGGACCGTCTGCACGATGGCGTCGTAGGGCTCGCACCCACGATACGCCCCGAGCTCGTAACGCTCGGCACCGGGCGACAGTCGCTCGAGTCGGCGGGGTTGCCGCTCTCGTGGGCGCGCACCGCGACGAGCTTGCGACTGATCGACCTGAACGAGGGGCGCGTGGTGCGCGAGCTCGGCGATCGGGTCCGGCGCGTCGTCACCCTGCCCCGCGGAGGGGTGATGTTCGACGACGCCGCGGGGACCTGGATCGTCGAGACCCCGGCGGCGGAGGCCGCGCTCGTCGAACCGGGAGGTTGCGAGGCCGACGGGCCGCCGGGGCCCGCAGGTTACCTCGTGCTCGCGCCGTGCGGCTCGCGCACACTGGTGCGGGTTCGCGCAGGGCGCAGACAGACGCTCGCCGAGGGCGTCGAGCGCTTCTGGCGCACGACCACCTGCGAGGGGCCCGAGCGCGTCATGTTCACGCGGCGCGGCGCGGACGGGACCGTTTCGACGTGGGTCGTGGCGCGCGAGGGGACCGAGCCCGTGCCCGTGCCGATCGGACCGTACGCGGTGTTGCGGCGCCAGGGCGGCCGCTGCCTCGTGCAGACGGCCGACCGGCGCATCGGATGGCTCGAGGCCGACGCGCTGGTGCCGATCGTGGGAGAGGTGACCGGGCGCTGGGAGCTTCGCGCGGGGGAGGGCTCGTTCCTCCTTCAGCACGGCGTGACCGACGGCACGGGCCATCTGTCGTTGTTGCACCCGGACGATGGGTCGCTCGAGCCCGTCGCATCCGGCGTTGTCGGGGTGCCGCAGAGCGTCGGCGCGGATTTCGACACGACGGGGGTGGGCTACGTGCGGGATCACGATCCGATGGCGGGCGGGGGAACCCTCGAGGCACGGCTCTTCGTGCTCGATGGATCACGTCACCGGACGCGCCTCGCGCTCGCGCTCGACGCGCCGGTGGCCGACATGACGCTCACGCTCGGCTTCCACCTGTACGGCATCCTCTACACCGTCAGCTCGGGCGATCGGCAGGGATTGTGGCTCGCCGCGGAGTGAACGTGACGCGCGCGACGCGTCCACCGCCGGCGGGCATCGCTGCGCTCGTGGCGTTGGCTCTGGGGTTGGGTTCGACGGCGCGGAGCCAACGACCGGAGGACGTCGAGACGCCCTCGACGAGCGTAGGCGATGCTTCCGCTGCAGCCGTCGCGCACACCGATGAGGTCGACGAGGCCGAGGGCACCGGGGGCGAGGCCACGCCGGCGCCGCGTCCCGAGCCGGCCTCCGACGACGAGGCTCGAGCGCGCGGTCCCGTGTACGGAGCGCGCGCTCGTGTCCGCGCGCCACGCGGCGCTCCGTCGGAGCTGCGCATCGCCGGGTCGGTGGGTCGCGACGTGCCCGGCGCGCTCGGCGATCCGTTCCGCGCGGTGGAGTCGATGCCGGGCGTCGTCTCGATTCGAAGCGGCGCGCCGTACGTCTACGTGCGCGGTGCGCCGCCGGCCTCCGCGGGCCACCAGTGGGACGGCATTCCGCTCCCTCTGCTCTTCCACCTCGCGCTCGGGCCCGCGGTCGTCCATCCGCGCATGGTGGCCACCATGCATTGGTATCCGGGCGTCGCGCCCGCGCGATACGGCCGCCGGATGGGCGCGACCCTCGAGGCCGAGGCCCCTACGACCGCCGTGCTGGAGACGTCGTCCGAGCTCGAGCTGCGCTTGCTCGATGCCAATGGGTACCTCGAAGTGCCGTGGCGCCGCGGCGAGTTGCGCGTGGCCGGCCGCTACGGCTACCCGGGTCCTCTGCTCGCGCTGTTCGTTCCGGGACTGCGTCTCCAGTACTGGGATTACCAGGCGCGCGCACGCTTCGATCTGGGCGACGAGACGCATGCGCAGCTCGTCGCGCTCGGCTCGCACGACGTGTACGCCGCGACCCCGGAGCTCGCGTCGCTCGGCGGCGTGCCGGACATCCCGCAGCGCGACGTCGGCCTCGACTTCCACCGCCTGGAGGCGCGCCTGCTGCGCGCGCGCGGTCCGTGGGAGGCGGCCGGCGCGCTGCGCGTCGGCTGGGACCGCTCGTTCTTCGAGTCCGATCTGCGCGTCGAGCTCGCCGAGCTCGCCGCCCGCGCGCACGTGGAACACCGCAGCGCTTCGGGCCATCGCTGGCGCGTCGGCGTCGACGTCGCCGGAACCGCGAGCGACGTCGTCGTGCCGCGGCGCGCCGGGGGGGCGCCCACCGAGATCCACGTGGATCTGCCCGCGCTCGCGCACGAAGTGGGCCGGATGGCGGCCGGCGTGCACGCCGAGGCGAGCTGGCGCGTCGCGGATGGGACCCGTCTGCAACTGGGCACGCGCGGCGACGTGTGGCTCGGACCGCGCGCGCCGCTCGGTTCGGCCGACGTGCGTCTGTTCGTCGAGCAGGTCGTGCAACCCTGGCTCGAGGTTCACGCGGGGGCCGGCACGGCGCACCAGCCGGCGGTCTTCGTCGTGCCGCTGCCGGGGCTGTCGCATCTTCCGCTCGACGACACGCTCGGGCGTGCGTGGCAGACGGAAGCGGGGCTGAGCGTGTCGCTGCCCCACGACGTGCGCGTGCGTACCGGCGCCTTCGCCCATCACTACGATCGGGTGCTGTTGCTCGATACGGTGCCCAACGGCGGCTCGCTCGCCGACGAGGTCGTGCCGTCCGAGGCCCGCGCCTGGGGCCTGGAGCTGTTCGTCCGCCGCGAGCGACCGGGGCCGGTCCGCGGCTGGCTTTCGTACACGCTCGCCTGGGCGCGCGCCCGCACCGAGGCGTACGGCATCGGTTCGTTCGTGCCGGACTTCGACGTCCGGCACACGCTGCACGCGGTGCTCGCCGTCTCGCTCGGCCGGCTGGAGCTCGGATTGCGCGCGTTCGCGCAGAGCGGCCGGATGGCCAACGCCAAGGGTTTCGACCGAACGGTGCCCATCTACGCACAGCGGCTGCCGTGGTTCGGGCGCATCGATGCGCGTCTGTCATGGCACCTTCGTTGGGGGCCGGCCGACGTGAGCGTCTACGCCGAGTGGCTCAACGTGCTTCTCGCCCGCGAGCCGATCGACGCGCGTTGCTTCTTCGGGCACTGCGAGCAAGTCTACGCTCCCACCGTCGCCGTTCCCAACGCCGGTCTGCGCGCCCAGTGGTAGGCGACGACGCGTCGAGCCCTCGCGATCCGGTGCCAGATCCGAATCGGAACCGAGTCCGAGAGCGGGACGGCGACCGAGTCCGATTCCGCGTCCGAGACAGGGTCGGAGACCGAGTCCGATTCCGAACCCCATACCGAGGCCGAGTCCGCGACCGATTCCGAGCCCGCGTCCGAGACCGAGTCCGAGCCGGACTCCGAGGCGAACGCGGCGTCCGCCGTCAATAGACGGCGACGATCCGCGCGGGCGGCTCGACGCGAACGACGAGCGTGGTCCAGGCAGGCCAGCGCGCGTTCGGCTCGAGGGCCGGGACCCGCACCACGACGTCACCGGGAAGCAGGCCGGCCGGTAGTCCCTCTGCGGCGAAGTGCCGTCGCGCGGAGCGCGCCTCGAGCCTCGTCGGGTCGATGACACGCTCGAGCGGGGTGCCCGGCACGACACCGATCCGCGCGAGCGCGTCCACGGCGCGTTCCCAGAACTGCTGCCGGCTCATCCGTTGCCGGCTACTCGGTCGAGCTGCCGACAGGCGCTCGGCGAGTAGCTCCGTGCCCAGGACCGCGTCGCGGTCGATGACGGCCCGCGCGAAGCGAAGCACGACGGCGCGAGCGGTCTCGTGGTCGGCGCCGAGTCGCAGGGTTCTCGGGACGGCGGACCCGTCCGCACTTGCGTCGGGACGGTCCGTCGGCGCTCCCCGATGCGCCTGGACGTCGGTTACCCGCGGCGACACCGGCGGTCTCGTCGTGCCCCCGCACGCGACGAGACCGACCGCGAGGGCCGCGAGGGCTGCGCACGGCGGGGTAGGGCGCGGCGAACGGGTTCCTCGTGGCCAGCAAGCGACTCGCGACTCGCGCGCGTCGCCGATCACGCGAGCGGGAACACCGTCGTCTGGAGGGCGCGCGTGACCACGAGCACGCTCGAGTCGGCGAGCTCGCGGTACCCCGGCTCTTGCGGGGGCTCGGGCCCGCTCACGACGAGGACGTAGCGCAGGTCCGAGCCGCGCCGCCCTTCGCCCCCCGGTTCGATCCGCCGCTGCACCCACCGCATCGGCGAGCCGCGCCGCACGGCCCACATCGAGCGGCCGTCGGTCAGGACGGCGTTGAGCGTCGCGCGACCGCCACCGGCTTCCTCGACGAGCCGGTCGATCTGCGCGACCGCCGATCGCAAGGCCGGCAGCACCGCCCGGCCGTCGGCCTCCGGCGTGTCGAGCACGCCCGCGTCGTGCAGGAAGGCGAGCACCGCGTGGAAGTAGTGTTCGCTGTCCGTCTCGCCCCGGATGTTGCGGCGCAAAAAATCGGGCATCTGGGCGATCAGCGCCTCGCGGACGGCCGAGAAGCGCGGAATCGTGCCGTGGTGCGCCATCTGCCAGATGCGCATCCGGAACGGGTGGGTGTTCTCGAGCCGGAAGCCGCCCACGGTCGGCGTCCGCACGTGCAGGATGGCGCAATCGGTCCGAATGCCCTCGACGATCTCGGGCCAGTCGACCGGCCCGTCGAGTTGCGGCCGCTTGCGGTGGAGAACCTCCCCACCTTGATAGAAGCCGACACCCCAGGCGACGGGCTCGCGCGTCGGGGGAAGTCGCAACGCGTCGCGCTCGGCCGCGAGGACCTCGGCGAGCGCGTCGGCCCGGTTGGCCACGTATCCGAGCAGCAGGCCCATCAGCGCTTCCGCGCGTCACGCAGCGCACGCTGCACCCGCTCGCGCACGACGGAGGCGGCATGCATCTCGAGCAGACGCCAGCCCAGCATCCAGCCGATGCACGCGGCTGCCGCGACGAGCAACGGATCCAGGTCGATCGAAGCGCTCGACACGTGCACGCCTCGCATCGGAGAAACTAGCAGCCGGTGTCCGTCCGGGCAAAGGCACGCGACGCGTTCGAGACGCCTTCACGTCATCGCGTCCTGCTGTTGGCGACGGCGTGGCTCGTCTCGGGCTCGTCGCTCGTCGCGGCTCCACGCGCGCTCGCCGTCGAGCCGGTCTCGTACGCCGTGCACGCCCGGATCGAGAACGCCGGCGCCGTGGTGCGCGGCGCCATGGCCATCGACGTGGCCGTCTCGGAGGCCGACCGCGAGGTCCGACTCTGGCTGTACGCGGATCGGCTCGCCGCCGTCCCGCGTGCCCTCGACGGACGGACCGCGCGTTGGATCTTTCCCGGCGAGATCGATCTCGGCGGCGTCGAGGTCTCCGACGTCCGCGTCGACGACCGTCCGGTCGTGATGCGTCGCGTCTCCCTTCGCACCGACCGCGTCACGGGGCGCGATCACGGCGGTCAGGACCTGATCGTGCCGCTCGAGCCCGGTCCCGCGCGCCGCGTGCTCGTGCGGCTGCGCTTCGTGATCACGCTGCCCGAGCGCTTCGGCCGTCTCGGTCGCGTCGGAGACGTCGTCAGCTTGCTCGCGCCCTGGTATCCGCTCGTCGTCCACGACGACGGGGGGTGGCGGGCCCGCGTGCCGCACCGGTTGCGGCTCCAGGCCGAGGGACTGGAGACGTGGGTCGGGGGCGTGCGCGCCGTCGGAGGGACCGAGGTGCGCCTCGAAGGGGCGTACGTACCCGTTCTCGCGGCGCCACGGCTGCACGCGCGCACGGCGCGCGCGGGACAATGTATGCTGAATTACATTTCACCGCGCGCCCCGTACGATCCGCCGCCGCCGCGGAGCCATGGCGAGGCGGCGCTACGCGATCTGGTCCGCATCGACACGGTCGGCCTCGCGGCGCGCGTGCTCGAACGGGTGTGCGCGACGCTGCGCGTCGCCTCGCCCGATCTCGTGCCGGGCTCGCTCACGCTGCTCGCGGTTGCTTCCCGAACGGAGCTCGCCGCGAGCGCCCCGGGCGTGGTGCTCGTCTCCGATCGGATTTTCGAAGTGTTGCCGCTGCGCGAGACGCGCGCGTTCCACGAACGGGCGCTGGCGCGGGCGATGTTCCGTGTGGCGCTCCAGGCACGCCTCGATGCGCTCGAGCCGCCGTGGTTGCGGGACGTTTCGGAGGACGTGCGCGCCGCGCTGCTCGTGGACCTCGACGAGCGACGCGACCGGGCCGGTCGGACCGCCCGCAGTCCCGAGGATCTGGTGGGCTTCGCGGCGTTCCACCCGGCGATCGATCAACTGCTCACCGCGCCGACCATCGCGTTCGTCGACGCGTATTTCCATGCGATCGAGGAGCCCGATCCGTACCGGGACGACCCGGCACGGGCGCGTCGGGCGCTCGCGCGAGGCCGACGCGTGCTCGAGGCGGCGCGGGACGTTCTGGGCCCCAATGGCTTCGCGGCGCTCGCGGCGCGCCTGATCCGCGTCGATGGCTCGCTCGAATCGGCACTGCGCGCCGTCGACGAGCGGGCCGTGCCGCGGCTGGAGGCATGGGCCACGGCACCCTCGCGTCGCGTCAACTATCGACTCGCGCGGGTGCGCTCTCGACGCGTCGCTGCGGGGCGGTGGCGCCACGAGGCGCTCGTCGAGCGCCACGGCGATGCCACGGCCGAGCCCGTGGTCGTTCGGTTCGAGCTGGAGGACGGGACCCGGCGGCGCATCGTCTGGGACGCCGAGGGGCCGAGCGCGTGGCTGGGAGTGGACGCCGGGGCCGCCTTGCGCGACGTGCACGTCGATCCCGACGGGCGCCTGGTGCAGAGCGCGGCGGTCGCCGACGGTCATCCGCGCGGGGACGACGCGACGCGGGCGCCGTGGAAAATGCCGTTGCTGCAGTCGTTCAACGCGGCGGTCGCGAGCGACGGGACGTTCGTCGGGTGGGCGGACGTGGCCATGCGTCGCCGCCACGACCTCGATCGGGCGCTCGCGGCCGGGGTGGAGACCGGACCGGCCTCGACGGGCGGCACCCTCCGAATGATCCGCGGCCTCGGACCACGACGGGACGAGCTGTCGCGCGTCGGCTTCGCATCGGCCGGCGTCGAGCTGACGCGTCTGCACGCCGGCTTCGCAGGCGGCAGCGAGGGAGGCTGGCGCGTTGGCTTGCTCGGGCGCGCGGGCATCGACACGCGCCGCTTCCTCGTCGATCCGCGCAACGGCTCCTCGGCGGGGATCGCCGCGACCGCCTGGCTCGCGCATTCGGATGCGGGGCGATGGTCACCGGGCCTCGAGGTGCAGGGGCGCGCGAGCCTGGTGTTGCCATGGGGCCTACGGCAGGCCACCGTGCTCGTCGGCGGGGGCGGCTTGGTGCTCGGCGCCAGCGCCGCGGCCGAGCGCATCCGACTCGGGGGTCGGTACACGCTGCGCGCGGTGCAGCCCGCAGAGATGGTCGCGCGCGCGGGGCTCTTCGGCGCGATCGAGCATCGCTGGACGGCGCTTGCGGACTTGTCCGTCAACGCCGTGCACTTGAGCTGGCTGCGCGAGGTCCAGCTCGCGGCGTTCCTCGAGGGTGGCGTGGGCCACCGCGTGCTACGTCGTCACCCGGCCGGGAACATCGACGAGCAGCCTTGGGTGCCCGCGCTGGGCGTCGGGGTCGGTCTGCGTCTGCACCACGAATACGCGGGGGTCTCCCCGGGCGTCGTCGCGCTCGACGTGGCCGTCGCCCTGGTGCGTGGCACGCGCGGGCCCGGGGCCGACGGTGTGCTCGCGCACCGCCGGCCGCCGGTGCTGCTCCATCTGGGCTTCGACCAGATGTTCTGACGGGGCGGAGGGGCTGGCCCGATCGCGGGCCTCGCATCGGCCTCGGCCCCGGCTCGCTCCGCGGCTGCGTTGTGCCTCGCCGCCATCGACTGCCGTGATCGGCGCCGTCAGTCGACGAGCAGCGGCAGCTGCCGGCGATCGACGCGCTCGTCGAAGGGAACGGGATAGTCTCCGCTGAAGCAGGCATCGCAGTGGCCGGGGACGCCCACCGCCTCGTGCAGACCCTCGAGCGTGAGATAGCCGAGGCTGTCGGCGCCGATGTGCCGCGCGATCTCGTCCACGGTGTGCGTGGCGGCGACCAGTTCGGCGCGGCTCGGCGTGTCGATGCCGTAGAAGCACGGCCAGCGCGTGGGGGGCGAGCTGATGCGCAGGTGCACTTCCCGTGCGCCGGCGTCGCGTATCATGCGGACGATCTTGCGGCTCGTCGTGCCGCGTACGATCGAGTCGTCGATGACGACCACGCGCCGGCCGGCGAGCACCGTACGAACCGGGTGCAACTTCAGACGCACGCCGAAGTGGCGGATGGACTGCTGCGGTTCGATGAACGTGCGTCCCACGTAGTGGCTGCGGATCAGGCCGAGCTCGAAGGGAAGCCCGGTCCGTTCGGCGAAACCAAGCGCGGCCGGCACGCCGGAGT
>JANWZI010000093.1 GCA_025054695.1 Myxococcota bacterium | reverse complement strand
ACTCGGTCGCCGTGGACCGGAAGCCGGATGATACGCTGCGACCATGACGTCCCTGCTGCTTGGGCTGGTCGTCACGCTCGGATGCGGTGACGACGAGCCCCCTCGTCCGGGCGATGCGGGCGTCGACGCGGACTCGCGCGACGCAGGCCGCTCGCCCGAGCTCGAGCCCGACTGCGATCCGATCGTGCCCGAAGTCTGCGCGTTCCCATGGCCCTCTGCCTTCTACCTGCGGGCCGATGCGACGAGCCCGACCGGCTGGCGGCTTCGCATTCCGCCGGTGGTGCTCGGAACGCGCGGACGTGGCGAACCCATCGGCGCGGGGCCCGTCGAAAACCGCGACGGCTTTTCGGTCAACGCCGCGATGCTCGCGCAGCTTCCCGGCGCGGTGCCGGACGGTCTTCCCAATCCGTCGACGATCGGCCGGTCCGTCGAGCCGGACAGCCCCACCGTCGTGCTCGACGTCGACGCCGGCGAACGCGTCCCGCACTTCGTCCAGATCGACGACGACCGGAGCAACCGCCTGCCCGGCGGCGGCGCGATCATGATCCACGCGGTCCGCCCGCTGCGGAACCGCCACCGGCACATCGTGGCCATCCGTGGCGTGCGCGACCGGACGGGCGTTTTGATCGAACCGAGCCCCGCGTTCCGCGCGTTGCGCGACGGCGGATCGCACCCGCACCCGAGCGTCGAAGCCCGGCGGGCGCACTTCGAGGAACTGTTCGCGCGCCTCTCGGAGGCGGGCATCGACCGCGGAACGCTCCAGCTCGCGTGGGATTTCCGCACGGCGAGCCTCGAAGACGACACCGGGACGCTGCTCGCGATGCGAGACGACGCCCTCGGGTTCGTCGGCCCCTCCGGTCCCGCCTACTCGATCGCGAACGTCGAGGAGCGACCGCGCGAGGGCGTGCTGCGCCTCATCGAGGGGCGCATGACGGTGCCCATCTACCTGACGGATGGCGCGGCTCCCGGCTCGACCCTCGTGCGCGACGCCTCCGGCCGACCCCAGCGGATGGGAACGGCCGAGTTTCCCTTCCGCGTGCTCGTGCCCGAGGGGCTCTCGTCGGCCGAGCCCGGCGCGCTGCTCCAGGTGGGCCACGGGCTGTTCGGCTCCCGGCTCGAGCTCGACCGGTATCGCGACTACGCGCGTCGTTTCCGCTACGTGCTGTTCGGCGTCGACTGGATCGGGATGAGCGAGGAAGACGCTCCCGGCATCGCCGAGATGCTCGCCAACGCCGAGATCGAGCGTTTCTCGATCCTTCCGGACCGCACGGCGCAGGGCATCGTCAACGCGGTGCTGGCGATGCGGCTGATGCGAGGGCGCTTTGCGTCCGATCCGCTCGTGCGCGATGCGGGCGGCCCCCTCTACGACCCGTCGACCGCGTACTACCGCGGCTCGAGCCAGGGCGGCATCTACGGCGCCACCTACGTGTCCATCTCGCCCGACGTGACGCGCGGGGTGCTCGACGTCGCGGGGCAGCCCTACAACTTGCTGCTGTTGCGCAGCGTCGACTTCGATCCGTTCTACGGCCTGCTGCGGATCTCGCTGCGCGAGGGCACGCGCATCGTGTTCGTCCTCAACCTCGTGCAGCAACTGTGGGATCGGGTCGATCCGGGCAGCTTCACGCGCCACCTGGAACGGGACCCGCTACCGGGCACACCGCCGCACCGGGCGCTGCTCACCGTGGCCATCGGGGACCACCAGGTCACTCCGCTCGGCGCGCACGTCATGGCACGCGCGATCGGAGCCCCACTCGTCGTGCCCGCTCCCCGTTCGATCTGGGGCATCTCCGAGGTCGCGCCGACCGACGCCCGCCCCCACGAGGGCAGCGCGCTCGTCGAGTTCGACTTCGGCCTGCCACCAGAACCGCTCGGTCCCGAACCGCTGCGCGAGGGCACCGATCCGCACGAGGGTCCGCGTACGCTCGAGGCATGGGCGCGCATGACCGACCGATTCCTGCGCACGGGCCAGGTCGTCCACACGTGCGACGGACCGTGCGATCCGGAGTGAGTGCGGCGGTCACGTCGCTCGATTACGATTCGGGTTCGGGCTCGGAGGCGGACTCAAACTCAGCGTCGGCCTCGCAACGTCTGTGGGGACCATCAAGCAACCTGATCGGCGCGGTCACGTGCCGCTCACGGTGCATCATTCCTCGAGCCATTCGATCGACGCCGTACGCACCGAGCGGCACACCCCGTCGAGCTCGACCTGCAACGAGCCGTCGGGACCGACCCCGAGGACGCGTCCACGCCGACCGTCGAGCGACGCCGTCGCGCCGCGACGCGCGAGCCGACGGTCCACCTCGGCTGCAACCGGCTCGACGCCGAGCTCGACGAATCGCTCGATCCACGCCTCGAGACATCGGGCCAGCTCGGCGAGCACGGCGGCCCGGTCGAACGGACGGCCTGCGCGCTGGGCCAGAGACGTGGCCGTCGTGTCGAGCGGCGGATCGAACCGCGACCGATTGACGTTGAGACCGATGCCCACGATGAATCGCGGCGGGGCCATGCCGTCGGACTCGACGAGAATCCCCGCGCACTTGCGGCCTTCGAGCAGGACGTCGTTCGGCCACTTGATGTCGACTCGCCACCCGGCGCCCAGCGATTCGACCGTGTCCGCCACCGCACAACCGACGGCGAGCGTGAGCGGCGCGGGATCGGCTCCTGCGACGATGCGCCGCACGAGCAGGCTCAGATAGAGGTCCGTGCCCGGCGGCGACGACCAGCTGCGCCCGTGGCTTCCGCGGCCGGCCTCCTGAGCGTCCGCGACGACGAGATGTCCGTCGGGAGCGCCCGTCGCGGCGTCGGCGCGCGCCTCGTCCTGCGTCGAGCGCACGTGCCCGAGCACGCGCAGCGAGCGCCCCACCCACCGTGTCGCGAGGTGCGCCGCGATGCGCTCCCGGCCGAGGTCCGGCGGCGGATCGCTCAAGGCCCGATCCAGTCGAGTCCCAGATCGACCGCGGGCGCGCCGAGCGTGAGCGCACCCGCGCTGATGACGTCAGCTCCGGCCGCGGCGATGATCGGCACGCGCGCCAGCGTGACGCCGCCGGAGACCTCGACGAGCGCGCGTCCGCGCGCGAGCGCGATGGCCTCCGGGAGCATCTCGTCGTCGAAGTTGTCGAGCAGGACCACTTCGGCGCCGGCGTCCAGCGCCTCGCGCAACTGCTCGAGGTCTTCCACCTCGCACTCGATGCGGCTGGTGTGCGGGGCGTGCCGCCGCGCGCGCTCGATGGCCGCGCGCACGCCTCCGGCCGCGGCGATGTGGTTGTCCTTGATGAGCACGGCGCTCGACAGGTCCTCGCGATGGTTGTGCGCGCCGCCGCAACGCACCGCGTACCGCTCGAGCGGTCGCAGGCCCGGCGTCGTCTTGCGCGTGTCCGTGATACGCGTGCGGCTGCCCGGCGGCAGCGCCTCGACGAAGCGGCGGGCGGTGGTCGCGATGCCCGACAGATGCTGCACGAAGTTGAGCGCGACGCGTTCGCCGGCGAGGATCGAGGCGGCGCGCCCGTGCAGATGCGCGACGGGCTGCCCGCGCTCGAGCGCGTCGCCGTCCCGCGCACGGTCGTGCACCTCGACCTCGGGGTCGACCTGCCGGTAGACCTCGCGCAGCACGCCGAGTCCCGCGAGCACCAGCGGCTGACGCGCGACGACGTGGGCTTCGCCGCGCACGCCCGGCGGCACACACGCCTCCGTGGTCACGTCGCCTCGCCCCAGGTCTTCGGCGAGCGCGAGCGCGACGATGCGCTCGACCACCGCGCGCGGCGGCGGGATCTCGCGACCGCGCTCCGGCGGCGGCAACGTGCCCGTCATCGCGACCCCTCGCGCGGCAGGCCGGCGTTCATCGCAGCCAGCTCTCGTCGAGCGTCGCCGAGTAGACGTTCGACAACCCGTGCAGCACGACGGCGGCTCCGATACCACCGCGGCGCGCGCGCATCCAGCCGAAGAGCAGCCCCGGAAAGAACGTCGCCAGCCGCTGCGGATGCGCGTCGGTCGCCAGATGCACCAGCGCGAACAGCGCCGATTGGACTACGAGCGCCGGGACCGAGATGCCAGCGCCGAGCAGACGCGCACGCGCCGGCCACCGGTCGGTCAGCCGCGTCTGCACGTAGCCCCGGAAGAAGGCCTCTTCGCTGACTCCGACGACGAGGAGCTGCGAGAGCGCGAACCCGAGCGTGTCGTCGGGCCAGCGCAGCCGGAAGGGTTGCTGGGGCGCGTGCCACAGCCAGTAGCCGAGCGCGAAGGGCGGAAAGACCACGAGCGCGACGAGCAGCGCGAACGCCGTCTCGCGAAGCGCCGACGGAATGCCGCGACGGATCGTCGGAATCAGGCCACGATCGTCCTCGGGCGCGATGAGCACGCCGCCCAGATCGAGCGCGTAGCGGTCCGGCCCGTCCGGATCGCGTCGCGCCATGTGCACCGCGGTGGCGACGAGCAGCACGGCCATCGCGACGCCCGTCCACTCCTCGACGCCGTAGTGTCGGCCCGCGGCGCCGAGCGGCACGAAGAGCGCGAAGAGTGCCCCCCACACGAGCAGCACCTCGCGGAGCGGATGGCCCGTAGGCGGCGACGCATTCATGGTGCAGAACGCGACGAGCCGGCCGCGGAGAAAGAACGGCCGCGGCACAGCGACAGCACGGCGTGCTCGAGAACGAGCCCGCCGTCTCGCCTGCCGCCCTTGAGCGCCAGGTCCGCCTCGGCGACCACGCGAAAGGCGGCGCGCAGCTCCTGCGGTCCGAACGCACGAGCGGAGCGCGCGAGCGCCGCGGCCTTGAAGGGCGGAGCTCCGGCCCGTCGAGCGGCTTCGGCGGCCGACGCACCTTGTCGCAGCGCACCACCGGCACGGGCGATGATGCGCAGCTGGCGCGCGATCATGCCGAGAATGCGCAGCGGAGGCTCGCGCGCGTCGAGCAGGCTCGCGACGGCGGACAGGGACGCGCCGGCGTCGCGCTCCCCGATGGCGTCCACCAGCGTCCAGATCGTGTCGAGGCTGGCGCGGCTGACGCACGCTTCGACGGCCGCGGTGTCGATGCGCTCGCCGGGCCCGACGTAAAGCGAAAGCCGTTCGATGGCGTCGTCGAGCGCGCTCAGATCGTTGCCGACCGCGGCGATCAACGCCTCGGCGGCGTCCGCATCGATGCGGTTTCCCCGCCGCTGGCACTCGGTCCGTACGAAGGCCGGGAGCTGACGTGATTGCAGCGGGCGGCACTCGATCCAAGCGTCGCGTTCTCGCGCGGCGCGCGCCAGACGCGTCCGGCCATCGAGGCGCTCGGCCTGCAGCACGAGCACACTCGAAGCGACGGGGTCGGCGACGTACTCGGCGAGCGCGTCGAGCTCGCGGTCCTCCATCGCATCGGCTTGCCGCACGAGCACGCAGCGACGCGATCCCATCATCGGCGCAGTGCGCGCCAGCTCGATCACGCCTCGCGCGCGCAGCTGCGGGCCGTGCAGCACGTCGTCGTTGAGCTCGCGGATCCCGTCGCGCGTCGCCAGCGTGCGGATGCGCGTGATGGCGCGCTCGACGAGGAAGCGCTCGGGCCCGACGAGCACATAGACGGGCGCGATCCGTCCCTCCTCCAGGGCTTCGAGCAGCTCCGTCGCGTCCACGAGCGGCTCAGTCGTCTCGCTGGCGCGTCTCTTCCTCGGTGAAGTTGACCTCGCCGGTGCGTCGCACCTCCTCGCCGAGGAGCTGGAAGGAGCGGGTGGCCACCTCCTGGCGGCGCACGGTGACGACGAGATCCATGCGGCGATTGGGGCGGAAGCGCGGTCGCTCCAGGCGCAGCCGCTGCACGAACGTCTTCTGGCGCCGGTCGTTGACGAGCGTGGTCATGTCCTCCACGAAGCGCCGCGGACCGTCCTGCGTGTCGTAGAAGAGCACGTGGAATTCGAGGTCGCCGGGCGGCGCGTTGAACGCGAGGATCATTTCGGCGAGCCACTTGCGCTGCGGGATGGGCTCGGCGGTCGTCTCGTAAAGCCGGTTCGTATTCGCGCGCCGCGCAAACCCGAGCAGCGCGCGCTCGGTCAGCCCGCCCGGGATGCGCTGCTGGGTGAGGAAGACCTGCGCGCGGAGCCGCTGACCCTCCGCGCGGGGCCCGGAGGCGACAAACAACGGGGCGGCGGCGGCGAGCACGGCCAGCGAGATGGCGAGTCGCGTCGGCGTCATGGGCGGTCCTCTACGAGTGCGCACTGTAGCAGAGCACGCGAATCGCGGAGCAGCCCGGCCGCACGCCGGCTCGTTCGGACGTCACGGAAAGCGTCCGGATTCACCGGGGAGACCGAGACCGACTCCGAGTCCGAGTCGGAGCCCGAGCCCGAGCCCGAGTCCGGGGCCGAGACCGACAACGTGCCCTAGGCCGGGAGGTTGACGCGACGGTCGCGAGCGCGTAACAGCAGCGGCGGAGGTCGGCGACCGAGAGCAGAGCGGACAAATCGCGCGCGCGGTGACGGGAAGCCGGTGTGAGTCCGGCGCGGCCCCCGCCACTGTGACCGGGGACGATCGAGCGCGGAACCACTGGTCGACTCCGACCGGGAAGGGCGCTCGGGAGGACGATCCGGGAGTCAGGAGACCGGCCGAGCGCGCTCGACCACGCGACCGTTCCCCGGGGTGCGGGAGCCGGCGCTGGCCCGTCGGATCATCGGGCCTCGCTCTGCTCGAAGCTTCCGGATGCCTCGTGGGCGGCCGCGGACACGGTGCGCGGGAAGGCGCGCCGGGAGGCTGGCCATGCGAGTTGGAACGAGTCCGAGCTGGAAGTATGCGCTGGTTGCGAGCGCGCTCGTCACGGGCGCGTGCGGCGACGATCACGACCACGATCACGATCCCGCACCAGACGCAGGACGCCTCGACGGCGGTGCGCAGGACGGATCGGCGTTCGACGGAGCGCCCGACGGCGGCATGATCGACGCGAGCGATGCCGCGGCGCCCGACGCGCCGGTCGGCGACGGGGGCGGTGCGGATGCAGTCACGACCGACGCGACGGGTCCCGATGGAGGCACGCCGCCGGCCCGACGGCTGCTCGTGACGATGAGCGACTACGAGACCGGCGGCCTCGGCCTCGTGCAGCGGGACGGTGGCGTCGTGGTCGCGGCCGGCCCGGCGCCCGACCAGGACGCCATCCCCGCCTGGCTCGGCGGCACGGGCGTCGTGCTCGACCGCGGGCTCGGCCAGATCCGCTGGCTGAACGTCGATTCGCTCGAAACCACCGCGATGCTCGACCTCGATCCGCCGGGCAGCAGCGCCCCGTACGCGAGCAATCCGACCGCCGTCGTCGCGGTGTCGCCGACGAAGGCGTACGTGGTTCTCCAGGCCCGGCCGGAGCTCGTGATCGTCGATCCGTCGCGCGGCACGCGGACCGGTTCGGTCGATCTGTCGATGTTCGTGCGCCCGGGCGACATGGACGGGAACGTCGATGCGTCCGACGCCGTGCTCGCGGGCGACCGGCTCTACGTCGCGCTCGGCAACTACTGGTTCGACAGCTCCTTCGCGATTCGCTTCGAGGGAAGCGAGATCGCCGTCGTCGACGTGACGACGGACAGCGTCGTCGACATGGATACGACGCGACGCGGCGTCCAGGGCCTGCCGTGTGGCAACAACCCCTGGCGCGGGCTGTTCGTCGTCGGCGACGAGCTGTGGATCGGGGCGACGGGCGACTCGTTCATGCGCGACGGCGCGATCGAACGGCGCAGCCGGCGCGATGGAATGCGTCTGGGCGTCGTGCTCGACGAGACGACGGCCGGCGGTGAGATCAACGGTTTTGCGCGGATTTCGGAGCGCCGCGTCGTCGTGCTGGTCGACCGGACGCTGCGGGCCTTCGATCCCGTCGCCGGATGGGGCTCTGCCTCGACACTGGCCGATGGGATCGACGGTTTCGTCGCGCGCGACGGCGTGCTGTGGGCATGGCGCCGAATGGGCGATGGAGCGGGGCTTCGCCGCTTCGACGCGACCAGTGGAACCGAGACGACGCCGCACGGGATGCCGCTCGTCGTCGGCACGCTTCCCGTCTACGCCGCCGCCATCGAGCCGTGAGCCGCACCGAGGGCGCCCTCGGCGTCCGTTTCGCGCGGGCGTCCCTGTTCCTCCTCGCCGTGGGCTGCGCGTCGCACGATGCGCCGCGCGGTCCGCGGCCGGACACCGCCGCCGACGCGTTCGTTGCCGACGTGACCGGGACCGATGCGCAGGGCACCGATGCGCTGCCCTCGGATGCGGCGACGGCCGGTTCGCCGTTCGCGGTGGCCGTCGTGCGCTTCGAGCCGGGACGCAACGCGGGGTTCGGGCAGGACCGGCTCCCGGACGTCGTGCTCGGCCCGCCGCGCGGCGGCGGCGAGGCCATGGGCTCGCTGCACGTCGTCTCGCTCGGCGTCGGCGGGCTCATCGAGCTGGAGCTCGGCCGCGACGCGGTCGATGGTCCCGGCCCGGACCTCCTCGTCTTCGAGAATCCGTTCTTTCGCGCGGGCAGCACCGAGTCGTTCGCCGAGCCGGGCGCCGTGGCGCTGAGCGCGGACGGGATGCACTGGACGGAGCTACCGTGCGACCCGACGCCGCCGGCGTACACGGGCTGCGCCGGCGCGCGGCCGGTGTTCGCCAACGCCGAAACGAATGGCCTCGATCCGCGCGATCCCGACGAGGCCGGGGGCGATGCGTTCGACCTGGCGTCCGTTGGCTTGGAGCGCGCGCGCTTCGTGCGGATCCGCGACGTGGGCCCCGACCGTTCCTTCGGCGGCAACGCCGGCGGCTTCGACCTGGACGCGGTCGCCGTCGTGCACGACGGCTCGTGAGCCCGCTCGGTCGATTTGTAGTGCAGACTACAATCTTCTCGGCCTCGGTCGGCCTCTGCGCGTGGTCCCCGCGACTGCACGCGCAGGACGATGCGTCCTCCGGGTCCGCGCGCGCGTCCGAATCCGAAGAGGGCCAGGGGGCAGCTCCCGACCACGACGCCCGCTTCCGCGACGACGGCGACGGCGCGCAGCCACGAGCCACCGCGACCGATCCTCGCGAAGATCGGGAACGGACGAGCCGGTCACCGCGTGCGGAACGGACTCCGCGTGGCCGAGGGGAGCGCAGACACGACGCGGAGCGCTACGGCGCGCGCGCCCGCGTACGCGCCGATCCGTTCGACGACCTGACGGCGGCCGCCACCGTCGTATGGACGCGCGCGCGCCCGCACCCGCACGAGCGCCTCGACGAGCTGCTGGCCACAACGCCGGGAGCGTTCGTGCGCGCGACGGGGGGACGCGGCGCACGCGCCACGCTCTCGTTGCGCGGGACCGATCCGGGACAGACGGCCGTCGTGCTCGACCAGATGCCCCTGTCGAGCCCGGACGAGGGGCCGTTCGACTTCGGCGCGTGGCCCGCGACGCACTTCGAGCGCGTCGAGGTGTTTCGCGGGGGCGCGCCATTGCTCTGGGATGCGGGCGCGATCGGAGGGGTCGTTCGCCTGGTTCCGGGTGCCGATCGGTCCGCCGCGACCGCGCAGGCCTGGCTCGGCTCGTTCGGCGAGCGCGGCGCGCGGCTGAGCGCGGGCATCGGAGAGAGTGCCGCCGGGCCCGCTTCGTTCGCGACCGTGGGCGTGTGGCAGACGGATGGCGACCACCCTTTCACGTTCGACCCCACGCCGCTGGTTCCGGGTGACGAGCGGCGCGCGGCTCGACGCAACGCCTCCTCGAGCGAGGCCGACGCGCTGCTTTTCGCCCGGCTTCCCCTGGCCGCAGGTGAGCTTCGCGCGACGCTCGTCGGACTGGAGCGCACGGGCGGTGTGCCGGGGCCCGCGATCCAGCAGACCGAACGCGCCCATCGGGTGCTCGCGCGCGCGGCCGTCGTCGCGGGATGGACGCGCGAGGCGGGGGCGTGGCGCTTCGGCGCGCATGCCGGCGCCAGCGGGCTCCGCGAGCGGTTCGCCGATCCGACGGCGGAGATCACGGTCGCCCCGTGGTCGAGCGACGACGTCTCGACCCATGGCTGGATCCGCGGCGCCGCTGCCTGGGAGCCGGCGGCACCCTGGGCGTTGCACGCCGTACTCGACGCCGCCCTCGGGCGGTTCGAACCCGGCGGGCGGCTCCGACCCGCTCCCGGCGCCTCGACGAGAACGAGCGGCGCCCTGGCCCTCGAACCGCGCTGGCGCGCCGACATCCGCATCGGTCGGCTCGAGCTGCGTGCCACGACGCGCCTCGAGGCCTCACGCGCGACGCTGCACGGAGCCACCGAGCGCGACGCCGGTCTGCGCCGCGACGCGCACCGCGCGGCCATCACGGGTCGACTCGCGGCGCGACTGGACGTCGCACAGGGCGTCGGCGTGGTGCTCGCCGCGCATGCCGGCCGTCGTGCTCCGAGTTTCGTCGAACTGTTCGGTGACGGGGCGTTCCTGCTCGGTGCCGTCGAGCTGCGCGACGAACGGGCGCGTGGAGCCGATGCCGCCCTCTCCGTCCGAAGCCGCCGTGGCGCGCTCGTCGGGCGGCTCGAGGTGCGCGCGTTCGCAATGGACCTCGTCGATCTCGTCCAGTACCGGCTCACGGCGCAGTGGCGCGCGGTGCCGCAGAACGTGGGCCGTGCGCGCATCGTGGGCGCCGAAGCGGCCTGGAATGGCCGCGTCGGGTCGCTTCTCGAATGCCAGGGCGCATTGAGCTGGCTCGAGGCGCGCGACCTCCGGCTCGACCGGCAACTTCCTCTGCGACCGATATGGCAAGTCGCCACGACTGCGACGTTTCAAAGCAGTCTGGCCTGGCTCGGCCGCCTGCGTCTGTACGGCGACGTGGCGGCGCGCAGTGCCGTGCCGGTCGACCCCGCCGGAACGTCGCGCTTTGCGTCGCGCATGCACTGGGGAGCGGGGGCTGCGGTCGAGATCGGCGATTGGGGAACGCTCCGCGTCGACGTGCGCGACCTCTTCGACGCCGGCGGCCACGATCTGCTCGGCTTCCCGCTTCCGGGGCGCCGCTGGCTTCTTTCGCTGGAAGCACGGCGAGCTCTGCCGTGAACGCGTCGCGCGTTCGGCTCCTCGTCGGCTGCCTCGGTGCGTGCCTCGGCGGCGGATGCGGCGCGAGCGAGCCGCATCCCGCGGCCGGCCTGGTGCCGCTGCCGCAAATGCCCCGTTTCGCCGTAGTCACGTCCGACTATTTCTCGACGGCCATCGCCCTGCTCGACGAGCAGGGACAGCTGCTGACCGAGGCCTGGATCGACTCGGGCACGCGCGTGCCGGGCATCGCGCTCGCGCTGTCGGGCGACGTGGTGCTGCCCTCGGAGCCGTTCCCGGGCGAACTGGTGCTCGTCGACCGGCTCGGCGTCGACGCCGTCACGCGCATCGAGCTGCCTTCCGGCCGCATCCTCGGCCAATGGCCCGCGGAGGTCCGCCTCGGTGGCCCGTTCGGCGCCAATCCGCACGACGTCGCGCGCCTGCCCGACGGCGCTCTGCTCGTCACGCGCTTCGAGCCCAATCTCGACCCCTCCGCGCCGCCCCTCGATGCGGGCGACGACGTGCTCCGCATCGACCCCGCCGCCGGTGGCCCCGTGGCCCGTCTTGCGATGCCGCGCGACGGCCCCGTTCCGGCGCGTCCCGACCGGCTCGCCGCCGTCGCCGGCCTCTACGTCGTCGGGCTCGCGCGGCTCTCCCTCGACTTTCGCGATGCGGCTCCCGGCGCCGTCGCGATCGTCAATCCCGAGCTGACCCGTGCCGTGCTCGTTCCCGTTGATGGCCTGGTGCAATGCAACGAACCGCGCCCGGACCCCCGCGCGCCGCGATCCGCGCTCGTGCTGTGCGCGGGCGCGACGTTCACCGATCGCGCAGGCCGCCGTACCGGTTCGGGCATCGCGCGCGTGACCGTCGACCTCGACGCGCCGACCGCGACGGTCGTGTGGCGCGCGCGAGACTGGCCCGACGTGCCGCCGCCGACGACCGGATTGCTGCCACTACCCGACGGCAGCGTGCTCGCCGTCGCCATGGGTGATGCCGAGCCGGGCGGACGTGAGGTGCCGGACGTTCTGTTGCGCCTGGATCCGACGACGGGCCGCGCGGAAACCATCTACGAAGGCCCGGGCGCATACACGCTCGGCACCCCGGCGTTCGACTCCGTGGGGGCATTGCTCGTACTGCCGGCTGCTCAAAGAGGCGTGGTGCGATGGCAGTGGCACGCCGACGGTTTTCTCGAGCCGCTCGAGCCCCTCGACCCCTCGCCCTTGCGACGTTTGCCCGCGCGCGCCGTGGGTCGACTGGCTCCGCCATCCGACGAACCCTGATCGCCCCTCGGAGGCCGCAATCGACGAGCGCGCCCGGAGCCTCGTCCTTCACAGCGCAGCGTGCGCCATTGCGGGCTGCAGGACCGCGGTTAGGGGACCTCCAGCATGGGACCCGAGGATCCCGCGGCAGACGCAGGGGCCCCATCGCGTCCGTGCGCTCCGCCCGCTCCCCCTTCACCGTGCTCGAGCGTGCTGTGCATCGATACGAATCGCGCCCCGCCGACCGTCACGACTGCATAGGACGCTCCGCCCGTTCCGCCACTGCCGTAGCCGCTTGCGCCCGCAGGGCCGCCCCGTCCCCCCGCAACGGGCACGGAATCCAAGCACGTCAGTTCGTAGCATTCGTCAACTCTCCGCACATCGCAACCCATACAACACCGCTGTCGGGGGGGTGCCGTCCCGTCCGTGGGAGGCGACGATGGTGCAGGGGCGCCACCGCGCGAACCGGGTCCACCGTTACCCGCGCGGAGCACACACCAACGCGCTTCGACGCTGCTCGATGCACCAGCAATGAGCAAAGCAACGGACGCCCCGCCACCCTGTCCCGCCTGTCCCGGACCCCCGGGGCGTCCTCCACACCCGCAGCGGCCCGGTGCAGCTTGCACGCTACCCGTGCAAGTGGGCATGCACATTCCCGAAGAACTGCAACCACTGCAACAGCCGCTCAAAAGTGCGCCCGGCGACCCGAACGCTCCGTTTGCCCCCGCCAACCCCGATTCGCCCGGTGTTCCGCCGAGAGGCACGTAGCCGTGTTCGTTGAACGTGCTGCGGACCATCGTGGGAGCGCCATCGGCGCCTGCGGAACCTCCGTCCCCACTCGAGCAATCGGTTAGCCCATGGCAGGAAGGCCTAGGCGCTGGCGTCGCCCTCGAGGCTGCGCCGCCCGCCTGGCCGTCTGCCGCAAGAACCGCCACGTTCTCCAGAACGACCGCGCTCCTTTCGCCCTGAACGACGAGACCCATGCTGGAGCGCCCGGACATGCCTTCGGGGGCGAGTCCCGTGAAAGGGTTCGTTGCGATCGTCACATTGCGAATTCGCAAACCCTCCCTAGCGTTCTGAATCGTTCCGCCGACCGCCGTGGGCGACGCGAACAGCGTTCCGTCGCGTCCGCGTTCGCAATTCCGACGCCAGACCGCGCCTCGCACGTCCCATCCCCCGTCGATCACGAGCCCGGCGACGGGCGCGTCCACGTCGAACGGTTCCTCGTAGCGCCCCATGCCCACGTACACGCGCGTGCGCCCGGCCCTCGTGAGCGGCAACGCCGACGCGAGAGACCCCGTCGGCGTCGCCGGGCTCGACCCGTCTCCGCTCGCACCCGCGAGCACGAATACCGCACCGCTCTCCATCGGCCGCTCCTCCGGATCGCACGGAAACACCGGCGGCCCCGAGTCCACCGGTCCGTCCGTCGCCCCATCCCCCCCTTCCGCGACGCCGTCGGCGCGTGCGTCAGCCTCGGACACGGCGTCGAGCGCGGCGTCATGCGGGCCGCCGCCGCGGCGATAACAGCGCTCGGCGATGCACACCCAGCCGCGGGGGCAGCCGTCGTCGCTCACGCAAGCGTACACACCCTCGCGCAGCTCCGGCCGACACGCCCCCACCATCGAGGCGAGTCCAACGAGCGCCAACCACCCTCGCGCGAGGGCACGACGCTCCACGGCCAGGTCCACTCGGTGTTCGAAGACCTCGTCGCCAAGTCGAAGTCTAGTTCCGGTCAGCCGCATCGGGCGGTCATCATAGCGGACGCCGGTGAACGGTCGATGATGCGCGGCGATGTCGAGCCTCGATCCCGCTCGGACTCGGGCTCGGTCTCGGTCTCGGTCTCCGACTCGGACTCGGCCTCCGGCTCGGCCTCGGGCTCCGCGCGCGCGGCGACGCGACCCCTCACCGCAGCTTGCGGATCGCCTCGTCGAGCCGATCGACACCGACGCTGACGCGCGTCGGCATCCCGCCCTCGATCCCGAGCTCGCGCAACAGATCGATGCCGCTGTCGAAACGCGCCGCGAGCGTCACCGTGCTCTCGTCGTGCACGAGTGCGATGGGAGCGCGTTGCTGGCCAAGCAACAACAACAGCGTCTTGTCGTACGGCCCACGGCGTCCGCGCGCGTCGCAGATCGCCAGCCGCCCGTCGACCGTGTACCCGCGTGCGAGCCGACGCGCCTCCTCTTCCAGAGCTCGCAGCTCGTCGGCCGCGGCGCGGAACGTCGCGAGCAGCCCCGTGTCGGTCGCGCCCTCGGCGAGAAAGCGGACGACGAGACCGAAGAGCGCTTCGTCGCGTGGACGGGCACGTAGGGCGCGGTCGAGCAGATCGGCCAGCGGCCCGGGCGTGCCGAGCCGCGTGTCGATGGCGCGCGCATCCTCGTCGGCGCCGGGATACGGCTCGACGCCGCCGCGGATCCACTTGGCCGCCGAACACAGGCCGTCGAAGTCGCCGTGACACAGGATCGTGTCGATCGGGCCGGCGGCGGCGACACGCTCGGGCGTGACGAGCTCGGGGCACGCACCGTGCTCGCGCTTGGTCCGCAACACGAAGCGGGGGTCATGGGCGTACTCGGCGTGGCGCTCGTGATCGTGATGGTCGATCCACATCGCGAGCCGGTCCCCCAGGCCATCGATGAGCTTTCGCGTCACCCCCTCGAAGCTCGCTCCCTGCACGTCCGCCGCGAACGCGATGTCGAGCACGACCACCCGGCCGGGTAGTCGCTCGGCCGGGGGCAGCTTGCGCGGTGTTCCGAAGGCGAGGTGCGGATAGCGCACGGACGCAGCGTGCGACGGGCGGGCCGGGGCGGCAACGTCACGCGTCGCGAGCGACGACGTACGTCAGAAGTCGCCAAAGAGGTCCCGCATGCGCACGTCGAGTGAGGTGGCCACCTTGTACAAGGAGCCGATGGAGGCGCTCGACTCGGCGCGCTCGATCTGGGACAGCAGCGAGACCGACAGCCCCGTGCGCGTCGCCATCTGCTTGAGCGTGAGGGCGCGCTGCTTGCGCATGTTCCGAATCGTCTGCCCGATGGCGCGGTGCAGGGCTTCTTCGGGCGAGCGCAGCAGGCCCTTCTTGCGCATGATGCGCGCGAGCACGGCGCGGAACTCGTCGGGGCTGAACGGCTTGCGGAGATAATCGACGGCCTCGAGCTTGAACGCGGCCAGCGCCGTCTCCAGCGACGGGTAGCCGGTGAAGATCACCACGGCGACGTCGTCGTCGACCTTGCGGATGCGCTCGAGGAGCGCGATCCCGTCCGCTCCGGGCATCATCAGGTCCAGCACGACGACGTGGTAGCGACCGTCCCGGACGGCGTCGGGCACCCGCTCGGGATCGCTCAGCGTTTCGACCTGGTAGCCGTCGTTCTGGAGGAACGTCTCCATGAAGTCGCAGATCTCCCGGTCGTCGTCGACGACGAGCACCCGCACGGGGCTCGGACGCCGGGGAGCCCGCCGGCTGCGACTGCGCCGTTCCTCCGTCATGGTCGGGGCGAGAGGATTCGAACCTCCGGCCTCACGGTCCCGAACCGTGCGCGCTACCAGGCTGCGCCACGCCCCGTCGCGGACTCGAGCGACTGTAGCCGCTTCGCGCTCCGGCGCAACGGCGGTCCCGCGACTCGGGCTCTGACTCGGACTTGGACTCGGTATCGAACTCGGACTCGGGCTCGGGCTCGGACTCGGACTCGGAATCGGAATCGGGCTCCGACTCGGACTTGGGCTCGGTCTCCGACTCGAGCTCCGACTCGGAATCGGCATCGGTCGTGGCCTCCCTACGGCCCAGACCCTTGACTTGATGCCAGCCGGCTGTCATGTAGCGCCGACTACGGACTCAAGACCGACCCATGGCTCTGCTTCGCGAACGCAAGACCGAAATCGTCCAAAAGTTCCGCACGCATGGGACCGATACGGGCTCGCCGGAGGTGCAAATCGCCCTGTTGACCGAGCGTATCGCCCAGTTGACCGAGCACTTCAAGACCCACGCCAAGGACCACCACAGCCGCCGAGGGCTCCTCAAGCTGGTCAGCCGGCGCCGCCGGCTGCTCGATTACGTCCGTTCGCGCGACGTCGCGCGCTACGGCCGCATCATCGAGGCGCTCGGCATCCGCAAGTAACGCGCCGGACGGACGCCGCGGGAGTCGGATGTCGATTCTCGCTTCGGTCGCGCGGGGGCCCCCCCGCCCCCGCCCCCGGAACCCGGGCCCCACCAATACCCCCCCCGGGGGCCGGCGCCCCCGCCCCCGGGCCGGCCCGGGGAGGGGGGGAGGGTGGTGGTGGTTCGTGGATAC
>JANWZI010000092.1 GCA_025054695.1 Myxococcota bacterium | reverse complement strand
GAGGCACCCGAGGCTGCACACGAGTCGCTGACCCTACGGACCCGCGCACCGCGCGCTCGGGCCCAGTCTCGGGCTCGGGCTCGGGCTTGGACACGGTCTCGGACTCGGACTCGGTCTCGGCTTTGGTCTCGACAGGCGCACCTTCCGTCGTCGGTTGGCCCGTGGCTTCACATCGCGACGGCGAGGCTGCGGTCGCGCTACGATGCGCCACCGACAGCACCCATGACGGACACCACGACTCACCCACGTCGGCTCGCACCGGACGACCTCGTGCTGCGTCCGAACGAAACCCTGCTCGTCGTCGTCGATCTCCAGGAGCGCTTGCTCGCGGCGATGCCCGAGGCGGATCGCGAGCGCGTCGTGCGCAACGCGACGCGGCTCGTAACGGGGGTCTCGATGCTCGACGTGCCGGTGCTGTACACGGAGCAGTACCCGCGAGGGCTCGGTCCGACGGTCGGGGAGGTGGCCACGGCCCTTCGGAACGCGAACGCGGCCAAGGTGGAAAAGGTCGAGTTCGACGCGTGCCGCAACGCGGACTTCGGCGCGCTGCTCGAGCGGCATCGGGACCGGCGCTCGATCGTGCTCGCGGGCGTCGAGGCGCACGTGTGCGTCCATCAGACCGCGCGCTCGCTCGTGGGCGCCGGTCACGTCGTGCACGTGGTCGCCGACGCGGCCTGCTCGCGCGATCCGCGCAACGCGCGGATCGCCGAGGGGTTGTGGGCCGCCGCGGGCGCCCTGGTCAGTTGCACCGAGACGGTGCTCTTCGATCTGGTGGGTGTGGGCTCCGGCGAGACGTTCAAGGCCATCTCGCGTCTGGTGCGATGAGCCCGCCTCCGATCGCGTGGGCGTGCGGCGCTCGGGCTCCGGGGTGACGGCGTGCGAGGCGATGCAACCGTTGACGGGCCGGCGCGTAGGCTGTTAGGCAACGCGCCGATGAGCCGGGTGCTGCCGGTGGTCGCGTTGCTGCTGGGCGGCGCCGTGGCGCTCGAGGTGCCGGTGGCCGCGGCGCAGTCGTGCGTGGACGAGGCCATCCGCGACGAGCTCAACGCGCGGCGTCGCTACCGAGGCGTCCAGGAGCGGCTGTTCCAGAAGGCGCTCCGTCACGAGCTGTCGGCGATGGGCGGTGTGTACGGCGCCGACCTGCTGTCCTCGAGCTGGCTCGGCATGGGCGCGTACAGCTTCCATCTCACCGAGGAGCTCGGGATCGAAGTGGCGTTCGGCTACACGCGCGCGGACAGCGAGCTCGTCCGCATCATCGAGAACGATCGCGGCGTGACGCTGCTGCGCGAGACGACGCCGGCGCTGCTCTACCTGGGTCACGTGCTCTGGTCGATCGCCTACGGCAAGATGCGGTGGTTCGGCGGATCGATCTCGCGGTTCGACCTGTACCTCGCGCTCGGCGGCGGCATCACCGACAACCAGACCGCGCGCGGCCTGACGTTTTCGGGCGGCGTGGGCCTCAAGTTCTACCTGACGCGCTGGCTCGCGCTGCGGCTGGACGTGCGCGATCACGTTCTGCAGCAGCAGCTCCTCGGCGAGTCGACGCTCGTCAACAATCTCGTCGCCTCGCTGGGTTTCTCGCTCTTCGTTCCGTTCGGGTTCTGACGCGGAGGTCGTCGCGATGCGCAGCCGTCGGTTGCACGGATGCATCTGGGCCGTCCTGCTGCTCGCGCTGCTCGACGCGACCGCCGAGGCGCAGCGCGGACGCGGTCGCAACCGCGGGCGCGACCGACGGCCGCCGGCGACGGCGACCGAGGAACCGTTGCCGGACAATCCATTCGAGCCGGCTGCGGGTGGCCAGCCCGCTCCGCCCGCCTCCTCCACGCCTCCATTCGGCTCGGGCGGTACGACGGCGCCGCCGAGCGCGTCACCCGCACCGGCCGCATCGCCGGCGCCGCAGCAGGGCGGTGGGACGAGTCCGACGAACGCGGGCGCCGGCTCCGGGGCGTCCCGTTCGGCCTCGCCCGCGGCCGGTCCGTCCCAGGCGCCGCCGGCGGACGAGGCGGCGACCGCGCTCGAGGAAGCGCCGGTGGGGCCGGATCTGGGCCCGCTGCGCGCAGAGCAGCAGGCGATCGTCGACGAGCTCGTCCAGCTTCGAACGCGCGTCGCGCTTCTCGGCGAGCAGCTCTTCTCGAGTCGGGTGCGCATCATCGTGCAGGATCGCGGGGGCGAACAGCGCCTCGAGCGCCTCGTGGTCACGCTCGACGGCGCGCCCGTCTTCCGGGCGTCGGGCGGCGAGATCGCCGCGGCCGACGGCCGGCGCGTCTTCGAGGGCTTCGCCGCGCCCGGCCCCCACGTGCTCGGCATCGAGCTGGAGCGGCGAGCGCGCGCCAACGACGTCTACCGCTACAGCCAGCGCGACAGCTGGCGCTTCGAGGTGCTCCGCGGTCGGCTCACGGAGGTGACGGTCCTGCTCGAAGACGACTCGGGCATTGCCGAGGACTTCCCCGACGACGAGGAGGGCGAGTACGACGTGCGCGTCCGGCTGCGCGTCGCCACGCGGGAGCTGCGCCGTTGAGGCCCATCCTCGCGGTCGTGGCGCTGCTCGCGGTCGTTCGGCCGCTCGCCGCGCAATCGGAGCGCGCGGACGACGCATCGGACGACCGGCTCGGCGCGATCCTGCGCGCCCTGGCGGCGCGGCGGCTGCTGGCCGTCGAGACCGGCAGCGTGGAGCAACTACGCGAGCTGGTGCGGCGGGGCGAGCAGGCGCTGCTCGACGGGCGATGGGAGGACGCCATCCGCCCGCTGCACGAGGTGGTTCAGAGCCCACGCTTCTCGGACTTTTCGGACCTTCCGGAGATGCAGGCGGCCGAGCTGGCCCTCGGTCGCGCCCTCGAGCGGCTGGGGGCGCGTCGCAGCGCGGCGCGCTACCTCGACCGGCTTCTCGCGCGCGGTCCATCCGAGCCGTATTTCGGCCCGGGCTACCGCGCGCGCGTCGACGTCGCGCTCGCGTCCGGGGACCTGGCCGGCGCGCTGCCGGCGCTCGAGGCGCCGGGCGTCGAGCGGCTTCCCGAGGATGCGGCGAGCGAGCTGGCCTACGTTCGGGGTCTGGAACGATTCGAGGCGGGAGACGCCGCTGCGGCGGAGGCGGCCCTGGGGCGCGTCGGTCCGCGCAGCCGTTTCTACGCCGCCGCCCAGTATCTGCGCGGCACCCTTCACGTGCGCGCCGGCCGGCTCGACCAGGCCGAGGCGCGCTTCTGCGAGATCGCGCGGCAGGGCGAGCGCAATCGCTACGCGTTCTTCGTCGATCACCGCTTCTTCGAGCTGAAGGATCTCGCGCGGCTCGCCCTCGGGCGGCTCGCGCACGAGCAGCGGCGCAGCGACGACGCCTTCTATCACTACTTCCACGTGCCGCAGGACTCGCCGCGGCTGCCCGAGGCGCTGTTCGAGTCGGCCTACGCCATGTACGAGGGCGGCGATCACGAGACCGCGATCGACCTGCTCGATCAGCTCGAGATGCGCTTCCCCGACTCGCCGTTCGCCGACGAGGCGAGCCTGCTGCGCGGCTACGTGCATCTGGGCCGCTGCGAGTTCGACGAGGCCGATCGGCTTTTCCGGCGGTTCACGGCGCGCTTCGAGCCGCTCGTCGCCGAAATCGATCGCATCCTGACCTCGCCCGTGCGGCGTGAGCGACTGTTCGAGGATCTTCTGCGCAGCGCGAGCGACGGGCGTGGGGCGGATGCGGCGCCTCCGACCCCGGCTGCGCGCCGCGACGCGCGCGACGGGGTGCGGCGCTCCTTGATCGCGTTGCTGCGCGTCGACCCCGATTTTTACCGATTGCACGAGGAGGTGCGAACGCTCGACGCGGAAGCCGCGCGCGCCGGTCGGCTCGTGCAGGATCTCGCCGCGCTGATCGGCCGGCTCGGAGGATCGCGCCGGCCTCGTCCGGCGGCCGCGCTCGACGAACCGTGGGACGAGACTGGGGAGCTCGAGCGCGAGATCGACGCGAGCGCCGCCGTCTTGCGCGGGATTTCGGAGCAGCTCGACGCGATGCGCCGGCTGCCCGCCGCGCGCGCGCGCGTTGAGGAGATCGAGGCCGAGGTGCGCCGCATCGGCGAGCGCATCGAGCGGCTACGCGCGGCCATCGCGCAGGCGCGCGCCGAGGCCGTCGCGGCGGCCGGTACGCCGGGACCCGGAACGGCCGACGCGGACGACCCGCTGGCTCTGCTTCGCGCGGACCTGGAGACGGCGCGGCGACTGCCCGCGCGTGTGGCCGCGACACGGGCGCGCTTCGTCGAGGCGGCCAACCGGAGGGCCATCGCGGCGCTCGAGGCGCTCGGTCAGCGGTTGCGCGCGCAGTTGCGGCGTGCGCGCATCGGACGCATCGACGCGGTCATGGGCAGCAAGCGGCGTGTCGAGCGGCAGATCGAGAGCCTGGCCGCCGGGCGCTTTCCGCCGGAATTGGTCGATCCCCTCCGCATGCAGGGGTTGCTTCGCGACGACGAAGAGTACTGGCCGATGGACGGCGAGCTGTGGGAGGACGAGCTCGAGCCGGCGTTGCGCGAGCGGGAGGACGACGGGCGGTGAGCGTCGTGGCCGCGCGCATGCGTCCGCGACGCGGTCCGGCGTGGGCGATGCTCGCCGGAACGGTCCTCGTCGTGGCGTCGCGCACCGCGCCGCTCGCGGCACAGGGCGCGGCAGAGCGCGGCGCGGGGCGGACGGGCAGGACGACGCCGGCCCAGGAGCGCCGCGTCGAGGCACCGGCTCCCGAGCCACGGGCGCGCCGCGCGGAAGGGCCGCGGGAGACGGTCGCGGGTCCCGAGGATCTCGAACAGGCCCTGTACCTTCGCGACCGGCCCGACGCGCTCGGCGAGGCCTCGCGCCGCTTCCGCAGCGCCCTGCTCGAGCGGATGCTCGCGAGCCGCGAGCGGCTCGTCGTCGAACGGAGGCGGGAGGCCATCGCGCTGCTCGAGGCGTTCGTGCGTCAGGAGCCGGAGCAAGCGTCGGAGATGGCCGACGCGCTGTTGCGCCTGGCCGAGCTGCGTTGGGAGCAGGCGCGCGCGGATTACCTGCGCGCGTTCGCGGCGTGGCAGGCCTTGCCGGAGCGCAACCGCGGTCGCGAGCCGCGAATCGACCACGCTCCGTCCCTCGCCCTGTACGACCGGATCCTGACGCGGCACCGAGACTTCGACCGCTACGATCTCGTGCTGTACATGAAGGCATTTGCGCTGGTCGAGTCCGGCGACACCGACGGCGCGCTCGCGCTGTACGACCGCATCCTGGCCGAGTTTCCCGAGAGCCGATTCGTGCCCGACGCGCACATGGCGCGCGCCGAGGCCGCATTCAGCGGCCGCTACGACTACGCGGCGGCGCTCGCCGAGTACGAGCAGGTGCTGCGCTTCCCCGACAGCGGTCTGTACGATCTGGCGCTGTTCAAGAGCGCGTGGTGCCTGTGGCGGCTCGGTCGTAGCCGCGAGGCGGCGACGCGGTTTCGCGAGGTGCTCGATCTCGGGGGCGGGCGGCGTGCGATGAATGCGGCCGAGCGGCGGCGGCTGCGCGAGCTACAGGACGAGGCGCTCGATTATCTCATCCAGGTCTTCACCGAGGACGAGCGCAACACGGCGGCCGACGTCTTCCGCTTCCTGCAGGAAATCGGGGGTGAGCGGTACGCGACGCGCGTGCTCGAACGGCTCTCGGAGACGTACGTCTCGCAGGCGCGCTACGAGCAGGGCATCGCGGCCTTCGAGCTGCTCCTGGAGCGCGAGCCGCTCTCGCCGCGCGCCTTCGACTGGCAGATGGAAATCGCGACGAGCTGGGCCGCGCTCGAGGACGAGGAGAAGACGATCGCGGCGTTGCGCACGCTCGCCGAACGATTCGCGCCGGACGGAGCCTGGGCGCGGGCGCAGGCGGATCGGGAGCTGGTGCAGCGCGCTCGGAGCCGGGCCGAGCGCGCGGTCCGTCGCCAGGCGATGCGATGGCACGAGCTGGGGCAGCGCGAGCGGCAGCGTCGCAAGCTCGAGCGCGCCGTCGAGCTGTACGGGCTGTACCTCGAGCACTGGAGCGATGCGCCGTCGGCCTACGACGTGATGTTCTTCCGCGGCGAGATCCTGTTCCACCGGCTCGAGCGGTGGGCCGAGGCGGGCGATGCCTACTTGCAGGCGGTCCAGAAGGACCCGCGCGGCCGCTTCAACCGCGACGCGCTGTACAACGCGATCGCCGCGTTCGAGCGCGTGCGCGAGCAGGAGATGGCGCGATGCGCTCCCGCGGGACGCGCCGGCGGCGGAGGGGGCGGCTCCGGCTGCGAGGAGACGGAGAACGACCGCAAATTCAGCCGTGCCATCGAGCTGTACGTGCAGCTCTACCCCGACGATCCGGACCTTCCCGACATCCTGTTCCGGCAGGGCCGCTTCTACTACGACCGTGGGGTGTTCGACCCGGCCGTGCGGCTGTTCGGCCAGCTGATCGAGCGCTTCCCGCAATCGGAGCTCGCCGCGCCGGCGGGTGAGCTGATCCTCGAAAGCTTCCACCGCGCGCAGGATCACGCCAACGTCGAGCGCTGGGCGCGGCGGCTGAAGGAAGCGCCGGCGTTCTCGAGCGCCGAGGCGCAGCGACGGCTCGACGGGATCATCCTCGAGAGCGTCTTCCGCATCGGCGAGCAGCTCGCGACGCGTGGCGCGCACGCCGAGGCCGCCGACGCGTACCTGCGCGCGGCCGAGGAGTTTCCCGACGATCCGCGCGCACGCCAGGCCTACTACAACGCAGGACTCGAGCGGCAGCGTGCGGGCGACCTCGTCGGCGCCGAGGAGGCGTATCGCGGACTGGTCGAGCGCTACGCCCGCAGCAGCGAGGGCGCGCTCGGGGCATGGAACGCCGCCCAGATGTACGAGTCGATCGCGCAGTTCTCGGATGCCGCGCGCTGGTACGAGACGTACGCGCAACGCTTTCCCGACGGTCCACGCGCGGCCGATGCCGCCTACAACGCCGTGCTGTTGCGGCTGACGGCCGGGGAACACGACGAGGCGGTCGCCGCCGGCCGGCGCTTTCTGGAGCGGTTCCCGCGTCACGAGGCACGCGACGACGTCTGGTTCTTCGTCGGTCGCGCGCACGAGGCCGCCGAACGTTGGGCCGAGGCGGCACGCACCTATCGCGAGTACCTCCGCATCGCGCGCAGCGCGGACCGGCGCATCGAGGCGACGACGCGTCTCGCGCAGGTGCTGCTGCGCGCAGGCCAACGGCGTGAGGCGGAGCGCGAGCTCGAGGAAGCCGTCCGGCTCGGGCGTCGCGGTGGCGCGCGACTCGGCGAGGGACTCTACTTTGCCGCGCAGGCTCGTTACCTGCAAGGCGAGCTCGTGTTGCGCGAGTTCGAGGCGGTACGCATCGAGGGCGACGTCGCCGGCTTGCGGCAGCGCCTCGAGCGCAAAAGCCAGCTGCTGGCGCGTGCCGCCACGATCTACACGGACGTGGTCGAGTTCCGCGTGGCCGAATGGGTCACCGCGGCGCTCTATCGGATCGGTCAGGTCTACGAGCAATTCGCCGAGTCGCTGCGCGGCGCCCCCGTGCCCGAGGGTCTCAACGAGGAGGAGCGCCAGAGCTACCAGGACCAGCTCGCCGCGTTCGTCGTGCCCATCGAAGAGCGCGCGCTTTCCGCGTACGAGGGCGGCTACCGCAAGGCGCTCGAGCTGCGCATTTACAACACCTGGACCGCCAGGCTGCGCGAGGCGCTCACGCGCCTCAACGACGTCCAGTATCCACCGCTGCGCGAGATGGGCATCGGCGTGCGCGAGGCCGCGCCGCTCCCGATGCCCGAACCAATCGGCGGCCTGCGCCGCGAGCAGGCCGCCCACCCTGCGGCCCGCGAGGCGTCAGGGACGCGTGGAGCGGGGCGTGCTCGTCGTGCGCGACGCGCGGTGAGCTCCTCCCCCGAACGCTGACGTTTCCGGACGGATGCGGGTCCTTTCGGGGTCGTGGCCATCATCGAGCCCGGTTGCGGCCGGATCCGGGGTTTCGGTGTCGGCGTCGCGCGCGGCGCCCACGTCGCCTTCCTCTTCAGGAGGGGGGCCCTCCGACGGGTCGCGATATTGGGGTGGCTCGCCCGGACGCGACCAGTCCACCCAGTAGGCGCTGCGCTCGCGCACGTCGAGGTGCACGAAGGTGCTGCGCGGGTAGTAGCCGACGCCGACGTCCGGCAGGGTGCGACAGAAGTCCCGCACGGCTTCGTTGGGGACACCGCGGACGCGGAAGTCGATGGCGCGGCCGGTGACGTGCCGGCTTGATTCGCGCGTGAACCCACCGGGGCTCCGGAAGCCGCTGACGAGCAGGATGGTGCGTCCACCGAAGTGATCCGACACGCGCGCCAGCATCTCGACGAGCCTGGGGTCGGGTCGTGGCGCCCGTCCCCGACGGCCCGGCTCGCGCATCAGGCGGGCGAGCACGTCGAGGGCGCGCGTGGGCACCCGTCCCCGCCGGTCGACGGCGCGCACCCGCGCGCGTTGCCGGTCGGAAACGCGAAGGACGTCGATGACGCCGGCCGCGCGGGGACGTCCCCAGCGATGCGCGGCCGCGATTGCAGCCTCGCTCGCCGGCGATCCGGGGAGCACGAGCCGCTGGCCGACCCGCAGCGTCGCCCCCGGCCGCAAGCCGTTCTCGCGGGCGAGCTCGTCGGGGTCGACGCCGTGGCGGCGGGCGAGCTGCGCGAGGGTCTGTCCCGCTCGAACGTAGACGACGCCGGAGTCGGGCACGCGCAGGACCTGTCCGGGTCTCAGCGCGTCGTGCGGCGACATTCCGTTGGCCGCGGCGAGGTCCGCGATGGAGACGCCGTACCGATTCGCGATGCGCGCGAGGCTCTGGCCGCTGCGTACCGTGTGCAGGCGGTCGGCGTGCGCGTGCCCACCGCCGGCAAGCGTCAAAACGAGTGCGACAGTCGCCCCGAGGCTGCTGCGGCGGCGTCGGCCGCGATCGGTGCGCGTCGGGCGAGCCCGCATGCTACGGGAGGAACACATGCAGAGAGTCGGCGGGTCGGCCGGCGACCCGAAAGGCGAGCCACCAACCAGTGGGAGCCACCAGTATCGCCGCGCCTCCATCGGGGTCAAACGCCCACGTCGCGTCGATCCGATGCGCCTGGTCCGAACGCGGCCAATCCGTCGCTCTCGCGTCGGCGCGCGGCCGTTCCAGCTCGGCTCGAACCGGAGTGCGATGGCGTTCGCAAGTCCGAAACGAAGCCGGCGAGGACGCCAGTCGCACACCGCGGGCGCGAAGTTCGATTTCTTGCGACGCGACGAGAGCCGGTGCGACGATTCACGTCGCAGCGTCGAGCTGCGGTCGCTCGTTGACAACCGACGACGTGAGCGCGTGAGGGCAGCGAGGGTGCGGTCATCGGCGTGGGCCGGTCGGGCGATCCGTCCGGCAGGCTCGCTCGGTTGCCGCGGAACGCCGAAATGATGCATGAATATCGATTCATTTCAGCATAAATGTATTGATATTGCTTGACCTTTTCGGACCATGGCCCATAACCTGCCGTGGTCCGGTACCCTTCCATGCACGCGATGCAACAGCCGGACGGTATCCACGAGCCCGGTGGTCGCGGCCCGTCCGTCGACGTCGCGACTCCCGCCGGCGGAGCAACCGAAGCGGAGGTCGCGGCGGTGACGGGGCCGAACCCTGCGGAGGCAGCAGAGGGCGCGCCGCGCCCGCAGCCGGTCCCGATGTCCGTCGCGGGCGGCGAGGGAGCGCGGCGCAGGAAAAAGGAAGGGCGCCGACCGAACAATCTGCGCAAGCTTCGCCTGGAGAAGATGGTCTCGAAGGCCGAGCTGGCCCGGCGCGCGAACGTCTCGGTGTTGACGATCGATCGCGTGGAGAAGGGATTCGGGTGCCGTGTGGACACGAAGCGGAAGATCCTCGAAGCCCTGGGCCTGAGCCTCGCAGACCGCGTGCGCGTGTTCGGCGAGGAGGAGTGATGCGCGCCGATGGCATCCGAGGGACGTAACCTGGTCGGGGTCGACATCGGCTCGACGTCGATCAAGGTCGCCGAAATCCGCGAGAAGGGGCAGACGCGGCACCTGGTCCGCTTCGGTTACCATCCGCTACCGCCGCAGACGATCGTCGACGGCCACGTGATGAACTCGGGCGCCGTCGTCGAAGGGCTGGAGAAACTCTTTCACAAGGCGCGCAGCCGCCAGGTGGCGCTGCGGGCGAGCGGGCACAGCGTGATCATCAAGAAGGTCACGATGCCGCTGATGACGTCGGCGGAGCTCGCTGAGCAAATTGAGTGGGAGGCCCGACAACACGTCCCGTTCGACCTCGCCGAGGTCAACATCGACTACGAGGTGCTGCACCGCCGCCCGGACCAGGGGCAGATGGACGTGCTGTTCGTGGCGGCCAAGAAGGAGGAGATCACGGACCTCGTCTCGCTCGCGCGCGAGGCGCGCCTGGAGCCGCGCGTGGTCGATCTCGACGCCTTCACGGTGCAGAACGTCTACGAGGCCGGCCAGGGCGCCCCGCCGCCGGGTCAGACGCTGGTGCTCATCCACGTTGGTGCCTCGCTGACGACCGTCAACGTGCTGAGCGAGGGCACCACCGCGTTCACCCGCGACATCGCCCATGGCGGCAACGCGATCACCGAAGAGCTTCAGCGCCAGCTCTCGCTCGGGTACGAGGAGGCCGAGGCCTATAAGTGTGGTGGGGACGGGCGCGGCATCGTTCCCAAGGAAGTTCCCGAGATCGTCCGGCAAGCTGTCGAGTCGCTCGCGGGCGAGATCCAGCGATCCATCGACTTCTACCTGGCCACGAGCGGTGACCGCGACATCGCGCGCGTCTGCCTGTCGGGGGGCACCGCGAACCTGCAGTCGCTGCGCGACGCCATCGAGCGCCGTACGCGCGTGCCCATCGAGCTGAACGATCCGCTGCGTGCCGCGAGCCCGGATCCGCGCTGCGTCGGTCTGGCGGAGCTGCAGGGTCGCACGGCGCAGGCCGTCGTGGCCGTGGGGCTCGCGCTGCGCAAGGAAAGGGAGAAGCGGTCGTGATCCGCATCAACCTGATGCCCCAGGCACGCAAGGCGGCGCGAACCGCGGTGCCGGGGCCGGGCAGCGCGCAGGGCTGGGCGGTCGCCTACATCGCGGCCGTGGTCGTCTGGGGCGTCGTCCTGGCGGCCATCTACGTGGCCACCAGCGGTCGGCTCGACGAGCAGCGCCGACAGAACGCGGCGCTGCAGGCGCGCATCGACGAGTTGCGCGAGCGCAGCGCCCAGCTCGACGAGGTGCGGGCCAAGATCGCCGCCAGCAAGCAGCTCGAGGCCGTCGTGCAGGAGCTGCATCGTGCCCGGCTCGGGCCGACACGCGTGCTCATGGAGCTGTCCCGGGTGCTGAGCGTCGGCGGGGGCCCGACGATCGATCCGGAGCGCCTGGAGCGGATCCGGCGGGAGAATCCGCTCGTCTCGATCAACCGGAGCTGGGACGGGCGCCGATTGTGGCTTCGGTCCTTCGTGGAGACCGATCGGGAGTGCCGCATCACCGGCGTCGGACGCACCCACGACGACGTCGGCGAGTTCCTGCAGCGGCTCGCCCTGTCCGAGGTGTTCGAATCGGTGTCCCTCACCAAGACCGAGGCGATCGTGGACGAGGAAACGCGCCTGCCGCTCACCGCGTTTGAGCTCACCTGTCGCGTGAGGTACTGAGCCATGGCTCCTCCGGCCGCCGCCAAGCCTTCCGGATTCGCCGCCCTCGGCACCGGCGCCAAGATCGGCCTGCTCGTGTTGCTGCTGGCCGTCGTGGGCGCGCTCTACTACTTCGCGCTGCACATGTCGCTGGCCGAGGAGATCGAGCAGGCCGAGCGACGCCACCGGACCTTGCAGGGCGAGCTCGTGCAGGCCGAGCAGCGCCAGCAGGAGTACCTCGCGGCGGTGCAGGAGCTCGCCGACCGCGAGGCCATCGACCGTCAGAACAAGCGCATGCTGCCCGAGCAGGCCGAGATGCCGTCGTTCTTGCAGGATTTGAACCGCCTGGCCGAGCTGTCCGGGCTGCGCCTTCGTCACGTCGAGCCGCGGCCCGAGGAGCCGGCGGACAACTACGTGCGCCTTCCGGTCGCACTCGGACTGAGCGGCCGCCATCACCAGGTGGCCAAGTTCTTCTACGCCGCCGGACGCATCGAGCGCATCATCAACATGGAGAACGTCGCGCTCACCGAGCCCGTTCAGAGCGGCGACGAGGTCACGCTCAAGGTCGACGTGCTCGCCACGACCTTCCGGCGTCCGACCACCGCCGAGGCCCAGGCGTCCGCGGGGACCATGACGGGCGCGGGCGGCGCGCCGGGAGGTGCGCGATGAAGTTGGGCAGGTCGCGACGCGGCGCCTCGGTCCTCTGGGGCGGGTTGTTCCTGCTGTCGGTCGGGTGTGAGGAGCCGGCGCGCGTCGGCGCACCGGCGACCGGGTCGGCGCCGGGCACGGGGACCGCACCGCAGCCGGCGCCTGCGTCGGGCACGCCGACGAGCTCCCCGGGCGCGGCGCCCGGAACGAACCCCACGGGTGCGGGCGCCGATCCGGCGGCCGCCGTGCAACCCGGGCAGGCTGCGGAGCCCGCGGGCGCGGTGCTCGAGTACCGGGACGACGACTTCGTCGAGGCGGAGACGAACCGCGATCCGTTCCGTAGCTTCGCCGCCCTCTTCAAGGTCCGTCCCGTCGCGGTGCCCCAGCGCGCGGTGATCATGCCGAGCACCGCGATCGACGAGATGCGGCTCATCGCCGTCATCACGGGCGTCGAGCAGCCGCGCGCGATGCTCGTCGACACAAACGGCGTCGGGCACGTGGTCCGTCGCGGCGACTTCATCGGCAGGCCGGAGCTCGTCCAGGCCGGCGGACCGGAGGGCGCAACGACGACGCTCAACTGGCGTGTCGATCGCATTCGCCCCACGGGCCTGCTGCTGACTCGTGAGGATCCGTCGGCACCGAACCGGCCTCCGCTCACCCGGTTCGTGCCGCTCGACCCGGACGCCGACCGCAACGCCGAGTTTCCGCGCGGCTCCTGAACCGTTCGCCGCGACGGACTGGGGCGTGCGCATCCGCTTCGTCGCCCGCAGCGGGCCACCTGCCCGACGTACGTGCGCCGGACGTTTTCGTCGATGCAGGTTCGACGAGTCGGATCCGCACGCGCGTCCTGCACGCGCCGTGTCGTTTTCTTGTGTGGCCGTCGCTCCGCATCGGAAAATCCGACGGCAGCCGAGGAGTGAGCATGCGTCTCGCAAACGTGCCGATTGCGTTGCTCTTGACGCTCGGGATCGCGCCCGCCGCGTTCGCCGACCCGCCGCGCATCGACGCGGTTCGCCTCGATGGCGGGATCGACCGCGCGCAAGTCGTGATCGTGGGGGCCTTCGACGTGCCCCGATACGCCGTCCGCTCCCGCGACGAGGGGCGCACGCTCGTCGTCGACGTGTTCGATGCCGCGCTGCCGGCGTCGGGACTCGTCGCGACCGGCTCGTCGCGTCTGGTCGTGCGCACGACGGCCAGCACGACGGCACGCGGCGCGCGCATCGAGCTGGGGCTCGCGCGGCCGACGGCATTCCGCGCGCGGGCGGAGCCCGGCCGGATCGTGCTGCACGTCGGGGATCCGGAGCCCGGCGAGCGCGTCGGCGACGGTGGCGAGCTTCGCGAGCCCGAGGCGCCCGTCATCGAGTCGGTTTTCCTCGAGCAACGTGACGGGATGGAGCGCGTCGTGCTCGAGCTGTCGGCACCGGCCGCGTTCCGTGTCGTGCCGGCCGGTCCAGGCCCCGCACGCCTGGAGGTGCGGGCGGGGCGCTTCTCGCCACAGGCCCTCGAAGAGGTCGGGCGCGTGCGCGGGGCGGTGGTGCGGGGGCTGCGTGCGTCGCAGGCCGACGACCGCGCCGCGATCGAGGTCGAGCAAGTGGATGGCGAGGCGGTCACCGCCGTGCGCGAGGGGCGTCGCATCGTGTGGTTGTTCGGGGCGGTGCCGGGCGCACGGGCCTCGACCGCGGCTGCCGGACGGCGCGAGGGCCGCGCGTCGCCGCAGGCAGCGCGAGCCGTCCAGGTCGACTCGGACGAGGTGGCCGCGTTCCTCTCGGACGTGCCGCTGCAGATCGACGCGGCGCGGGGCGGTCGCACCTACGGCGGCCGGCGAATCGATCTCGACTTCAAGGACGCCGACATCCACAACATCCTGCGGCTGCTCGCGGACGTCGGCGGCGTCAACATCGTCACGAGCGACGACGTGCAGGGCACGGTGACGATCCGGATGCGCAACGTGCCCTGGGACCAGGCGCTGGAGGTGATCCTGCAGGCCAAGGGCCTGGGCATGGTGCGTCGCGGCAACCTCATCCGCGTCGCGCCGCTCGAGACGCTCGAGAAGGAGCGCGAGGCGGCCATCGCGAGGCAGAAACAGCGCGAGGTGCTCGCGCAGCTCTCGACGCGCATCGTGCCGGTCAGCTACGCGCGCGCGACCGATCTGTCTCCACGCGTGCGCGAACTGCTCAGCGGCCGCGGCAGCGTGTCGGTGGACGAGCGCACCAACGTACTCATCGTCCGCGACATCGCGGAGAACCTCGACGACGTCGAGGAGCTCGTCCGCACGCTCGACACGCAGACCCCGCAGGTGCTCGTCGAGGCGCGCATCGTCGAGGCCACCAGCCAGTACACGCGCGACGTCGGCATCCAGTGGGGCGGAGACGCGAGCATGGGGACGGCCACCGGGAATCCGACGGGGCTGCAGTTCCCGAGCGACGTCTCCATCGCCGGCGGCAACTACGACCAGAACACGCCGACGGCCGGCCTGTCCCCCGTCGTCGAGCGCATCGATCCGAGCAATTTCGCCGTCAATCTCCCGGCCATCACCGGCACCGGCATCGGCGGCGCGCTCGGCCTGTCCTTCGGCTCCATCGGCGGCAACGTCAATCTCGCCGTGCGCTTGTCGGCCGCGGAGAGCAACGGCGTCGTGCGGATCATTTCGAGCCCACGCATCCTGACGCTCGACAACCACGAGGCGCACATCGCGCAGGGCACGTTGATTCCCTACTCGCAGGTCAGCGCGCAGGGCGTGCAGACCGCGTTCCAGGAGGCCAAGCTCGAGCTGCGGGTCCGGCCGCACGTCACGAGCGACGGCTCCATCGCCATGCACGTGCGCGTTACGCGCGACGAGCCCGACTTCACGCGGACGAGCGCACGCGGCGACCCGACCATCCTCAAGCGCGAGGCGGAGACCGACCTGCTCGTGCCCGACGGGCACACGGCCGTCATCGGCGGCATCTACACGCGCAACACGGGCCGCAACGTCGATCAAGTGCCGTTCTTCGGCGACCTGCCGATCCTCGGCGTGCTGTTCCAGCGGCGCCGCGTCCGCGACGAGCGCAACGAGCTGCTCATTTTCCTGACGCCGCGGATCGTCAACCGCGCCGAGGCGCTCCAGCCGCGTTCCTGAGGCTCAGCCGCGGCGAAGCGGAGACGGTGGGCCGAGGCGAGGGCGGTCGGACCGGATAGCGTGCAGACGCTCGCGCGCGGTTTTCTCCACGGGCTGCTGGTCGTCGTTCCTGCGGCGGGGACGCTCTACGTCCTGTACGCCGCCGTCCGTTGGATCGACGATTTGGTGGGGGCGCCGGTGCCCGGGCTCGGTGTCGCGCTCGTCGTCGTCGGGGTTACGGCGGTCGGCCTACTCGCGCGCAACGTTCTCGGACGCACGCTCGTGCGCTGGGCCGAGCGACTGCTGGCGTCGGTACCCGTCGTCAAACTGCTGTACGGCGCGCTGCGCGATCTGATGGGCGCGTTCGTGGGCGAGCGGCGCGGTTTCGAGCGGCCCGTCTGGGTGGATCTCGGGGGCGGCGCGCGCGCGCTGGGCTTCGTGACGTGCCGGCGGTTCGACGATCCGGCGCTTGAGGGCTGGGTCGGCGTCTACCTGCCCCAGGCCTACAACTTCGCGGGTCATCTCGTGCTGTTGCCGGCCGAGCGTGTCCGTCCGCTCGACGCCGAGGGTGGGCAGCTTCTCGCCTTCGTGATGAGCGGTGGCCTGCTCGAGATGAGCGCGGCGCGAACGGTTGCCGAGACGAGTCTGTCGGCGCTGCGTCCGCCGACGCGGCGTTCGTAGGGCCGATCACCATGCCGGGCGGCTGCGCCTCGCCGTGAAATCGGAGCCCGAGACCGAGCCCGAGTCCGAGTCCGAGTCGGATTCATCCCCAGATCGACGAGTCAGGGGCAGCAATCAGCGCGACCAGCCGAACAACATCACCACGGCGATTGCGTTGGGGGGGGTGTCGGGGCGTGTCCCCTGCCGCAGTCCGAGCCCGATCCAGCGCATGTCGCGCTCGAGGGCGGGCTCGAGCGTCGCGGCCTCCTCGGGATCGACGACGACCGTCATCAGGCCTCCCACGCGACGGAACTCGATCCCGGAGCGCCGCAGCGACCCGCTCGCCTCGTCGACGAGGTCTTGCTGGGACCGCGACGGCTCGTCGAAGAACGCGTCGGCCGCGCGCTGAGCCGCCTCGCGCAGACGTTCGTGGACACGCAGCGGCGGCGCGCCGCGGGCCTGCCTTGCTTGGTTGATCCGTTCGAGCAGCCGTTCGGCTGCCGCGGCCAGGTCGACCGTGCGGCCCATGCGGGCAAAGAGC
>JANWZI010000091.1 GCA_025054695.1 Myxococcota bacterium | reverse complement strand
CCCCCCTGTCACCGTACCTGGACGCGACCGCGCCCGGCGTCGCTGCCCACGGACGCCTGGCGTCGGTCGAAGGGCAGCGAGGGACGATTCGACCCGCCGTCGCAGACCGAGCACGACTCGTAGCCCGAGTCGGGGTGCGAGAGCGGGACCGAGCTCGAGCCCATCGCATCGCTCGGGCCGTTGCATCGCGGTGCGAACACGACCACAGTGGGCGCGATGGGCACCGAGCGCAGTCTGCTGCGGATGTGGGAAGCGGCGAGCACGATGGAGGGCGAGGGATTCGTCGTCCATCGGCCGTTTCCGCGCGCGCGCCACGAACACCTCGATCCGTTTCTCCTGCTCGATCACGTCGGTCCGGTCTGCTGGCAGCCGGGTGAGGCGCGGGGCATGGGGCTGCACCCGCACCGCGGCTACGAGCTGCTGACGGTGGTCCTCGAAGGGGAGCTCGTGCAGCGCGATGTGCACGGTCGGGGGTGCGTGCTCGCCGCGGGCGAGGCCTCGCGCATCGTCGCCGGCGCGGGTTTGGTGCACGAGGAGCGTCCTTCGGACGTACTGCGCCATCGCGGGGGTCGATTCCACGCATTCCAGCTCTGGATCAACCTGCGCGCGCGGGACAAACGTCTGCGCGTTCGCTGGGAAGTGGCCGGGGCATCGCGCATCGCGACGAAGGTCGAGGACGGTTGCGTGCTGCGCGTGATGGCCGGCGCACTCGGTGCGCTGAGGGGGCCCTTGAACGGTCCCACCGAGGTGACGGTGGCCCTCGTCGATCTCGAGCCTGGGGTGGCGTGGAGCGAGTCATTGGCGGCGGACGAGATGACGGCGGCGTACGTGTTGGAGGGCGCCATGGTGGCCGGTCCGATGCGACGGCCCGTCGTGGCGCGCACGTGCGTGCAATGGGCGAACGACGGCGAGCGGATTGGCGTCGAGGCGGGCGAGCAGGGTGCGAAGATTGTGCTGCTGTCGGGGCGGCCGTTGCTCGAGCGCGTGTACTGGCACGGGCCGTTCGTCATGAATGCCCCCGACGAAATCGCCGAGGCGATCACCGATTACTACACGGGTCGGCTCATGGACGCGGCGGTGGGGTAGGTCGATTCCGCCCGCGGTTTTCCGGCGGCGGTCACGCTGCTCGATGCCGAATCGGACTCGGCCTTGGACTCGGACTCGGGCTCGGAGTCGAGCTCGGATTCAGGCTCGGACTCGGACTCGGACTCGAGCTCGGGTTCGAACCATTGCTGCCCGCCGTCGATCCAGGGGGCTGGAGCTGTGAGGTTCCTGCTCCCCCTCGGTCTCGGCTGATTCCATTGCGTGATCATTGCGACGTGAACAGTACCGCGTCTTTTCGATCCGTGGCTGCCACGAGTCCGACGCGTGTAGTAGAGAGACGGCATGCAGGCAGGCTCGTTCCGCGTCGCCGTGTCGATGGGGATCCTCGTCCTCGGGGTCGCGTGCCGGGAGGGATCGGGCTGTGGGAGCACGTCTGGAGGGGGCGGCTCGACGCGCGTGGCCAAGGCGCCCCCCGTCGAGCAGGCCGCGCCACGGCCCGCGCCGCACGCTTCGCCGCAGCCCGAGGAGACGTCGCCGGTCGTCTCGGATCCGATCGCCGACGACGCGGAGCTGGCTCGCGCGGTCGAGTCCGTCGCGCAAGGCCTGAACCACTTCTCGGTCGCCTTGCACCGTCTCGTTTCCGATCCCCATGCGAACGCGGTTACGAGCCCGTGGTCCATCACGCGCGGTCTTTTGATGTTGCGCGAGGGCGCGCGGGAACGGACTCGCGCCGAAATCGATCGCGCCCTGCATCTCACGAACGTGCCGGAACGGGTGCTTGGGGCGCTCTGCAAACGCACCCGCGCGCTTTCGTCGCAGGGCGTGACGTTGCGGCACGCGGGCGGCCTGTTCGTCGGCGAGGGGTTGCCGGTGCAACCCGAGCTCGCGACGTCGCTGCGCGAGGTGCTGGGGGAATCGCTTCGGACCGTTCCGTTCCACGACGCCGAGCGCGCGCGCCTCGAGATCCATCGGCTCGTGGAGGAGCAGACGGGCGGGCGGACCCGTGAACTGCTGCCGCCCGGTCTGGTTCCGAGCGACACCCGCATGCTGCTCGTCGACGCGCTGTACTTCGCCGGCGCGTGGGAGAACCGCTTCGACCGATATCGAACGACTCCGCGACCGTTCTACGTCGACGGCAGGGCACCGGTTCCCGTGCCGACGATGCACGGCGAGTTCCCGATGCGATGGGGACGCGTCGGCAGTGCCGTCGTCGGCGAGCTGCCTTACGTGGGGCGTGCGGCCGCGATGGTGATCGTCGTACCGGGCACGTACGCCGGTCTTCCCGACTTGTTCGAGGGCCTGAACGAAGCGAAGTTGCGTCGGTTCGTCGATGCGCTGAGGCCGCGGCCCGAAGTCCGCGTACGATTGCCACGGTTTCGCATCGCGTCTCCATCGGGCCTGACGCTGCGTGACCCGATGCGACGGCTCGGGATCCGGCAATTGTTCGAACCGGGGGTAGCGGATCTGAGCGGCATCGCGCGCGTCGACCCTCCGCTGCACCTCGAGAACGGGTATCACCGCGCGGTGGTCGAGGTGAACGAGGAGGGAACCGAGGCCGCGGCGGAGACGGCGTACGCGCTCAGCGCACGTCCCGGCCGACACGATGACGACACGCTGTTCGCCGATCGGCCCTTCCTGTTCTTCGTGCGCGATTCACGCACGGGTTTGGTGCTTCTGCTCGGACACGTCGTCGATCCGCGCTGACGCATGCGGTTTCACGGCGGCCGCCATGTTGGTCGATCGCGCCTTCTGCTCGGACTCGGTCCCGGACTCCGAACGGGGCTCGGCCACGCCACAGGCCGAGACGTGGACCCCTTCCGTGACGGGCGTGTGGGGGGCTAGGGAGGCCGACGCGCGTGGTACGCTGCGTCGAATGCTTCGTACGTCGCTCGTCGCCGCGCTGGGCATCGCGTTCGGTTGCGGAGCCCGCACGGACGTGGGGCGCGGGGGTCCGCGCGCGGAGGCGGGCACGAGCGACGCGGCCATCCTCGATGTCATCTCGCCGCCGCTGCCGGACGGCGCCCGTCCCGATGCACGGGCGTGCTCGGTGGCGTGCGACGACGGTCTCGTGTGCAACGGCGCCGAGTATTGCGAGGAGACGACCGGCCGATGCATGCCCGGCACCACGCCGGACTGCGACGACGGCGATCCGTGCACCGTCGACGCGTGCAACGAGCGAGCGCGCGGATGCACGCACGTCTCGCGCGACGTCGACGCCGACGGGGACGGTTGGGGGACGTGTCGGGGCGACTGCGACGACGCCGACCCGCGCGTCCATCCCGGCGCGCCGGAGCGGTGCGACGGCCGGGACGACGACTGCGACGGTTCGGTCGACGAGGGCGTGCGCAACGCGTGCGGAGATTGCCGCCCGAACTGCGACCTCGTCGTCATCGGGCAGGACGGCGACGTCCCCTTCGACGCGTCGGCGGGAACCGGCGTCGTCGTGCACCCCGACGGCTCGCTGTCGCTGTCGGAGCGACGCGTCGAGTCGTTTTACGCGTGGATTGCCAATCATCTATTCGGCACGATCACGAAGCTCGACACGCGCGACGGGAGTCAGGAAGCCGAGTACGACGCCGTGCTGCTCGGCCCCGGCAACCACGCCGAGCCGCCGGGGACGCGGTGCCTCTGGGAGAGCCGCGGCGGCAACTGTCCGTCGCGCACGGCCGTGGATTTGCGCGGAGCCGTCTACGTCGCCAATCGCGCTTTCTTTGCGCAAGGCACCGTCACCAAGATCGCGGGGTTCGAGGACGACTGCGTCGATCGCGACGGCAACGGCGTCATCGACACGTCGCGGGATCGGGACGGCGACGGCCGGATCGAACGCGCGGTGCCCGGCGAGTTTCTGGGACAACGCGACGAGTGCCTGCTGTGGACGGTGGACGTCGGCGGCATCGGCGGGGTGCCGCGTGCGATCGCGGTGGCGGCGGACGGCGGCGTCTGGGTTGGTCTGCACGGCGAACAGGCCGTCGTCGAGCTCGATCCGGACGATGGATCGGTGCGGCGCCGCATCGCGCTCGGCGCGCGTCGCTTCGCGCCGTACGGCGCGGCGATCGACGGCCGAGGCCGCTTGTGGCTGACGGAGGCCGCGACGGGCCGGATCGCGGCGATCGAGCTGACCACGGGCCGGATCGAGCGTGTGCAGACGGCTCCGTCGCGCGTCGGTTGCAACGGCAGCTACGGCATCGCCGTCGACGGCGAGGACCGCGTCTGGATTGCCGGGCTGCATTGCCCCGCGGTCTTCCGGTACGACCCGGCGAGCGACACGTGGTTGACCGTGTCGTTGCCCGACAGCGGCGTGACGCGCGGCATCGCGGCGGACGAGCGCGGCTACGTCTGGATCGCCTCGTCGCACGAATGGGTCCGCTTCGCCGGCGGCGAGGTCGTCTTCGGGCCCGCCATCGAGCGGTTGACGCGCGTGCGGGCCTCCGATGGTCGCGACGTGCGCGTCTGGGGCACGCCGGGCGCGCCGCTGCCGGGGCTCGGCGCGATTGGCGTGGGGCTCGACTCGATGGGGCGCGTCTGGCTCGTCAATCAACAGTCGTCGACCGCGACGCGCTTCGATCCGACGACGGGAGAGGCGCGGGAGTATCCGACGGGCGAGTCGCCGTACACGTACTCCGATTTCACGGGCTACGCTTTGCGAACCTTCACGGCGCCCCATGGGTTTTTGAGAACCGTGATCGAGGGCTGTGCGGTCGGCCCGACGCAGTGGGAGCGGCTCGAGGTGGACGCGACGGCGCCGGCCGGCACGTCGGTCGAGATTCGTCTTCGGGCTGCCCCCACGCGCGCGGCGCTCGAGACGCGCAGTTGGATCGGGCCGTGGCGGACGGTGTCGGCCGATCTGCGTGCGCCGCCGGGTCCCGTCCCCGAGGAGCGCTTCCTCGAGGTCGAGGTGACGCTCGTCGCTTCGGGCGGCGCGCGCAGTCCTCGTGTCCGTTCCGTCACGCTGCAGCGCAACTGCCCTGCGGGGTGACGGCGAGGGTGGCAGCGGCTTTGACAGGGCGCTGCGTGCCCATCCGGGACGAACGGCAACGTCGAGCGGTGTGGCCAGGCGCATACGGATTCCGAGGAACGCGCCGAAGCGTAGGGGCCGGTTCGACGGCGGGCATTGTCCGAGTCGGATACCGAGAGCGAGACCGAGACCGGGAGGAGCGCGAGACCGAGAGCAAGCCCGGTCCCGAGCCCAAGTCCGAGTCCGAGACCGAGTCCGAGTCCGAGTCGGAGCCCGAGACCGTGTCCGAGTCCGAGCGCGAGTCCAAGCCTGGTACCGCCCAAAGCTCGAGACCGACGACGCGGCTCGGCAGTTGGACTGCACGGCTCAGCGGCCGTCGACCACTTCGGGGGCCGTCGGCTCCGCTTCGCTCGAGGCCGCTACCGACTCGCCGCCGACGACGGCACGATCGGATCGTGGTGCAACTCCGTTTGTGACGAGGCCCGCTTCGGTTGCGTGGGTTGCGGCTACGATTGAGGGCACGGCTGCCGGCTGCCGCTCGGCCCCGAGCGTGTCCCCACGGGCGGCGTCACGCGCACGTTCACCCAGGGCGATGCACGCGCGCGCGAGCAACACGACGCCGAGCGCGCCGAAGAGCAGCCGACCGGGCGCGCGGGGAGCGAACCCACCGGCCCACCACAGCAGCATGCCGAGCCCGGCCTGTCGCGCGGCGACGTGAGGCGCGCAGGCGGCCGCGACGCCGATGCCGAGCCCCATGGCGATCGGCGCGACGTACGCGTCGGGCACGAGATCCGCGACGAGCTCGAGATGTTGCGCACCATACAGAATGACGCCCAGCTCTCCGCGCGACGCGACCCGGACCGCCGCCAGTCCGAGGGCGCCGACCGCGGCCGCCACCGCGCCGATTCCCACGGCCAACCACGCGCGCCGTCCGGGGACGACGAGCACGGTGCTCGCGCCCGCCGCGACTGGCACCAGAAGGAACGCGATCTCGCCCACGCCCCGGACGAGACGCCAGACGCTGCGAACCGTTTCGTGCATGAGCGGCTGCGTGACCGTTCCGAACAGCGCGAGCAGCGAGCAGAACGACGCGAGCACCACGAGCCACAGCGCGATGCGCAGCCCGCGCGGCCCTCCGGGCCAGCGCAGCCCGTACATCGCGGCGCTCGTTGCGAGCACGGCGCCTGCGCCCGACGCGAAGAGCACGACTTCCGGCGTCATGCGCGACGCGGGGAGCGCCGTCGCCAGGGCCATCGTCGGCAGGAACATGCCCGAGATGGCCGCCAGACCCAGGCGCTGGACCACGTACGCGCGTCCCGGATGCCGGACGAACCCCCACAGCGCAAGGCCGAGCACGGCGAGTCCGCCGAGCGCCGCTGCGTTGCGAGGCAATGGGAGCCAGCGCGCGATTTCGATGGCCGTCGCGTGCGAGAGCGATGGGGCGACGGCACGAAGCGCGTAGCGTTGCAGGACCAGATCCGCGAGCGCACCCACGCACGCCAGTACGGTGAGCGGTGCGAGCGGCGCCGAGGCGAACGAAGCAGGTGCCGTGGGCGCGAGGGCGCCTTTGCGGTCGTGGGCGCTCATCCGCGAGCGTCTCCGGTGGGGGAATGAAGCACGCCGTCTCCTCGTGGGCGTGGCACGTTTGGCTGCTCGAAGGGATCGGGGGCAGAGGCGGCGGCGGAGCCAAGCAAACACCCGCGTCGCGTCGGCAGCCGGAGACGACGGGGATGCACCGACCGGGAGCCTAGCAGGTTGTCCGACGGAACACGGCCGCAGCCCGACCGGGGGGCGCACGGCTGTCTCGCGCGGCATCCGCGGCGGACGCGTCCTCGGCGTCAGGCTCGGACTCAGCTGCAGGACCGGTCTCGGTTCCGGTCTCCGACTCGGCCTCGGTCTCCGACTCGGGCACAGACACGGACTCGGACTCCGACTCGGCCTCGGCCTCAGGGTCGGCCCCGGCGTCGGGCTTGGCCTCGGGGCGCCGTCTCGGTCTCGGCGCCGACATCGAGTTCGGACTCCGCAGACGAATCGGCACGCTCGGCGCGAGCGCTTCGTCCCCCTTCCGGACGGCTGTCCGGACCGCCTAGCCTGGCATCCATGGACATCATCCACGTGTGGCTCGCGCTCGGGCTCGGAGCGTGTGGGGGTGATGGCGGAGGTGGCGCGATGGACTCGGGTGCGGCCTCCGACGCACGCGACGACTCGACGGCCGTGCGCGATGCGCGCGGTGACGGCTTCGGCGAATCCGACACAGGGCCCGAGCCGACCGAAGACGCGGGATCGGGCGAACCGGACGCCGACACGCCGCTCGACGGCGGCGGGGGCTCCGACACCGGTCCGGGTCGGGACGGCGGCTCGGGCTGCGCGCTGCCCGTTCCATTCGACGTCGGGGCGCGATACGAGCGCACGCTCCACGTCGCGCCGGGCGGGTTCGACTCCGGCGACGGGTCGGCCACGGCGCCGCTCGGTTCCTTGCGGGAGGCGGCGCGACGCGCGACCCCCGGGACGCGCATCGTGCTGCGTGCGGGGACGTATCGCGGCTCGACGTACCTGTCCAACCTTCGGGGCACGGCCGAGCGTCCGATCGCCATCGTCGGAGAGGGCGACGTCGTCCTGGACGCCGAGGGGGCTGTCGAAGCGTTGCACCTAACCGATCCGCAGTACGTGGTGCTCGAGAACGTCTCCGTCCGCAACGCGACGGCCAACGGCATCAACATCGACGACGGGGGCAGCTACGAGACGCCCGCGCACCACGTCGTGCTACGCGCCGTTCGCGTGCAGGACGTGGGCACGGGCGGCAACAACGACTGCATCAAGCTGTCCGGCGTGGACGACTTCTTCGTGCTCGGGGGGATCGTGCGCGGCTGCAACGCCGGCAGTCAGATCGACATGGTCGGCTGCCACCGCGGGTTCATCCACGGCAACCGCTTCGAGCGCACGAGCGGGGGCGGCATCCAGATGAAGGGCGGCAGCGCGGACATCCTCGTGCACGGCAACGTCTTCGTCGACGTGCCCGGCCGCGGCATCAACGCCGGCGGCTCGACGGGCCTGCCGTATTTCCGGCCGCTGGACGCGCCGTACGAGGCGGCGCGCCTGATCGTCGCGGCCAATGTGTTCGTGCGCGTGGGCGAGGCGTCCGCGGCGCCCATCGCGTTCGTCGGATGTGACGGGTGCGTGTTCGCGCACAACACGGTGATCGAGCCGCGGACGTGGGTCGCGCGCATCCTGCAAGAAACGGTCGGTGAGCGCTTCGTGCCGTGCCGAAACGGGCGCTTCATCGACAACATCATCGTTTTCCGCATGGCGCAGCTCCGTGCGTTCGTGAACGTCGGCGCGAACACCGCGCCCGAGACGTTCCGCTTCGGGCCCAACCTCTGGTATGCGCTCGACCGAACGGATTTCTCCGGCCCTACGCTCGGCTCGGGCATTCCCCCCGAGATGGGCTCGGTGATCCAGCGCGATCCGCAGTTCGTCGATTCCGCCTCGGGCGACTACCGGCTGCAACCGACGAGCCCCGCGCGCGGAGCCGCGAGTGCCATGCCGGACGTGCCCGCGGACTTCGCCGGACGCTGCTGGCGGTCGCCTCCGTCGCTCGGCGCCTTCGAAGTGGAGGACTAGAGCCCGGAGCAGAGCCCGAGACCGAGTCGGAGGCCGAGCCCGAGTCGGAGTCCGAGACCGAGACCGAGTCGGAGACCGAGACCGACACCGACACCGACACCGAGACCGAGCCTGAGTCCGAGCCCGAGTCCGGGACCGAGTCGGAGTCCGAGACCGAGCCCGAGTCCGAGACCGAGCCCGAGTCCGAGACCGAGTCGGAGTCCGAGCCCGAACCGCAGTTCGCGCCCGGTTGCTCGCGGGGTGCGCCGCGGGCTATGAGCCGATGCCGATGGACGCATCGACCCGAGCGCCGCGCGGCGAGGTGACGCCCGCCGAAGCGCGCGCGATCCACGATCTGCCGCTGCTCGACCTCGTGATGCGCGCCCAGCAGGTGCATCGGGCCCATTTCCCGCCCAATGCGGTGCAGCGCTGCACGCTGCTGTCCATCAAGACCGGCGGGTGCGAGGAGGACTGCGGTTACTGCTCCCAATCGAGCCATCACCGCACGCACGTGCGCCCCGAGCGCATGCTCACGGTGGAGGAGGTCTTGCAGCGGGCGCGCGCGGCGCGCGAGGCGGGTGCGACCCGCTTCTGCATGGGCGCGGCGTGGCGCCAGGTGAAAGAGGGGCCCGCGTTCGAGCGCGTGCTCGAGATGGTGCGGGGCGTGCGCGCGCTCGGCCTCGAGGCGTGCGCGACGCTCGGGATGCTCACCGATGAGCAGGCCCGTGCGCTGGCCGAGGCAGGGCTGACCGCCTACAACCACAACCTCGACACGAGCCGCGCGTTCTACGGGCGCATCGTGACGACCCGCAGCTACGACGAGCGGCTGCGGACGTTGCGCGCCGTGCAGCGCGCGGGTATCGCCGTCTGCTGCGGCGGGATCATCGGCATGGGCGAGAGCGTCGAGGACCGGTGCGCGCTGCTCGCCACGCTCGCGAGTCTCGATCCACAACCCGAGAGCGTGCCCATCAACGCACTGGTGCCGGTGGCGGGCACCCCGCTCGGCAACCGGCCGCCCGTCGATCCCCTCGAGCTGGTGCGCGTGATTGCGACCGCGCGCATCTTGATGCCGCGCAGCGTGGTTCGCCTGTCGGCGGGCCGCACCGAGCTGTCGCGCGAGGCGCAGGTGCTCTGTTTCCTTGCGGGCGCCAACTCGATCTTTTTTGGCGATCGGCTGCTGACGACGGGCAACCCGGACGTCGCCGACGACGAACGGCTGTTCCGGGACGCGGGTCTGGTGCCTCTGGAGCCCGAGGCTCATGCGCCCGCGCCGCGTTGCGCGAGTTGAGCGCCGGCGCAGCCATTCACGGTACGGGTGAGAGGTTGCCAGAGGCTTTCGAGCCCGAGCCCGAGTCCGAATCCGAGACCAAGGCTGAGCGCGAAGCGTCTGGACCGAGGTCGCGTCGGTTCTCGAGGCGGCGCAACCGCTACGCTGGGACCGTGAAGCGGCTACGGCGAGTCGTCTGGACGTGCGCGTGCGTCGGTCTGGCATCGCTCGCGGGGGCGGCATCGGCCGGCGCACAGGCGCGTCGACCGCTCGGCGAGTCGGTCTCGGTGTCGAGCTCTGCGGCGGACGACTGCCTCGTGCACGCGCCGCTCGTCGAGGCCATCGGTGCTTGGTTGAATCGAGCCGAGCTCGACGCGCGGTTACTCGTGCTCGTCGAGGCATCGGAGCGGACGGCGTCGTTCACCGTGATGCGCGACGGGGAAATCACGGCGAGACGACGCTTCGAGCGTCTGCCGTCGACGTGCGCCGATCGCCGCGCGTTGGTCTCGCTCGCCGTCGCGTTGGCGCTCGACCACACGCTTCTCGATGTGCTCGCGGCCGAGCCGTCGCCGGTCACGGACTCCCCTCACGAGGCTCCGACCGAAGGGGACGCCACCCCGCCGACGGCTGTCACCTCCGATGCCGCGCGCCACGGCACTGCGCGAGCGCGCCCCACGTCGGACTGGACGGCGAGCATCGGCGCGTGGGTCGGCCCGCGCATCGCGCGGACGGGAATGGGCGCCGTCGCGCTCTCGCTCGGCATCGACCGCGCACTGTCGAGCCCGGGTGCCTCACGCGCGCACGTGCGCCTCGAGATCGCTGCGAGCGACGAGCACGAGAGGGGGCTCGATCGGGGCGTGCTGCTGTCCCGTTGGATCGCGGCACGGCTGGCGGGATGCCTCGCCCACGACCTCGGCGGCGCGCGCGTTGAGGGTTGTGCAGGCCTCGAATCGGGACTTCTGCTCGCGCGAGGCTCGGGGTACGACGAAAACCGCTCGGTCACGCTCGGCTTCGCCGCGGGGCTGCTGGCGGCGGGGCTCGTCGTGCCCGTCGCTGCGGGGTTGGAGGTCGCCGCGCGCGGCCAGGCCGCCGTCGCTCCCAGCTCGCTTCGCCTCGAGGTCCGCGCGCTCGACGGCAGGCTGCTCGAGTCGGCCACGGTTCTCGTCCTCGCTCCGAGCACCGGGGTGGAGCTGCGGCTGGCCGTGCCGTGAAGGCGGCTCGGGCGCGTGAAGCGGAGGCCGCGCGGCGGCCATGAAGGGGGCGAGGGAGTGAGCGGACCCGATGCCCCGGACGTGCTCGTGCCGGTCGAGGCGCTGTTTCGCGCGCACGCGCGGTTCGTGGCGGGGTTGCTCTTGCGGCTCGGTGCGGTGCCCGCCGACGTCGACGATCTGGTCCAGGAGACGTTTCTCGTGGCGCACCGTCACGGCGGCTTCGTGCCCGGTCGCGCCAGCGCGCGGAGCTGGCTTGGAGCGATTGCCGTGCGCGTGCTGAGCACGCATCGCCGCGGCCTGCGCCGTGCCCGACGGCGCGAGCAGGAGGCCGGAGCGGCGACGATACCCATGGTCGCGGACGATCCGGAGCGGCGGTTCGAGACCCGCGCGGCCGTCGCGCGGCTTGCGCGGGCGCTCGACGAGCTGGACCTCGAGCACCGGACCGTGTTCGTGCTCTACGAGCTCGAGGGCGAGCCCTGTGCGCGCATCGCCGAGGCTTTGGACATCCCCCTCGGAACGGTGCACTCGCGCCTGCACCATGCGCGGGCGCGCGTGCTCGCCACGTACCGGCGGTTCGAGTCGGCTCGGGTGGACCGGGCGAGCGGCGTGAAGCACGGGGCGCCATGAAGCGCGAAGAGCCTCCGCGGCTGGTCGACGACCCCGAGGCTCCGGAAGGACTGCGCGCCGATCTGCGCGCGGTGCGGGACATCGATCCCCCCTCGTTCGACCTCGAGCGCGGCGTGCAGCGACTTCGCGCGCACTTGGACGGGGCCGCGGTGCCCAGCGGCATGGCAGGGCTGAAGGCCACGGTGGCAGGCATCGCGATCGCGGTGGCCGTGGGTCTCGGAGTGTCGTGGTTCTGGCCCGCCCGCGAGGCGCATGCGCCGGCGTCGGAGACGAGCGGGGGCACGGTGCGTTCGAAATCCGAGCCGACGCGCCCGCCGCACACGGAAGTGAGCCCTGGGAGGCTCGAAACGGCACCGGCCCTCGCTGGTTCCGGTCTGATCGGGGCTTCGCCGGTGGGCGATGCACCTCCCCCGGCTCCCGGCGTCGACGAAGCGCGACCGGCTTCGCCACGCGCCGTCGGGGAGGCGCCGCGTCGAGCGAACGGCCGCGAAGCCGGAGTTGCGGGTGCCGAGCGAGCAGGCCGACGTAGTCGCGGACCGTCCGTCGAGCGCGAGATCGCGGGCGTGGCGGCCGCACGTGCCGCCTTGCACGTGGGCAGGCCCGCCGACGCGCTCGCCGAGCTCGATGCGCTCGATCGCGAGGTGGGTCCGGGCCTGCTCGACGAAGAGCGGCTCGCTCTGCGCGTGCTCGCCCTCGCCGAGAGCGGCCGCGGGGAGCAGGCGCGCGCGCTCGCACGGCGCTACTTCGCCAGCTTCCCGCAAGGCGCGCACGCCGAGCGGATCGCGCAGGAGCTCGGTTTGGAACGGCCGCCCACGCACGAGGGTGGCACAACCCCTGGAGGAGTCCGATGAGTCGAAATTGTAATGCATCGCACATCGTGATGACGGCCCTCTTCTTGGCGGGCTGCGGCTCGTCGGGCACGGTGGGGTTGCGCGATACGGGCAGCGGCGCCGACGACGCCACCGTGAGCCTCGATGGGGGAGACGGCGGCCCGTCCGACGGCGGCGCGGAGGATCGGCGCGTCGTGCCTCCACCGCCCGAGGGGCTTCGCGCGCTGCGCGTCGAGCCCCCGTCGGTCACGCTCGTCGAGGACGGCGCGGCGCCTTTCGAAACGGCGGGCTTCCGCGCCATCGGCACGTTCGACGACGGCGAGCGCGACGTGACCGATCGCGTCGGCTGGTCGCTCGACGACGAGCGGCTCGGCGCGCTCGACGCCGGCCGGTTCACGTCGTCCGGCATCGGCGGCCGCACGCGCGTCGTGGCCGCGGCGGGGGTCTTGTCGGCGACGGCCGACCTCGAAGTCCGGCTCGAAGTGCGTCGACGCGACGAGTCGCTGCCGGAGGGCATCGAATCGGCTTTCCCCGAGGATACGGGGGGCGATGCGGAGGCCGGCGCCGACGGCCCCGTTCTCGTCTATCCGAGTCACGAAACCATGCTTCCGCGCAACCTGGCGCCCATCGTGGTGCAGTGGCGCGCGGGGGCCGCGCTCGATCTGTTCGAGGTGCGCTTCGAGAGCGCCACGACCCGCTGGCGCACGTTCACGACGGCTCGCAGCTGGCGTCCGTCGCGCGACGAGTGGCGCCTTCTGACCGAATCGAACGCCGGCGGTTCGGTGGCGTTGTCCGTTCGCGCGCTCTCGCGTGGTGGCGGCGGTCGCGTCTTCCGCTCGCGCGCGCACACCGTGCTGTTCTCGCTCTCGGAGGTGCTCGGTGCGCTCTACTACTGGTCGACCGGCGCGCAGGGCGTGATGCGCGCGCACATCTCGGCCGACACCGCGAGCAAGTTCTTCACCGATCCGGCGAGCGGCGACCGGACGTGCGTCGCGTGCCACACCGTTTCGCGCGACGGGCGACGGCTCGCGGTGGGCTACGGGGGCGAGCGGCTGCGCGAGGTCACGATTCCGGAGCGCGAGCTGCTCGTGCCGCCCGATCCGGCGGCGCGGGGCCCCGACTATGGGTGGGGCACGTTCAATCCGGGTGCGACGCGCCTGCTGTACGCGCATCGGGGCGCGTTGCGCCTCATCGACGCCGACGGCGGTACGACCGTCGCCGACGTCTCGCTTCCGGCGGGAGCGTTCGCGACGCATCCGGACTGGTCTCCCGATGGCCGCTGGGTCGTGATCAGCTACGCCCCGCCCGGCGCTCGGCGCATGGACAACAAGGCCGTGCAAGGCACCTCGCTCGCCCGCATGGCCGTGCTCGACGGCGATCGTTTCGGTCCGCCGGAGGTGATCGTTCCGAGCCGCGGAGCCGACGACACGATCTCGTTCCCGGCCTTCTCGCCCGACAGTCGGCTCGTGGTGTTCGCGCGCTCGGTGGGCCGTTCCAAGGACAATCCGCGCACGACGCTGTGGCTCGTCTCCATCGACGGGGGAGAGCCGGTCGCGCTCGTCCGCGCCAACGAACGGGTCGGCGAGCGCGACGCAGTGCGCGACGTCGGCAATGCGATGCCGACGTGGGCGCCGAGCAGCCGGCCCGGCGTCTTCTGGGTCGCCTTTTCGTCGCTGCGCGACTACGGCACGACGCTCGTCGGTGCGATGCGCGACCAGATCTGGGGCTTCGCGGTGGACCCGTCGGCCCTCGGACGGGGCACCGATCCGAGCTACGCCGCCTTTTGGATGCCCTTCCAGCAATTGGACGAAGGCAACCATCGGGCGTTTTGGGCACTCGCGTCCGAGGACGTCTGCCCGTCGGATCGCGAGCTGTGCGACGGACTCGACAACGATTGCGACGGCATCGTCGACGAGGCATGCTGCATCCCCGGCGCCGAACGGTGCGACGACGGCGTCGACAACGACTGCGACGGGGTCGTCGACGAAGGCTGCGGGTGCTTGCCGACCGAGGGGAACTGCTCCGATGGCCGCGACGACGATTGCGACATGCTCGTCGACGGCGCCGACGAGGACTGCCTGATCTGAGCCCGAGCCCGAGCCCGAGCCGGAGCTCGAGGCCGAGTCGGAGGCCGAGGCCGAGTCCGAGACCGTGCCCGAGTCCGAGTCCGAGGCCGAGGCCGAGCCCGAGTCCGAGTCCGAGTCCGAGCCCGAGTCCGAGTCCGACTCGGAGTCCGAACTCGAGGCCGAGTCGGAGTCCGAGGCCGGTTACCGCCCCAGCGGGCCCGAGCGTTGCGGCAGCTCGGGGACGAGGCTCGAGCGGGTCGTCTGGTACTCGGGAAGGAACGAGCCCCAGCGGGCGCGGCGTACCTCCTCCGGCGGCAGTTCGAAGGGGCGCGGTTTGGTTTCGAGGATCTCGCGTTCGTCGACCTCGTCGATGAGGTCGGGTGGCAAATAGCGGCGCGCATATTCCTTGTAGACGCCGCTCGTGACGAACAGATCGAGCAGGTCAGGATCGAGGTGGTTGTCCCGCTTCATCGCGGCCATGATCTTCATCGTCTCGGACAGCGTCTTGCCCTTCTTGTACGGCCTGTCCTGCGCGGTGAGCGCCTCGAACACGTCCGCAATGGCCATGATGCGTGCGGGAATGGACATGTCCCCCGCGAACAGGCCGCGTGGGTAACCGCGGCCGTCCATCCGTTCGTGGTGACCCCCGGCATATTCGGGGACGCGCCGCAAGTGACGGGGGAAGGGCAAGGCCTCGAGCATCTTGATCGTCTCGACCATGTGGCCGTTGATGATGAGCCGCTCGGCATCCGTCAGCGTGCCGCGCCGCACCGACAGGCACTCGATCTCGTCCGGTTCGAGCAGCGGCCGCTCCACGTCGCCGTCCCGCCATCGGCGCGCGCCGATGGCCGCGATGCGCGCGCGGTCCTCGTCCGAGAGGAACTCGCCCCCGATGTTGCAACGCTCCAGGAACGCCAGATCGTCACGCAGGGCGAAGCGCTCTCCGTCGCGTCGCGCCGCGCTCTCGACGGGATCGGCGCCGGCCGCCACGCGCTGCAGATGACGGATCTCCGCTTCGCGCTCGAGCAGGGCGAAGCGGGCGCGGATCAGGGCGATGCGGTCGAAGATCGTCTCGAGCTTGGTCGCCTTGTCCATCACGTGGACGGGCGTGACGATCTTGCCGCAGTCGTGGAGCCAGGCGGCGATCCGCAGCTCGTACCACTCTTCCTCGGTGAGCCGGAAGTCCTTGAAGGGCCCGTCGTTCGCCTCGCAGGCCGCTTGCGCGAGCATGAACGTGAGGATCGGGACGCGCTCGCAGTGCTTGCCCGTGTAGGGGCTCTTGGCGTCGATGGCCGCCGCAATCAGCTGGATGAACGACTCGAGCAGCGCCTTCTGGCCCTCGAGGAGCATCTGATTGTCGAGCGCAACCGCCGCCTGCGACGCGAGCGCCTCGACGATGCGCTGCCGATCCTCGTCGAACGGCACGATGGCGCTCGTGGCGGGATCGCGGGCGTTGATGAGCTGCAGCACCCCGATGACGCGCCCTTCGTTGTCAACCATCGGGATGGTGAGGAACGAGCGGCTGCGGTAGGCGTTGCGCGCGTCGAAGGCGCGCGTGCCGCTGAAGTCGAAGCCGCGTGCGTCGTAGGCGTCCGGGATGTTGACGCTGCGGCGGTGCACGGCGCAGTAGCTGGCGACGTTGCGCTCGTTGGGCCGTCCGTCGGGACCGCGCAACGGGATCGGTGGCAGCGAGACGGGGCGCCCCGTCGTGCCGCCCTCGGCGATGCCGAGCGTGTCGTTGTGCACCATGGCGAAGTGCAGCGCGTCGTCCTCCACCAGGTACAACGTGCCCCCGTCGGCGTGACACAGCGCCTTGGCCTCGAGCAGGATCGTCTCGACGAGGCGATCCCGGTTGCGTTCCGCGCTGAGCGCCACACCGATGCGGTGCAGCAGCTCCAGCCGCTGGACCTTCTCTTCGATGGAGGCGGTCACGCGCGCCGCTCCGATCAGCCGATCACGATCCGCATGCCTTCTCGCGCGACGAAGGCGCCGTCCCAGCTGTCGGCGGCTTCGCGCGCCACGCGGTCCATCTGCGGATCCTCCTTGTCCGGGTCGTGGTGGAAGATCGCCAGACGGCGCGCGCCGGCACGCCGGCACAGCCGCACGCCCTCCTGCCAGGTGGAGTGGCCCCAGCCGACCTTCGACGGGAACTCCTCGTCCGTGTAGGTTGCGTCGTAGACGACGAGGTCGGCGCCCTGGATGAGATCGAGGATGCGCTCGTCGGGCCGTCCCGGGACGTGCTCGGTGTCGGTCACGTAGCACAGGGACTTGCCGTCGAGCTCGAGGCGATAACCCGTCGCGCCGTTGGGGTGGTTGAGCGGCGCCGTTCGCACGCGCAGCGCGCCGATCTCGAACGATTCGCCGGCGGCG
>JANWZI010000090.1 GCA_025054695.1 Myxococcota bacterium | reverse complement strand
CACCCCCGACGAGCTGGACGAGGCACGCCGCGCGGCGGCGCAGAGCGGGCGTCCGGTCGACGAGGAGCTCGTCCGCTCGGGTCGGCTCGGCGCCGGAGCGAGGTCCGAGGCGTGGCGTGCGCTCCTCGTCGATCGTCTCGCGCGAGCGCTCGCCCGGGCCGCTCACGATGCCATACCGGACGAGCCAACACGACTCTCTCCCCGCACGAGGCCGCTCGACACCGGGGTACCCCTCGTTCCGGTGCTGCTCGAGGCCCTGGCGCGCAACGCCGCCGACGACGGCGACGCAGAGCGCATCGGTACGCTCGGTTTCATGGGCGTTCGCTGGCTTCCGGGCCCCCATCTCGAGCAAGCGCGCGCACACCTTCCGGCCATCGACGTTCCGGGAGCGAGCGTGGCGTCGGTGCTCCGCGCCGACCCAGGAGCAGCCGCGCGACTCGCCGCGCTCGCGCGCGCGGGGCTCGTCGCTTTGACCGCCGATCGGCAAGGCAGCCTTGCACCACCCCCCCGTCGCTCCCCGCTGGTTCCCCGCACCGCTCCCGACTCGGTGCGGGTCGAGCCCATTCCCGGTGCGCTCGAGCCAGGAATCGGCGACGGGCTCGTCAGGCCTGAGCCCGTCTCAAACCCTCTGCGAAGGCTGCCCTCTCCCGACGGCCTCGACCTCGGCGATGCGCTTCAGGCTCTTGAGGCCGAGATCCTCTTGCTTGAACGCGACGGAGCGCCGCCCCACGCGTGCGCCGCAGCGTGGCGCCGCCTCGCCCACGCCTGGCAGCGGGACCTGGGCGCGCTCGACGAAGCCACGCGGTGCATGCGCGAGGCAGCCGCCGCGGACCCGACCGAAGGAGGGACACTCGCGGAGGCGAGCGACTTGTGTCACGCAATGGGCCGATCGGATCTCGCCTCGGCCTATGCGGCGGCGCGCGTCTCGGTCGCGACCGACCCACGGAGTCTTGCGGCGGCACGAACCGCCCAGGCACGCCTCGCCCTGCGCTCGGCCGACGTCGCCTCCGCGCTGGAGGCGTTGGCAGCCGCCGCCGCAACCGACCCGGGCGACGTCGACGCGCTCGAGTTGGACGCTCATCTGCGGCGAGCGCTCGGCCAGCATGCTGCGTCACGTGCACGCGCGATGGAGGCCGCAGCACGGCTCCTCGCGCGCGTCGACGCGACCGAGCAAGACTCCGTGCGCGCCTGGGGCCTGCTGTGGTGGGCCGCCACCCCACCCCGCCCGAGCACGACCGCGCTGGCGGCACTCGCGGAGCTGGCCCTGCGCCGGCGCGACACTCGACTCGCGCTCGCGTTGTGGCGGATCGCCGCCGCGCGGCAGGACGACGCGCTCCGACGCCGTGAAGTCCGCCTCGAGGCCGCCGAGCGCGCCGAGGCCCTCGAGGCTCGCGCCGAGGCGGCCGCGTTGCTCCTCGATGCGCTCGACGAGGAGCCCGACCTCGTCGAGGCGCTGGCCGATCCCCTCGCCGCCGATCTCGACGCATCCGGCGATCCGACCCGGCGTGCCACGGTCCTGCTCGACATCGCGCTGCGGCTACCCGACGATCAGCGAGCGGCGTGGTTCGCGCGGGCCGCCCGTGCGATGCGCGAGCTGCCCGGAGGCAGCGAGCGCGCGCTCGAGCTCGCGGCGGAGGCCCTGCGCCGCGACCCATCCTGCTCCGACGCTCTCGAGCTCGTCGTTTCGGTGGCGACGGACGAGCGAATGGCTCCGCTGGCCGCAGACACGCTCGAACGTGTTCTGCACGCGGTCGGTCTCGACCCAGCGGCCGCCCACCTCGCGCGCGCGCTCGCGCATCTGGAACGCCGCCCCACCGGGTCGCCCACGCGTCGAGCGTGGGCGTGGCGTCGGCTGCACCGCCTCGATCCCGACAACGTCGAGGCCGCTCGCCACGTCCGCGCGCTCGGGCCGACGCAGACCGCGATCGGCCCCGATTGCACGGCCCCACCGGCCGACGACCCGGAGCTGCGGAGCCAGAGCCGCGCGCATTACGAACACCTTCTGGCGCGCCATCCGCACGACCTGGTCGCGGCGGCCGCACTCGAACGCATCGCCTACGTGACCGGAGACGACGCCGGCCGCACCGCGCTGCTTCGCGAGCAGGCGCGTCGAGCGACGAAGCCCGCCGAGCGTGCCGGCAAGCTGCTCCGGCTGGCGACGCGATCGTGGCTCGACGGCCGGATCGACGAGGTCGTCGCGCTCGGCAACGAAATCCTCGCGCTGCTGCCCGGACAGTCCGACGCCCTCGCGCTCGTCGAGCGCGCCTCCCGGCGGCTCGGTCTCGATGCGTGGATGGCGCAGCTCGAGCGCACCGGCTTCTCGCATGCGTCACCGCCGGTCCGCGCGGACGCCCTGGCGCGGCTGGCCATCGCGCGCCTCGCATACGAGCGCCCGGATGCGCTCGCAGCTGCGCGGGAAGCCGTCCGACTGCAGCCCGACCGGCTCGACGCGTGGTTCGTGATCGCGCTGGAGGGGGTCGCACACCCCGAGAACGTTCCCCTCGAGATGCTGGAGCGAGCGGCCGCGGCCCTGGGCGATCCCCCCGTGCTGCTCGCGGCCATCGCGCGCGCGGCCCCCTTCGAGCGATCGCGCGAGGCCGCCCGGCGATGGTGCGCCGCGAGCCCCCTCGATCCGCAGGCATACGAACGGCTGCTCGAGGTCCTTCTCGCACGCGAGGCAGCAAACGACGTCGCCTCGCTCGCCGCCGACCTCGAATTGGTGCTCGCCTCGCCGCAGCCCCCGGATCGGTCGCGCTGGACGGCGGCCCTGGAGCGCGTCGCATCCGGATTTCCGGCCGGTGCGGCGCGGCTCGGCCTCCGCTCGCTCGACGCCGCCGGACGTGCGGGGGACAGCTGGCTCGAGCCCACCGTCGCCGCGGCCGAACGAAGCGGTCGCGAGCAGTTGCTCGTGGCGGCTCTGGAGCGGGTCGTCGCCCGACACCCACCCCCGCGTCGAACCGCGGCGCTGCTCCGACTCGCGGACCTGCACGCCGCGGCCGGGCGCATCGCTGCGTGCGCGAGGTGCTTGATCCGCGTGCTCGAGCGCGAGCCGCACGACGAGCCCACGCTCGCACGACTGACCGAGCTGTACGCGCGCGCGGGCGACGCACAAAGGCTCGTCGCCGTGCTCGCGCTTCGGTTCGAGGCCGCGACCGACGCATACACCCGGCGCGCGCGACGCCTCGACCTCGTCGAGGCCTCTGTGCGCGCGGCCGATCTCGAAGCGGCTCGGCAGCACGCGCTCGCGCTCGAGGCGTCGAGCGACCCGGAGCAGGAACGGGAGCGAGCCGAGGCCCTCGTGGCCGTCGGAGAGCACGTCCTGGCGGTGCACGCGCTCGCGGATGCCGCCGAGCGCTGCCTCCCCGACCGCTCCACTGCCCGCAAGCTTTACGAGCGCGCGGTGCGTATCGCCTTGGAGCACGCGACCGACGGCAAGCTCGCGCTCGACGTCGCGGCGCGCGCGTTGAACGTGCTCGGCGTTCCCGACCCGACCCTTCTGCCCACGTTCGAGCGGCTCGCCCTGCAGCACGCGGATTTCGACAGAGCCCGTCGGGTCTATGCCGAGCTTTGCGCCCGCGCGCCGGGAGCTCACGGGCGGCGGGGCATCCTGTACCGCAGTGCTCGCTGGCTCGAACGAGCCGGAGCGGACCTCGAGGCCCTGGAGGCCTATCGCGCCGCATTCGATCTGAATCCGCGCACGGGTCCGATTCTCGCCGGCCTCGAGCGCACCGCGATGCGGCTCGAGCGCCCCGACGTGCTCGTCGCGGCGGTGCGTCGGCTCGCCGCGGTTGCGACGCACCCGGCCGCCCGAACCCAGTCGCTGCGGCGTGCCGCCGAGCTGCTCGCATCGGCGGGCCGTAGCGAGGAGGCGTTCGACCTGCTCTTCGAGGCGTTCCGCGAAGATGGCGCGCGCGGCTGGATCGAGCCGTTGCGCGACGCTCTGCGGCGGGTGCAGCTCGAACGGCCGACACTGGCGCGCGAGCGCCTCGCCAGGCTACGCGACGCGCTCGAGGCACAGGCCCGGGAGGCGTGGGACGACTCGGATCGCGCGCGTCTGTGGATGCTGCTCGCCGAGATCGAAGCCCGCGAGGGGTCCGACGCCGCGGCGGCGGCCCGCGCCATCGAGCACGCTCGACGTGCGGTGCTCGAGACCGGGCCCGACCCAGATCTCGAATCGACGCTCGATGCGTGTCGTCGTCAGCTGCGACTGGACGCAAGCGCTCTGGTGTCGGCGACCGAACCTGGAGCGAGCCCAACGCCGCTCGCCGTCGACCCCTCGAACGCGCCGCACGGCCCGGAGCGCGACCCGGCCCCCTTGGAGCCGGCCGTCGCGTGTGGCGAGTCGGAGCCTGCGCGATGGGCCGGAGGCGTCCCCTCCGACCCGGCGCTGCGCGAACCCCTCGCCTCGACTCCCGGGTTGCCGCCCCAGGACGTCTCCGTCGAGCCCACACCCCGCGGTGCGCCGGAGGCCACGGCTGCCGACGCGACAGAGCCGCCCCGTGGTTCCGAGCACGCCGACGGCAAGCTACGCGACGACGGCGATGCACCGATCCTCGCCGCCGTCGATGCGGGCGCTGCGGGTACGAGCGCGCGCGTCGGTGAGGCCCGGCTCACCTTCGCACCCGGTGACGTGGTCGTCGTCGACCCCCACCCTGGCACGCGCGAGCGGGAGCTTCGGGAACGATGGCTCCGCGGCGACGCGAACGCCCTGCTCGAGCTCGTCGAGCTGCTCGCCGGCACGCCCAGGCGGCTGCACGAGGCGCACGAGCTGCTGCTGTCGGAGGCCCGACGCGACCCGTGCGAGCCGCGCGTCCTGGAGCTGCTCGCGAGCGTCGCTCGCCGCCTCGGAGCGGTGGCGATCGCCGACGTCGCCGCGCAGCTCGCCGCGTTCGTCGCCGGGCGGAGCCACATCGGCGCCGACGACGGCCGACTGGCCCACGTCGGTGTTTTTCTCCAGGACCCGGAGCCGTCGCATCGTCGTACGGATCGACCCGCCCTACGTCGCCTGTTCGAGCTCGTGTGGACGGGCGCGGCGGGAGTGTTTCGACGCTCCATGCGCGATCTCGGACTTGTTCCGGCCCATCGGATCGACGAGCGGACGGGAGGAGCGCTCGGACGCTGCCTCGCCCACGCGCGCGAGCTGCTTGGTCCCGTCGACGCGGAGCTCTTCGTGCGTCCCGCCACCACGCGAGCGCTTCGCATCGTGCCCTCCACCCCACCCGCCATCGTTTTCGGGCCGGTCGAGCCCGACCTCGCCGTCGTCCGGGCCCGCCTCGGTCGCGCCGTCGAGCTGTGCCGGGCGGACAACGTCTTGGTCGCGACGCAGGACAGCACAACGCTCGAGATACTCTGCGACGCACTGCGCGCGGCGTTCGGGCCCCCGCCGCAAACGGAGCCGGTGCGCGCCTCCCGCGAAGCGCTCGCCCTGGCGGCGCACCTGTGCGCGGCGCTCCCGACACGCGCGCAGCGACGCGCACGCGAGTTGCTCGAGGCCGCCGGCGGTCGGATCGACCCCCACGCGCTGCAACGCGAGGTCTGGTGCGACGCCGCACGGGCCGCGCTCGTCTGCGCCGGCGACCCCTCGGCGTGCATCGAGGCGCTGCTCCGGGACGATCCGAGCCTGTGCGACGCGATTCCGGCCGACCCCGAGTCGGTCCGTTCCGCATGCGCGGCTTCGGAGCCACTCGCGGCACTGCTCCGCTTCGCGCTGGAGGACGGCTACCTCGCCGCGCGGGCGCGCGCCCTCTCGGCAGGCTGAAGGCACGCTTCGTTTCAGCGGACGTCGCGCTCGCTCCCCCGTCGAGCCCCAGCTCCCGGCGCGGTGCGCTGCATCAGCCCGTGCGATCGGCGGGGCGCGGTTCGGAGTGCTCGAGCGCCATCCAGCCTTCGGCGCGGCGCTCGAGCAGACCCCGACGCTGCAAGTCGAGCAGGTGCGATTCGACGCTTCGGACCGCCAGCGGCCACGCCGAGGAAGGCACGTCGTCGTAGACGCGGGCGAGCAGCTCGTGCGGAAGAACGGGCCGCGCGCGCTCGCGGACGGCATCGAGCACGCGACGCTCCCGCCACCTGCGGTGCGTGACGTAGCGTTCGAGCACCTCCACCGCCGGACGCAGCGGCCCGCCGTGCGCCGGCAACAACACCGCCGGCCGAAGTGCGGCGAGCCGTTCGAGCGAGGCGAGGTACGCGCTCATGTCTCCATCGTCGGGATCGACGAGGATGGTGCCTACGCCAGCGACCATGTCGCCCGCGACCAGCGCGCCCGTTCGCTCCTCGAGAAGGCACAGGTGACCCGGGGCGTGGCCGGGTGTGTGCAGCACCTGCACGCGGGTCGGCGCGGCACCAGCCAGCTCGATGCGATCCCCGTCCTGCAGCCACCGATCGACCCGGAGCTGCGAGGCGAGCCTCCGCGCCGTCTCGCGATGCGCCCACAACGGCAGCGACAGTCGCGCGCACAGGGCGCGCGCCGCGCCGACGTGATCGCGATGGTGGTGCGTCGCGACGATGGCGATCGGTCGAACCCCGCGTCGAATCGCCTCGTCCACCCATCGGACGAGCGCGTCGATCTCGTCTTCGTCTTCGGGGGCCGGCTCGACGAGCAAGGCTTGCGCCGAGCCCAGCAGGTATGCGTTGGTGTGGGTCGCCGGCGGCAATGTCGGCGTTCGCACCGCCAGCGCGCGCACGCCCTCGACGAGCTCCCAGTCGAGCTCTTTGCCGGCCTGCTCGCGCACGCGTGCGGCGAGGGCCGGCGCTTCGAGCTTGCCGCCACGCTCGACCGTGCGGGCGATGCAAAGGAGCCAGGGCAACGGCGAGAGCTCGCCGCGAGAGAACCGCACGAGCAGGTCGGTCGGCGCCGACCAGACCCACGCCCGGTCCGCGGTGGGCTCGTCCGCGCGTGCGGCGGCCGGATCCAGCTCGCAGAGAAAGAGGTGCAGCGCGCCGGCGCTCCAGACCGAGGCCGGTCCTCGCCATACGCCGGCGTCGTGCAACAGGCTCGTGCGCCAGCACAATCCGGCGCTCGCCATCGCCGCGATCGCTCCCGCGGGATCGCACCCAGCCTGCTCTCGCCAACGCCTTCGCACGCTCGGGGGCCAGCGATCGGCTCCTTTCGCGAGGAGAATCCCGGTCTCGACGAACAGGGCCCGCAGCGCGGCGACGGCCGCCCCATCGCTTCCCGGAGCGTCCGTGGGCGCTGTGCGATCGGCCTCGACGATGCGCGTCCACACGACGTCGCAGACACCGCGAGCGTCGATCGTCGTTCCCAGCGTCTGCTCCCGTTCAAACTGCACGCGACAAGCGAGGCCTCCGACGGGCCCCGGCGCGGCAGGGCCGGATCCCGTTGTCAATCGCCCTCCGGCTCAACGCGTGGCAACCGCCCTGGCCGTGGGACGGTGGGCGATTCCTTGGTGTCCGCGACCGGGGGTCGGGTCCGGGCCGCAGGCGGTGGGGCCTCGGGGAACGACGAGGCGCGTCGCCCCGGAAGGATGCTCGGCGAGCGCCCCTCGCGCGCACGCGACGGATCGCCCAGCAGATGCAGGCAGGCACGCGTGACGAGCTTGAGGGTCTCGAAGACGCCCTTGCCCCACACGGCCGACGCTTCGACCTGCGGCGTGTCCGGTGCGATGCCGAGCACGCGGCGCAACTGCTCGACGGGAAGCGCGCCGGGCAGATCGCGCTTGTTGTACTGGACCACGAGCGGAATGCGCTCCGGATCGTCTCCTTGGCGGCGCAGATTCTCGTGCAGGTTGCGCATCGACTCGAGGTTCTGCTCCTCGCGCCCCGCCTGGCTGTCCACGACGAATACGACGCCGTCGACGTGCCGCAACACCAGACGACGCGTCCGGTCGAGCGCGATCTGACCGGGTACGGTGCACAGATGCAGCCGGACCTGATAACCACGGAAGCGGCCCAGCTCGACGGGCATCAGGTCGAAGAACAACGTGCGTTCCGACTCCGTCGCCAGCGAGACGAGCTTGCCGCGCAGTTCGGGTCGGCTGTGGCGGTGGATCCACTCGAGGTTGGTCGTCTTCCCGCCCAGACCCGGACCGTAGTAGACGAGCTTGAGATGAACCTCCTTGCGCGCGTGGTTCACGAGCGGCATCGAACCGATCCACTCCCCACGGAGGGGAACACGTCCGCGCGCCCGCCGCAATGCCCACGACCGACCGGCCCGCGCGTCGCGTCGCCGGTCGCGCTCGCCGTGCTGCTCGGATGCGGCGCAGGCCGCATCGGCACCCTGCCCCCGGCCACCGACGACGACGTGCGGACCGTTCAGCGAGCCGAGCACGACCTGGCGCTCGAGACGAGCCGTTGCGACGGTGGCCGGGAGCTTCGGGCGCGCCGAAGCGCCTCCCGGATCTGCGCGATCTCCGGGGCGACCGACGATACCGACCTGCGAGCGCGCTGCGACCGAGCGCGGCGATCCGTCGCCGCGCTTCGGACGGCACAGCACGCATGCGCGAGCCAGACCCCATGACGCCACCGAGCACCGACCGCGCGACGCAGCAGGGGACGGGCCAGCGCCCCGAATCGGTTCCGGACGGCGCCCGTGAGGTGCTCTACGGAAGGCGCCCACCCTGGGCGCGTGGCGTCGTCGCGCGCTGGCTCGTGGCGGTCGCGGCGACGGGCGCTGCGGTGAGCTTCGTGCTCGGGATTCCGGCTGCCTCTCGCGCTACGCCGCTGGCTTTGCTGGCCAACGCACTCGTCGTGGCCACCGTCCTGCACCTGTTCGGTCGTTCGGCGATCCTCGCGATGTACATTCGCGCTCGCCTGCGCGCGCCGCAGATGCGGCTCGAGATCGATGCCGATTCGGTCACGTTTGACGACGGCCGGCGCGTCCGGCGGCTCGTCCGCCAGCACGTCGTCTCGGTGGCCGCCGCCGAGGGCGCCTGCGGCCTCGGGCGGGTCATCGTCTCCACGTTGGACTCGGCGGGCGCGCTCGACATTCCGGCGTGCTTCGGCGTGGACGCCGCGACGCTCGCGGATCGAATCGAACGATGGCGCGGCCCGTTGTCTTTCGATCCGCCGTCGCGGGGCGCGCGCGCGACCCATCGGCGCTCCGACGCCGTGCAGACCGAACACCCCTCCCGACTCCCCCCCGCTTCCGTGGTCATCCCGCCGGGCCGACGCTGGATGACGCGTGCCCCGCTGGTGGCCTCCACCGTCGCGCTCGGCGCGCTGCTCACGCCCCTGCCCGAGGCTCCGCGGCCGCTGCTCGCGCTCTTGGCTGTCGGGCTGCTGTGGCCCTTGGGCTGGATCGTGCTTGTCCGTCGCCGGATCGCACGTCGCGGCGGGCCGCTGATCGTGCTGACACCCGACTCGCTTCGCATCGGGGCCGAGCCGCACGCGCAATCGCTACCGTGGAGCCGGGTCGAGCGCGTCGTCGTTCGGCTCCGCGCGGGCGGCTCCCTGCTCGAAGGGCCTCGCCAGCTGCGTTCCCTCGTCGTCGAGCCCGCGGACGGTAGACCGGCCATCACGATCGATGGCGACATCCTCGGACTGCCCGCCGAGGCCGTGGCCTCGCTTGCCATGGCCTATCGACGCGGCATCGCCCGCGCGCTCCTGGATGCATCGGATGGCGGCCGCGGCAGCTGAGCGCGGGGCTCCGAACTCGGACATCGACACGCGCACGACCGCGGGACTGCGTTCGCACTTCTGCAGGAGCCCGGGCGCGGATGCGAATCAGGGGGCAAGAGCGGTCAATCCGTCGGTCCAGCCGACCGTCGCGTTTTGGAGTCACCACTGGAGACGGCAGACCCAGGACGAAAGTCTCCAGAACGTCCCCAAGAGCCGACCGAATTGCCGTCGGCTCATCGCGTCGCGATGCGCGGCGAGGAGCCTGGCGCGGCTCTTGCGGATCCCACTCGACTAACGGATACTCGAACCGTGGGATCACGACACCGAGAAGCTCGGCGTACGTCTACGCGAGAGCTCGCTTCGGACGAGCGGGCCGTGGCATTCGTGGAATACGTCGTGCTTCTGGTCTTTGTCACGCTGGGCGGGGCCGCCGCCGTGTACTCGGTCGGGGTTCCGATGCTGGAGCACTTCCGATTCGCGCAGGCCGTCGTCGGTCTGCCGATTCCGTGATGCGTCGAGGCAGGAGTGGTGCCATGAAGCAGAAAATCGAGAAGCGGGCCTTGTTGAAGGACGAGCGCGGGCTGACGACGGTCGAGTACATCATCATCCTGTGTCTCATCGCCATCGTCGGATTCGCCGTCTGGAAGAAGTTCGGCGAGACGGTCAAGACGCGCGTCAACGAGTCCGATCAGACCCTGAACATGATGTCCGGTCTGTCGATGGAGTGACGGGGTGACGGCGGTCACGGTCGCCCACCTTGCGGCCGTGCTCGTCGCCGCAATCGGCGCCTTCACCGACTGGCGGTGGGAGCGCATTCCCAACTGGCTCACGTTCGGCGCGGGAGGGAGTGCGCTGCTCGGACACGGACTGGCGGGCGGGACGGGCGGGTTGCTGCACGCCGGGTCGGGGCTGCTCGCGTGCGGGCTCGTTCCCGCGATCATGTTCTACCTGCCCCTCAAGGATGGGCAGCGGCCCATGCATGGAGGTGACGTCAAGATGTTCGCCGCGCTCGGCGCGCTGCTGGGTCCCTTTGTGGGCATCGAGTGCCAGCTGTACGCGTTGTGCTTCGCGGCGATCGTCGCGCTCGTCCGCCTCGCGTGGGAAGGCAAGCTGCTGCGCACGCTCGGCAACGTCGCCGTACTCGTCGGCAACGTCGTGCGACGAGCCGACCGCCGTCGCCCCGCCCCCGAAGCGCTCGCCACGGTCCGGCTCGGCGTTCCGATCTTCCTCGGAACGACGATCGGCGTCGCGCTCAACTCCCCCGAGCTGCTGTCGTGGATCCCATGACGCCGCCCACCGCGAGCCGACCGACGCGGGGGACGCAGCAGGCGGAGCACGCCGGGGGCCTGACGCTCCGCCAGGACGCGCGCGGGGCAGCGTACGTCGAGTTCCTCATCGCGTTCATCCCCCTGTTCGTGATGTTCCTCGGCATGCTGCAGGCGGCGATGATGTACGCCGCGCAGCTCGTCGTGCAGCACGCCGCCAACCGGGCCGCGCGCGCCGCCGTGGTCGTGCTTCCCGACGATCCGGCGCGCTACGACGGCGATCCGGTCAATCAGATCGAGATGCGGGGCGGCGGCGGCGGCGGGCGGCTGTCCATCCCTGGCATCGGCGCGCTCTCCCTCTCGGGACAAGGCAACGCCCGCGTCAACGCCATCCGGGCGGCAGCCTCCATTCCCCTGCTCGCTGTCTCGCCTTCGTTCGATCAACTCTACCGCGACGCACAGGTCGTGCATGCCCTCTCCGGCGGCGCGCTCGAACGCGGCGGCGCCGGAATTCTCCTCTACAACCGCTTCGCCGTGGGGGTGACCTTTCCACGCGAGGCCGGATCGGACGAGGTGCACACCAGCCATACGTTCGGTCCGGACGACGACGTTACGGTCCGCGTCACCTACTTGTTCCACTGCGGAGTGCCGATCGCCTCGCGCTTCATGTGCGACACGTTCCTCGACCACCTCGTGGGTACTTCGCTGGCCGCCGCCGAGGACATGGTCGTCGCCGCGCGCGATGGCGACTTGCAGGCGCTGCTCGCCGCCCACCGCAGGTTCCGACACGCCCGCGACCGGATCCAAGCAGCCGATGCCGGCTGGCGCGAGATCCAGCTCGGAGCGGACAGCCCCGGGCTCGGGATCGCCGTCCACGTGACCGGCGCGCGTTACGCCGTGCTCCGCGCCGAGGCCACCCTGCGCAACCATGGAGCGCGCTATGAATACTGACCTCCCGGCGCCCGTTGCCCCCGAACGTCCGCTCGCGCCCGACGCCGAGGATGGCCTCGCCGAGCTGCGCCGAGACGAACGCGGGGCGATCATGGTTATGGGCGTGTTTATGGCGGTGCTGCTCGTCGGCGCGCTGCACTACGTGATGGGTCTCGGCGAGACCATCATGTACCGCGAGCGCATGCAGGACGCGGCGGACGCGGGCGCCTTCGTTGCAGCGGTGATGCACGCGCGCGGCATGAACCTCATCGCGCTTCTGAACATGGCCATGGCGAGCGTGATCGCGGTGCTCGTCGCGATGAAGCTCATCCAGGCCATCCTCTTCGCGGCCGCGACGGCCGCGAGCGGCATCTGTCTGGGCTGCCTCCTGGGCGGCGCGGGCTGCTGGGCCTGTCCGCTGGTCGGCCCGCTATGGAACGGTTATCGGACGTGGTCGAACATCGTCGATCGGGTCGAGCCCGTCGTCGAGCGCCTCGTCGTGGCGCTCGACGGAGCGCAGACGGCGGTCGCTCGTGGGATGCCGCTGGCGGCGCAGTGGAAGGTCGTGGAGACGGGAACGAGCACGTACAACCGCCCCACCCAGCTCGGCGCGATGTGGCCGCTGCTCGGGACGCTGCCGGTCGAGCAGGACGACTCGGAGCTGCTCTGCGAAAAGGCGGGGCAGCAGGCCGGGCGGCTGATCACCTCGCCCCTGGCGGCCATCCCGGCCATGCGTCCGTTCAGTTATCTCATCGGGCGGCTGGTCGGGCGCCTCGCCCGCACGTTCGCGAGCTTCTTCTGCGGCGACGAGCGCCATCGCGCCGATCGCATCAAGTCGGGCGCACGCCTCGGCGACGAGAACTTTCAGGTGCGCGCGTTCATGGCGGGTGAGCCGCCGTACGAGTCGGCCGAACAGGGCGTCCGACTCGCCGCCTGGGGGCGCGACGAGCAGGCGGGAATGGACGTACGGCTGATGCGCGAGCTGGGGCGATTGAGCTTCGCGCAAGCCGAGTTTTATTACGACGACGGGACGGAGGCGAGCGACGAAGATCCCGAGGAGTGGATGTGGCACATGAACTGGCGGGCCAGACTTCGACGCTTCCGGATGCCCTCATCGGGAGCGGGAATGGGCCTGGACTGCCCGCCGTGCGCGGCGCTGACGGGCATCGACCTCAACGAAGTGGTGGTGCACTGATGCCTCGCCCGGTCCGCAGGCTGTTACGCGACGAGCGCGGCAACGCCACCGCAGAGGCCGTCATCATGATTCCGTTCTTCATTCTCGTCTGGACGTGCGTCCTGTACGCCGCCGATGGTTGGGGCACCGCGGTGCGTCAAGCCGCCGAGACCCGCCGGGATGCGTGGGCCCACGTCCTGCCCGGGTGCGAGGGGCGCGCTCCCGAAGGACTCGAGCTGAGCGATGCGACGAACCCACCGTTCGCGATCCTGGGAGATGCGATCCTCGCGATCGATCGGGTCTTGAGGGATCTTCCCATCCTCGGTGACTATTACCCGGGGCTGTTCGTCGAGGAGCGCGAGATGATTCGCCGCGCGACGGTCGAGAAACCCGCGGCGCTCGGCGGCGACGACGCCGAAGCGCGTCATCGGCTCGTGCTCGCGTGCAACGAGGTGCCTCGACCCGACTTCGGGCTCGCGGAGCTCGCGGAGCGCGTGTTCGGCTTCTTGTGGTGAGGGGGCGGCCGTGAACGACGCAGCAGCACGCGCGCAACGACCGATCGGCCTGCTGGGTCGATGGCTTGCCGCCTACCGCCGCGCGTTCGATCTCGGCGTCCGTGCCGCGCGCGTCGCCCTGGTGCTGGTCGTCGTCGCGGCGCTCGGGGCGGCGTTCTTCGGCTACCGGGCCCGCGCACAGCTGGGCGAGCTGCTGCTGTCCATCGGCGCACAGCTCATGCGCTACCCCGATGCGCGCCGGCAGGACGCCCCGCGCACGCTCGTGCTCAACGGCCAGCGCCTGCGCTTCGCATCGGGGACCGCCGACCACGACCTCTCCCGTGTGCTGGATCACTACGAGGCCCGTTGTGCGGAGCGCGCGGGCCACTTCGCCGAGCAGTTGCGCGCGTTGCGGGGAACGGTCCAGGCGCCGCCGGGCGACGGGGATTTCTTCGACGGCGTGCTGCGGATGCAGACCGCGCACCGGGGCTTTGTCGCCTGCCTCGACATGGGTCCCGACTCCGTGCCGCCGGAAGGCGTCTTCGAGCGCTTCGACCGACTGATGCGGACGGCCGATTTGGCCAATCTCGGTCAGCTCCGCTACGTCTATGCGGAGCGCTCCGCCGAGGGACGTACGCACTTCCTCGTCTTCTGGAGCGAGGGCGAGTTTCGAATCGTCGATCTGTTCCCCGACGATGGGGATGCGCCGGGCAGTGATCCGGCGACGGTTCCTCGATTGCCCGGGACGCGGCGCCTGCTCTCCTTTCACGAACAGGATCATCCGCAGCACCTCGCTCTGTACGAGATCCCGGGCCGCAATGCGGAAACGACGCGCGCCGAGCTACGCACCCGCATGCAACGAGACGGCTGGAGGCTCGTCGACGGGAACCGCTCGGGCGCCGAGGGGAATGCCCCACCGGCGATGGTGTTCGAGCGCGACCAATCCATGGTGACGCTCGTGGTGACCCCCTCCGGCCGGGGCTCGACGCTCACCGTGCTGGTGTCGCGTTGAGCCGTCGTCTTCGTCGCCGGCTCCTCGCAGGGCTTCTGAGCCTGTGGTGCCCCGCCTGCGAAGAGCAGACCGGCCCCTCGCCGCCTCCCGGCGCACCCGAACCGACGTCGTCGCCCCTGCGCGACCGGCCGAAACGCCCCGCCGACCCGTGGGCGGTCGTACCGGTCGGGCCCCGTCCCGCGGGCGCGGCGGCCGGCGGTGGCGGCAGCGGCGCCGGCGGTGGGGGCGGCGGCGGCGCGACCGAGGCGCATTCGGACGACGCGCGGCGACTCGAGCGTCTGTCGGAGCGTGAGGCGATGGACCTGGTCGCGCGCGCAGCCCAGGCCGCCTCGCAAGCCGGGGCCGAAGCGGACGACGAGTGCGAGCGGCTGTACGAATCGGCCGTCGAGCTTACGCGGCAGGTGGCGGCGGGCACACGGACCGACATCGCGCCGCTCGACCGGACCGCGTACCTGCACATGTGCCGCGCGCTGCCGCCGGATGTGCGCGGGTGTCTCGATCCACGGCAGGCTCCGCGACGCGCGGACGAATGCCGAAGGCTGCTCGACGGTACCGGGGGTGGAGCCGGTACCGAAGCGGACGAATGACGGTGAGCCGACCGAACGGGCGCATGCGTCACGCGTCCCTTGCGCTGGCCATCGTCCTCGGCGTCGCCTGCGACTGCGGCCCACGGTCGACCGGTGGAGCCGATGCGACAGTCGAGCGCGACGCCCCCACCACGACCTCGTGCCGGAACGCGGCCGACTGTCCCGACCCGATGCGGCAGACGTGCGTGCTCGGTCGCTGCAGGGGCGCAGCCGGAGCCCCGTGCACGTCCGACGAGGATTGCTTCCGGGGCCATCGCTGCGCGCAGAGCCGTTGCGCACTCGACGCAACGGACGACGGGGGCGGTGGCGAGGGCGGCGAAGCCGGCGTGGCCTGCGCGTCGATGCTCGAATGCGACGACGGCGATCCGTGCACCATCGACCAGTGCATCCGGCGCTCGTGCGTCTACAGCCTGTCCGATGCCGACGGCGACGGGTTCGCCTCGCGTGCGATGGCCCCCGAGTGCCCCGACTGCGCCGACGACGAGCCGGACGCGCGTCCCGGACAGACCCGCTGGTTCGACCGTCCCTACGAGTTCCTCGGCATGGGCAGCTCGTACGACTGGAACTGCGATGGCATCGTCGAGCGTCGTTACCTCGCGCGACTCGATCGCTGCGAGGACCACACGCGCGAACGATGCACCGATCGCGAGGGATGGGCCGACCCCGTGCCCGCGTGCGGTGCGACGGGGCGCTGGGGCCGGTGCGCCTGGTCCGACGATGCAGGCTGTCGACTCGAGGTGCTCGAGGCTGCCCGCGTGCAGACGTGTCGCTGAGCGGGCGCGTCACGGGGGCTTTCGCCTCATTGTTCGCCGTCGCGATCCCCTCCGCCGGGAGCATGGCACAGCTCCAGCTGCGCGTGCGCGCCGAGAGCCGCATCGAGCTTCGCGCCGAGGCCGACGGATCGCTGCTCCTCGTCCAGGGAACGCTGCGCGACGAGCGCGCACACCCACTCGCGGGGCGCTTTGTGCGCATCGAGGGCCACGACACGACGGGATCCGTTTTCGTCGAGACCCGCAGGACGGACCGATCGGGACGATTCGCGGCTCGCCTCCCTGCGGACGTGCGCACCGTCGAGGCGCGCTTCGACGGTGACGAGCACCACGATCCCGCACGCGCCACGCGGTCCATCGATCCGGCGCGCGCCGAGGTGTCCCTCGAGGTCGCGGTGCCGGACGAGATCGTGGACCTCGATCGCCCGCACCACGAGGTAACGGTGCGGGCGCGATCCGCAGCGGGCGCCGCGGCACTTCCCATCACGGTCCTCGACGAGATGGGGCGCGTGCTCGCTGAAGGACGCACCGACGCCGAGGGCGTCATGCGGGTCGCCGTCGCCACGCGGCGACTCGGGCCACCGGGTCCGGGACGCATCGTGGCGCGCACGAACGGCGACAGGCGACGCGCGGAGGCGCAGACGGAGGTCCCGGTGCTACGCGTCCTGCGCTCTCGCCTCACGCTGCGCGCGAACCGCCGCGACGACGGGACCGTGGCGCTGCACGGAACCCTCGGCACGGCGCGGGGCCCCAGCCCATCGGCGCCCGTGGGGTTGTGGGACGGGCAACGCCTGATCGCGACCGTCCTGACGGATGCAGCAGGTCGCTATCACTTCGCCCTTCCCGCTCCAGGCGACGGAGAAACCCTCGAGATCGAGGCACGTCACGAGGGGGATCCACCAGGTCTTCTTCCCTCCCGTTCGGGCGTCGTGCGCCTCGGGGGCCCCGCGTACGACGAGCCGACGTCGGCCTGGCGCTGGACGCCGACCGCGATCGGAGCGCTTCTCGGCCTGCTGCTCGGGGCGCTTGCGATCCGCGCGCGTCGGCGAATGCCCTCGACGCGCTCGTCCCCGTCCCGCACACCTGGGTTCGAGCTCGCATCGCGGGCGAGTCGATCGGCGGCCCGCCGCGACGTATCGATCCAGGCGCTCGACGGGCGCGACGACGAACCGTTGCCCGAAGCGATC
>JANWZI010000008.1 GCA_025054695.1 Myxococcota bacterium | reverse complement strand
ATCGCGCGGATGCCGAGATTGACCGGGTGGTTGTCCTCGAGCGTCCAGCTCAGCTCGCCCCACTCGTATCCCTTCGCCGCCCCGCGGCGGGCGATCTCGACGTACAGCGCGGTGGACAGCCCCCCGTACCGCTTGACGCCCCGCAGCTCCTTGCGGATGCCGAGCAGCATCAGACGCGCGCTGCGCGGCGTGCGCACCTTCAGGCGCCACAGCAGCTTGAACAGCCCGAACGGGAAGAGCCGACCCGCCAGATCGGCGATCGCCTCGTTCAGATTGGGTAGCGCGATGCACATGGCCACGGGGCGGCCGTGCACCTCCGCGAAGAACGCGAGGTCCTCATCGATGAGCAGCCCGAGCTGAGCGCCCATCTTCTGCACTTCGGCCTCGGTCGGCGGCACGAAGCCCCAGTTGTCGGCCCACGCGTCGACGAAGATGTCCATCACGGTCCGCAACTCCTCGCGCAGACGGGCTTTGCGAACGGAGCGCAGCCGCACCTCGGGCATCGCGCGGACCTGTTCCCACGCGCGTTGCGCGCGCGGGGGGATGTCCCCCACCACGTACTTCCATGCGAAGAGATCCTTGCAGCGCGTCAGGCCGACCCGCTCGACGAGCGCACCCTGATACGGCCGGTGGTGGGGCATCATCAGCACGGGCGGCGTGTCGAATCCCTCGACGAGCATGCCGCACTCTTCGTTGATGCACAGCGAGAACGGGCCGCGCATGCGCCGCATGCCACGGCGCGCGAGCCACGCAGCCGCCGCGCGCAGCAGTGCGTCGACCACGTCGGCGCGATCGACCGTGTCGAGGAATCCGAAGAAACCGGCGCCGTCGTCGTGCGTGCGCAGGTGCTCGCGATCAACCTGCGCCGTACAGCGCCCGATGCAGCGGGATCCCTCCCACGCGGTCAGCACGACCGCCTCGCCGTGATCGAACCAGGGATTGACGCCGGGCGTCAGTCGATCCCGCACTTCCTTGAACAACGGAGGCACCCAGGCGCGATCGCCGCGATACACCTCGAACGGAAGCTCGAAGAACGCGCGCGGAATCGCGCCCGGCCTGTGCTCGCGGATCGCGACGCTCACCGTGAAGCCTCGCCGTCCAGCTCCAACGGTCCGATCATACGTTCGGGCCGCACCCACGCGTCGTACTGCTCGGCCGTGAGCAGCCCGAGCTCGACCGCGGCCTGCTTGAGCGTGCAGCCGGTGCGGTGCGCGTGCTTGGCGATCCGCGCGGCCGCGTCGTAGCCGATGTGCGGATTGAGGGCGGTGACCAGCATCAACGACGACTCCAGGTTGCGACGGAGCACGGCGAGATTGGGCTCGATGCCACGCGCGCAGTGTTCCTCGAAGCTCAGGCACGCGTCACCGAGCAGGCGGATCGAGCCGAGCATCGCGTGCGCAAGCACGGGCTTATACACGTTGAGCTGGAAGTTGCCCTGGCTGGCGGCGAATCCGATCGTCGCGTCGTGACCCATCACCTGGACGGCGACCATGGTGAGGGCCTCCGACTGCGTCGGATTGACTTTCCCCGGCATGATGGACGAGCCAGGCTCGTTCTCGGGGATCGTGATCTCGCCGAGCCCCGCGCGCGGCCCCGAGGCGAGCCAACGCACGTCGTTGGCGATTTTCATCGCCGCGCACGCCAGTTGCTTGATCGCGCCGTGCGTCCCGACGAAGGCGTCGTGCGCGGAGAGCGCGGCGAACTTGTTGGGCGCCGAAACGAACCGGCGGCCCGAAAGGGCACTGATCTTCTCCGCCACCAGCGCCGCGTACCGCGGGTGCGTGTTCAGCCCGGTCCCCACCGCCGTGCCGCCGAGCGCGATCTCGCGCAGCGGCTCGAGGGTGCGTTCGATCGCGCTCGTCGCGGCGTCGAGCTGCGCGACCCAGCCCGAGATCTCCTGCCCGAGCGTGACGGGCGTCGCGTCCTGCAGGTGGGTGCGACCGATCTTGAGCACGTCGCGATAGGCCTCCGCCTTGGCCGCGAGCGTTTCGCGCAGTCTGCGGGCTGCCGGCAGCAGGTGGTCCTCGATCCGCTCGACGGCCGCCACGTGCATCGCCGTCGGAAACGTGTCGTTGCTCGACTGCGACATGTTGACGTGGTCGTTGGGGTGGATGGGCTTCTTGCTGCCGAGCTGCCCCCCGGCCATCTCGATGGCGCGGTTGGCGATCACCTCGTTGACGTTCATGTTCGTCTGGGTGCCCGAGCCCGTTTGCCAGACGACCAGCGGGAAGTGATCGTCGAGCGCGCCCGAGATGACCTCGTCGGCCGCCGCGCAGATGAGATCGTGCTCGCGTCGGCCGAGCAGTCCGAGCTCGTGGTTCGCCTGCGCCGCCGCCTTTTTCAGGATTCCGAACGCGCGGATGATTTCGCGTGGCATGCGGTCGGCGCCGATCCGAAAGTGACGCAGCGAGCGCTGCGTCTGCGCTCCCCAGTAGCGGTCGGCGGGCACCTCGATCGGGCCCATTGAATCGGTCTCGATGCGCGTGGCCATGGCGGCCGCAGCGTTTAGCCCGCTGCGCGCAGTCGCACAAGCACGCCGGCGATGGCGCGCACAGCGCAGACGGAGGCCGAGCCGGAGTCCCCGACCGAGTCCGAGCCCGAGTCCGAGTCCGAGTCGGAGCCCGAGTCCGAGTCCGAGCCTGAGTCCGAGTCCGAGCCCGAGCCCGAGCCCGAGTCCGAGACCGAGTCCGAGTCGGAGCCCGAGTCCGAGTCCGAGCCCGAGCCCGAGTCCGAGCCCGAGCCCGAGTCCGAGCCCGAGTCCGAGCCCGACGATGCGTGGCGCCTGCCGTCAGGCCGACGAGCGAGGCGCGATGGCCGTCTCGAGGGCCTGCGCCAACTGCGGATTGGAACCATCGCGCGTGCGCCAGACGAAGGCATCGAGCACGTAGTGCGTCGCCTGCGGGACTGCGAGCAGCGGCACGACGAACACGAGCGCGAGGGGCGGAGTCTGGACCGCGACGCCGAGCCAGTCGTGCCAGACGAGCAGGTCCCACAATCCTTCCTCGACGGCAGCGACGGCGATCGCCAGGCTCACGAAGCCCAGCGCGCCGACCCGCAGCAGGCCGCCCATTCCGCCATGGCCCTGCGAGGCGCGCATGCGCGCCCAGCGGAAGGTGAGCACGAGGTACGGCACCCCGTGCACGAGCACGTTGGTCACGGTGAACGCATAGTCCCCGTCGAACGCCACGATGCCCAGCCACCAGCAGGCCGCCGTCGAGACGACGAGCAACAGCTTGCCCGTGTGCAGCGCCCGCACACCTTCGTGCACGACGCGCAGCAGCTGGCGCACCAGCCACGCGAGCAGCGTCGCCCCACCGAGCAGCAGCGCCGCCGTTCCGACGGGCTCGGGCAGCCCCGGCACGAAGTCGCCCGGGACGAACCAGGCGAAGCGACGCGGCAGATGCGCGTGCCACCACAGCAGCGGGGCCAGAGTCGCCGCGAGGATCGCGGCCTCGTCGAGCCAGCCGTCGAAGCGCGTCGCGTCGGGCACGCGCCGTCGGTACAGCCGCATCCAGCCGACCTGTTGACGCACGAAGTGCACGACGGCCACGTACGCCAGCACGCGCCAGAACAGCGCAGCGGAGACGGCGTGCAGGGCGACCCCGACGAGCCACGCCGCGAAAGGTACGCCAGCATACAAAAGCAGGCGACGCCGCAGTTCCTCGGGGTCGAGATAGACGCGCCACGCCGTCGACCAGACGTGCGCCACGTCGACGGCCACGACGCACAGCAAGAACACCCATCCCGGCGTCGGCTCGGTCGCGATCCCCGCGGCGGCGCCGCCCGCGAGCAGCACGAGCGAGGCGAGCGCGCTGCCGCCGAACGCCACGAGGTCGGTCCGTCGGTCGAACAGCCACCGCGCTTCGGTCCCGAACGGGCCGTGCGTCACGACGCCACGCTCCGGCCGCGCAGCGCGTCGAGAACCTCGTCCGCGGCGCGCAACCCGTGGTGAAACGCCTCCTCGAAGAGCGCGAGCCCCGACAGATCGGTGTGTGCGAAGTGGATGGCCCCGAGCGGACGGGCCGCCGCGCGCCGTGCGGCGTTCCAGACGACGCCCGGGCGCGGCTGGGGCATCGCGTGGCCCCAGCGCCACACGTCGAGACGCTCGACGAGATCGTCGAGATCGGGGTGCGCGACCCCGAGCTCGTCGAGCACGAGATCGCGTAACGCCGACCAGGATTGCCGCTCGAGCCACCGGCGCGCGGCACGCGGGTCGTCGTCGAGCAGCGGCCGATAGTAGGTCAGCACCGTCGGGCCGTGGTCGCGGCCGCGCTGGTGGGTCGCGCACACGTAGCCGAGGCCGTCGGCGTCGACGAGCACGTTGTCCCATGCGGCCGGGAAACCGCGCCCCCGGGGCCGGTCGCGAAGGTGAAGATTGGCGACGACCCACGCGCCGTACGGTGGCGCGTCGTCGGGGCCGTCCCGAAGGGGCACGACGATTCGCCGCGCGACGAATCGCGGCACGCATACGACGGCGTGCTCCGCGTCCCACCGTTCCCGCTGGCCGCTCGCCACGTGCACCGCGCGCACCGAGACGCCGCCCTGCGGCCGCGGCTGCACTTGCTGGACGAGCCGGCCGGTGCGAAGCCGCTCTCCCCAGGGCGCCGCCAGATGCTCGACGATGGCGCCGTTTCCCTGCGGCCACGTCATGTAGGGCGGGGCGGGCTGGCCCGGCGCGTCGATGCGAGCCGCCTCGTACAGCAGCATCGCCCACGCGCTCGTCTGCGACAGCCGCAGCCCGTAGTCGTCGCGCGTGGCGTAATCGAGCAGCCACCGCAGCCAGCGCGACCGGTATCCGTGCGCCTCGAGCCATCGGTCCGCGCGCATCGCGTCCCACGCCAGCAGCTCCGGCTCGGAGGCGCAGCGGGCGATCGGAAGCGTGAACGCGCGCCGACCGCACCCGTCGCGGCGAGCCACCAGCGCGTCAACGTGCGCCCGCCAGCGTTTCATCTCCTCGCGATCGCGCGCATCGAGCGCCGCCTCGGGCACGAGCCCCTCGTGCCAGAAACCGTTCCAGAACACGCGCTCGGCGGGCTCGCGCACGCACACGTGCTCGGCCACACGCGCACGGCCCTCGTCGTCGCGGCCCTCGATCGCGCCCATTTCCGAGAACAGCTCGGTCAGCTCGGCATCGTGCCGCGACGGAGCGGGCACGTAGTGCGCTCCCCAGGGATACGGAACGATGCCGTCGTAGCCGGCGCACGCGGTCCCGCCGGGCATCGGCTCCAGCTCGAGAAGCACCAGGTCCTCGACGCCCCCGTGACGCAGGCGCCAGGCGGCCGACAACCCGGCGATCCCGGCCCCGACGATGACGACGCGGGCGCGGTGCGTCGTCTCGACGCCGTCCTGACGCAGCGTACCGTCGCGCAGCGCGTGTCCCGACGCAATCGAAGGACCGCGAATCGCCCCCTCGATGTGCGCGCGACGACGCCGCGCGGCGCGGTCCGATCCGCGCGGCGCCACGCGCTCGCAGCCGGCCATGGCGCCGATCGCGACCAGCGGCGCGCCGAGCAGGCCCCCGAGCACGGCCCGCCGCCCGATCGGGTGGATCATCCGCCTCCCCATTCGGCCGCGTAATAGTGGACGAGCATCTGGTCGTGCAGTCGATTGGGCTCGACCGGAACCGGCCCCATGTCGGGCGGAAAGACGAACGCGGCCCGCAGCGTCGCCTCGTCCAGATACCGCAGGCCCCCGACGCGGAGCCGCTCGGGCTGTGGCGCGGGCCACGGCGTGGCGAGCACGAAGCCCCAGGCGCCGAACGAGGGCACGTGCACGTGGTAGGGCCGCGTGTGCAGCCCCACGTCGCGGATCGTGCGCTCGATGCACCAGAAGCTTCGTCGCGCGTGCAGCGGCGAGGTGGCCTGGACGACGAGGACCGAGCGATCGTGCATCGCCCGCCGGACGAGCCGGTAGAAGCGGGTCGTGTACAGCTTGCCGGTGGCAAAGTCGTTCGGGTCCGGAAAATCGGCGATGACGACGTCGAAGGGTGCCGCGGCCGACGAGCGCGCCTCGAGCCAGACCATCGCGTCGTCGTGCACGATCCGCACGCGCGGATCGTCGAGCGCCCCGCCGTTGAGCTCGCGCAACGCGGGCAGCCGTCGCGCCAGGCTCGTGACCGCCGGGTCCAGCTCGACGAGCACCACCTCCCGGATCGCCGGATCGCGGAGCAGCTCGCGCACCGCGAGGCCGTCACCACCGCCGAGCACCAGCGCGCGCGCACGCCGGTGCGCGAGCGCGAGGGCCGGGTGCACGAGCGCCTCGTGGTAGCGGTACTCGTCGCCGGAGTGCACCTGGAGCTGACCGTTCAGGAACAGCTGCACGCCTCCCTCGGCCGCCGTCACGGTGATCTGCTGATACGCGCTGCGCTCGTTCCACAGGATCACGCCGGCGTAGGTGCCGGCTTCCGCCCACCGCGTAATCCGCGCGGCACCGAACAGACCCGCGACGAGCACGGCGGCGACGAGCAGCCCTTGCGCCCCGAGCCGGCGCGTGGCCCGCGGGCCGAGTTGCGCGCGCAGCACGGCGAGCGCCGCGAAGCCCGCGACGGCGTTGAGCAGACCGAGCGCGAGCGAGGTCCGCGTCGTGCCCAGCCACGGTACGAGCAGCAGCGCGAAGGCGAGCGCCCCGACCAGGGCCCCGAGGTAGTCGAAGGCGAGCACGCGCGCGACCACGTCCTCGAAGCGCAGGTCGTGCTTGAGCAGACGCATCAAGAGGGGAATCTCGAGCCCAACGAGCATCCCGACGACGAACAGCAGCACGTAGAGCAGCACGGCGGCGTGCTCCGCCCACGCAAAGGCGAGCTCGACGGCGGGCGCCATCGCGCCCCCGAGCAACGCGACCGTCCACTCGACGGCGATGAAACGCGGCGCGACGGGGTCGGCGATGCGACGCGACAGCCAGGAGCCGATGCCGAGCGCGAACAGATACACGCCGATGGTCGTCGAGAAGCCGATGACGCCGCTGCCGATGTAGTAGCTGGCCAGGGTGCCCGCGAGCAGCTCGTAGACGAGCCCCGAGGTCGCGACGACGAGCGCGACCGCGAGCAGGACCCCGACGTGCCAGCGGCTCAGGCTCACCCGCGGACCGCGGCCGCGACGATCAGGCCCAGCCCCACGTTGACGGCACCCAGTACAAGCGCCAACGCGACGTTGTGGTCCTCCTCAATCTCCTTGCGGACGGAGAACGGCAACACGCGCGTCGCGACGAAGAACGAGGCGCCGAACAGCACCAGGCCGACCAGGGCGAACAGCACCGAAACAACGAGCCCGTGAAGCAGGGCACCCCAACCCAGACCGCCGGTGGTCACGGGAGCGCCGGCCGCCTCGCCCTCCAGCGCGGCGGCGACGATGAGCGCGATGCCCAGCAGCACCGAACCGATGAGCACCGCGAGCGCCTTGTTCTGATCCTGCTCGATTTCCTTGCGGATGGAGAACGGAGAGAGCGCCCGCATGATGACGAACGCGAGTGCGAAGAAGCCCGCTCCGACCAGGGCGAACAGCACCGCCGCCACGGCGGCCATCGACAGCGCCTGCAGTTCCGATGCGCTCACTTGCCACCTCCCCATCCGCCGAACCCGCGCCGCGGACCGACCAGCACGGAAGGCCCGCGGAACGACGGTGGGCCGCTGGCCACGGGCCGCGCCGCCTCCGCGGCGCCGATGGGCGCGCAGCCACTGGCCCGCAGCAGCCCCCAACCGACGAGCATCACGACCACGAACGCGACATAGCCGATCCGAGCCACCCGCGTCCCTCCGTCACTCCGCCGAACCGCCGAGCGCGTGGCGGACGTTCGAAGTGGCCCAGCGGCCCCGCTCGCGCGACATCCGCCGCCACGTCCCGACGATCCCGGGCAGAAGCATGAGCCCAGCCATCCATGGCCAGCACGCTCCGAGCGGGTCGGCCCCCTCGACGACGCGCGCGTGGACCGACGGAACGTGCGACGCGCGCAGCGCGCCGACGAACGGCTCCCAGCTCGTCTCGAACCGCATCACGTAGCGCCCGGCGCGGACGCGGTCGAACAGCACGTCGGCCTCCGCGGTCCCTTCGACCCACGACTCGCCCCCTTCCCTTCCGCTGTAACGCTCGGCCACGAGGCCAGCCTCCCGCACGCCCCCGCCGTGCTGGTCGACGAGCGCGACGGCGACGAGCACCGCGTCGTTGGTCCCGTCGTGGGCTACGTGCACGCGAAGCGTCGTCGACCGTACGAGGTCGAATGGCGGCGTGTAGACGACCGGTACGACGCCGGATCCACCGGTCGCGGGCGGCGCCGGGATGGGTCCGCGCCCCGCACCGGCAGGCGCAAGCGGCAGGCGCCCGATCCAGATCGTCCGCTGCGCGGGGGAGAACACCCGGTAACCGAGCTCGACGACGGCGAACAACAGCAGCCCGACGAGCGAAACGATCCACGGCCAGCGGGCCGACGGCGCCGGCTGCGCGAGACCCGTGCCCGACGGGCGTGGGGGAGGACCGCTCAGGCCGAAGGCGCGCCACAGCTCGTGCGGATCGACCCAGGTGCCGAGCGCCGCGTGGATCTCGTCCTGCGTGCGCTCGATGCCGAGCGCCTCGGGCGGAGCGACGTAGTCGTCGAGCCGCGACGTGTCGCCCACCTCGACGCGCCAGTAAAACTCGCCCTGCACGTGGTCGACGTGCGCGGGGGCCACGTCGCCCGAGGTGTGCAATCGAAAGCGTCGGTCACCGACGAAGGCCTGGTGCCCGTCGACGACGACATCCCCGATCTCAATCGGCCGGTACAAATGGAAGTGCCCGCGCGCATCCTCGGTCAGCCATCGATAGCCGGCCGGTGTCCAGAGCAGGTACTCGGTCCACTGGAACCATTCGCCGTCCTCAACGACCGAGCGGAGCATGAAGCCCGTGCAGACCACCGCCTCGCCGCGCAGCGTGCCGCGGGCGCCGATCGGGATGGTGGGCCGTACGGGACGGGGCTCGAGGTGCTTGAGGTAGCGCAGCTCGCCGTGCTCGACGTCGAGCAGCGCGTTGCAGTGACCGCACGTTCGCCGCTCGGCGCGATCGGGCACGAACAGCTCGACGGGCGCACCGCACGAGGGACAACGAAGCCGCGCCGTTTCGACGACGTGTGCCGGCCTTGGGCCAGCCGCGCGCATCGTGAATCGCACCTGCTCGGCCGGCACCACCCTGCCGACGTACAAGCGCGGCGGCTCCGACCCATCGCCGTAATCGAGCGTCGCGAACGCTCCGGCCGGCCCCGACAAATCAAGGTACCGGCCCTCTTCACCGACGCGCACGGGGAGCGGGAGCTCTCCCTCGGCCGACAGCACTCGAGATCGGCCCCGCTCGGCCACGACCCACGTCTGCCCGGCGAGCTCGAGCCGCGTGCCGGCGACCGCTCGAGCGTAGTCCGGCGCGCTACCCGGTGCGTACGGTGCCGGCGACGTCGCGTACCAGCGGCCCTGCGCACGGGCGAGCCAGCCCCAGCCCCCGTTTTCGAGCGCGACGTACCACTCGTCCCACGGGCCCCGTCCGTGATCGATCTGGAGTCGGCCGAACACGCGAAAACGGTGGCCCGCGACGTTGCCCTCGTCCCCGATGGCCGCCTCGGGCGTCGTCGGTACCAGATCGGCGACCTTGCCGACGAGCCGTAGATCGCGGTCGGTCCGGGCCACCGCGAACCGGCAGTAACCGCAGACGGCGACCACGGACGAGGCGAGCGCGAACGAAACGGGCGCGCCGCAGCTCGGACAGGCGCCGGTACGGACGGGCGGCTGGGTCATGCGGCCGCGCCGATGGTAACCGGGCCCGGCGGTCCGTCCATGGGCCACCGCATCGCGGGCTCGACCCACCGGGCCGTACCGCCGTTCCGCACGCCGCGCGATCGAGCAATCGGTCGATCCCGAGCTCGCCACGGGCTGCACTGCGCACCGCGTTGATCGAGGCGCCGCGAGCCCCTAACCTCAGCGATGCGTCGCGCATGCTTTTCCTGTCCGGTCTGATCGCGGCGGCGGCCGCGGGTTGCTCGGCCGATCCGCCGCGACGCGGTTCACGCGACGCCGCTCTCGATGCGACCGGGCCCTTCGATGCACACCGCGCCGACGCATCGGAGGCCGGCCGTTCCTGCGCCAGCGACGTCGAGTGCGACGACGGCATCGGCTGCACCCTCGACCAGTGCGCGGTCGGCAACGTATGTCGCCACCGGCCGCTCGACGAGATGTGCCCCACGGGACAGCGCTGCCTGGCCGGCAGCGGGTGCCGCGCGGGGCTGCCCACCACGTGTCGCGTCGACGAGGACTGTCAGGACGGCGTGTTCTGCAACGGCGTCGAACAGTGCGTGCCCGGCGCGGGCTGCTTTCCGGGCGAGAGGGAGGACTGCGACGACGGCAACGCCTGCACGCTCGACCGCTGCGATGCCGAGATGGACGGTTGCCGGTACGAAACCGCCCCCGGGTGCGACGCGGGCGTCATGCCCACCGACGCCGGGCCGCCGTGCGACCCGTTCGATCCGACGGCGGACTACACGGGTACGTACCGTATCGCGCCCATGCAGACGTCCGCGTGCGGCCGCGCGACGTATAGCGTCTCGGACGCGACGTTCTCGGTCGGCGGCGGCGCGTTGCGCGTCCGCGCCGGGCCCTTCGACCTCGTGCAGATGCCCGCGCCGACGGGCGCCACCTTCGACGTGACCGCCTCCGACGGATCGTGCGGAAACTACCGACTGCAAGGCCGCTTCGACTGTCGACAGCGCTTCGAAGGTCGGTGGAGCGCGACCTTCTTCGGCGAATGCGGCATCTGCGGCAACCAGGACGCGGCCGTCGTCGGCCTGCGGAGATGACCCCCATGCGCGTGCCCACCCGCATCTGGCCTCCCGCCGTTCTCGTGCTCGCCTTCGTCACGGGCGCATGCGCCGGCGGGAAACGTCGCGGAATGGACTCGACCCGGTGCGCCACCGACGCCGAGTGCGAGGACGGCGTCTCGTGCACGGTCGACGTGTGCAACGTCGAGCACCGGTGCGAGCACCAGCCTCTGGATGCCGCCTGTGGCATGGGCATGTCGTGTGATCCGGAGCGCGGCTGCGTCGCGGGGCGGCGGTGCGCCTCCAGCGCCGACTGCGACGACGGCATCGACTGCACGGTCGACTCGTGTGGAGCGGGCAACCTGTGCCGCAACCTCCCTCAGGACTCGCTGTGCGCGATGGGCGAGCGGTGCGATCCGGCGATGGACTGCATCGACGATGGCGGGTGCGCGAGCGACGCGGAGTGCGACGACCGGATCGCGTGCACCGTGGACAGCTGCGGCGCCGGGGGCCGCTGCACGCACACGCCGCTCGACACGCGCTGCAACGCGGGCGAGCGGTGCGTCGCCTCGACTGGGTGTGTGGCCACGCGACCGTGCACGACCGCCGCGGACTGCGACGACGGCAACTTCTGCAACGGCGACGAGGTGTGCATGCCGGAGTTCGGCTGCACCCCCGCCGAGCGGCCGCGTGCCTGCAGCGATGGAAACGACTGCACCGTCGATCGCTGTGACCCCGACGCCAATCGGTGCGTCTTCGAGTGCGATCGGTCGCGACCGGCATGCGGCTGCCCCACCGAAGGGCCGAGCTGCACCGGCACGTTCACGGTCAGCGGCGCGAGCAGCTATTCCTGCGCGTTCGGAATGGTCAGCGTCGATTTCAGGACCCTCACGTTCAACCACGACGCCGGCGTGCTGACCGTGCAGGGCGGCGGCAACACCGGATGCCCCGACCACCGGCTCGTGATGGAAGACGTGATGGCGCCCGTCTGCCCCGAGTTTCACGCCGTGCTCGTCTGCTCCGGCGGCTGCAACGAGCGCTACGAAGTCCAGGGCCGTTTCACCGCCGACGACCGTTTCGAGGGCACCGTCTCCATCACGTTCACGCCGTCGCCAGGTGACATGATCTCGTGTGCCCTCGGCGCTTGCGCCAATCAGCGCTGGACCGTGAACGGCATGCGGCGCTGAACGTCGGGCCAGCCGAGCTCACAGCGCCGGCCATTCTGGTTGAGCGCGATTTCTCTACTCGGCCTCGGACTCGGTCTCGGCGTCGGTCTCGGACTCGGACTCGGACTCCGTCTCGGGCTCGCAACTCTCCTCGGCCACGTCGAACAACGTGACCGCCGCTGTCACTCCCACCACGAGCCGCACTCGAGTCCGCAGTCGGTTTGCACCCCGACCGCCGGTTCGATCCGTGCGGCGCAGCCGGACGCACCGGTGCGCCCGAAGCGAACGCACGGCAACGTCACGAGGCCCGTGTCGCGAAGCGATCGTCATTCATGGCATCGTGCGCTCCCGTGTCTCGACTGGACGGCATGCAGGCCGCACCACGCACCTCTCGAGTCCGGGCCGTCGCGCACATCGTGCTGGCGGTGCTTCCGGCGTGCGGTGGCCCCTCGGTGACGACTCCCACGACGGCTTCGCCCCCGGCGCGGCCGGAGCAGACGCCCAGCCGACGCGCCTCGGCTCCGAGCTTGGAACCGCCGCCGGCCGACTTGCGGTTGCCGGCGGACACGGTGCCGTCGCGCTACGCCCTCGAGCTGCGCATCGACACGGCCGCAGAGCGCATCGAGGGCGTCGTCGAGATCGCGCTGCGCGTGCATGGGCCTCGCCGCGCGATCTGGCTCCATGCCCGGGAGCTCGACGTGCGGCACGTCGTGGTCGTCGATTCCCACGGGCGCCCCGTCGGCGCGCGATGGCGGCTCGCCGTGCCCGACGAAGGGCTGGGCGCGATCGATCTCGACTCCCCGCTGCAAGGCGATCTCACGGTGGCATTGCGCTGGGCCGGCCCGTTGCGTCGAGCGCTGGACGGCGCTTACCTCGTCGAAGTCGACGGTCGGCGCTACGTCTTCACGCAGTTCCAGCCGCTCTCCGCTCGCCGCGCGTTCCCGTCCCTGGACGAGCCGCGTTTCAAGACGCCCTTCGACGTGACCCTCGTGGTGCGCGACGGGGAGCTCGCGTTCGCGAACGCTTCGCAGGCCGCCCGCGAGCCCGAAGGGAACGGCTGGACGCGGTTCCGCTTCCGCACCACGCCGCCCCTACCCACCTATCTGGTCGCGTGGGCCGTTGGCCCCTTCGACGTGGTCGAGGCGCCGCCCGTGCCCGCACCGCCGGGCATCGAACGGCCGCCGCTTCCCCTGCGCGGCCTCGCCGTCCGCGGTCGCGGCGGCTCTCTCGGCCACGCGCTCGCGCACACGCCGCAACTGCTCGCGGTGCTCGAGACGTGGTTCGGCTCGCCCTACCCCTACGACAAGCTGGACATCGTCGCGGTGCCCGACTTCGAGGCCGGGGCGATGGAAAACGCCGGGCTCATCACGTTCCGCGACGGCCTGCTGCTGCTCGAGCCCGACGCGCCCGTTTCGCAGCGGCGCGCGTTCGCGCTCGTCATGGCCCACGAGCTGGCCCATCAGTGGTTCGGCAACCTCGTCACGATGGCGTGGTGGGACGACCTTTGGCTCAACGAGGGATTCGCGTCCTGGCTGGAGCTCGTGGCCGTCGCGCGCTGGCAGCCGTCGATGCGCGCGGAGCAGATCGCCCTGCAATGGGTCCACGACACGATGCGCACCGACGCGCTTCCCTCGGCGCGCCGCGTCCGGCAGCCCATCGCCAGCAGCCACGACATCCACGCCGCGTTCGACGACATCACCTACGGCAAGGGGCTCGCGCTGCTCGCGATGTACGACCATGCCCTGGGCGCCGACACGATGCGACGCGCGGTACAGCGCTACCTCGAGACGCATCGCTGGAGCGTGGCCGACACCGACGATTTCCTGCGCGCCGTCGACCAGGCCGCGGGCATGGACGTGTCGACTTCCTGGCGAACCTTCCTCGACCAGCCCGGCCTGCCGCTGGTGCATGCGCAGCTCGTCTGCGAGGACCGCGCTGGTCCGGCCGTGCGGCTTGCGCAACGGCGCTTCCGGTCGGTGGGAACCGACATCGATCCGAACGGAACGCGCTGGCGCCTGCCCGTCTGCATGCGCTGGCACCAAGCGGGGCAGATGCACGCGCAGTGCGCGTGGCTCACGGAGTCCGAAGCCATCGTCCCGCTCGATTCACGCAATCCACGATGCCCCGACTGGCTACTGCCGAACGCATCGGGCAGCGGCTACTACCGATTCGCGCTGGCCGAGGGTGCCCTGCACGCGCTGCTCGCGCACGGATGGCCCGCACTGTCGGCGACCGAACGGATGGCCGTGGTCGACAGCGTTCTTGCGTCGATCGAGGCGCATCCCGAGCAGTCGCGCGCCGTCCTGGAGACGTTGCCCCGATTCGCCGCGGACACCGAGCGCTCGGTCGCGCTCGCGCCCGCGGAACTGCTCGAATGGCTCGACGGCCACGTCGTCTCGGACGACGACCGTCCGGCCTTTTCGACGTGGGTGCGGAGCCTGTACGCCGATCGCGCTCGACGCCTGGGCCTGGACGCGCGGCCCGAAGAAGACGAGGAGCGCACGTTGACGCGCGCAGCCGTCGTGCGCGTGATGGCCCGGCTGGGGCGGGATCCGTCTCTTCGACGGGAGCTCGCCGACCGCGCGCGCCGGTGGGCGGACGAGCTCACCTGCGGAACCGGACCCCCATCGATCTCGACCGACCTACTGGAGACCGCCCTCTGCGTATGGGTCGAAACGGAGGGCACGGCTGCCGTCACGCGCCTCGCGGAGCAACTCGGCGCGTCCAATCCCCCCGCCGTACGCCGAAGCATCCTGGGCGCGCTCGGTTGTGCTGCAGACCCCGAAGCCGCCTCGATCGCCCGACGGCTCTCGCTCGACGGTCCGCTGCGCCAGAACGAGATCCTTCGCGTGCCGGTGGCACAGCTTCGCTCGGCGGCGACGCGCGAGCAAGCATGGCAATTCGTGCGAGAGCAGTGGGACGCGCTGGCGGGACGCGCCACCCGAGAGTCCATGGTGGCGCTGGCGCACGCATCCGCCGCGCTTTGCGACACCGCACGACTGCCCGAAATCGAGCGAGACCTCGGTGCGCGTGTTCGCTCGCTGCCCGGCGGCCCCCCCGCTCTCGCCCAGGCTTTCGACGACCTCCGACGCTGTCACGCGCTCGTCATGGCCGTCGCGCCCCGGCTCCGCGACCACCTGCGCGAACGGGCGGGCCCGGGTGCCGCACGCGCCAGGACTGCGTCGCCGCGTTGACGCGCGCTGTGCACGGCCGGTACACTGATGGCTGGCCGCACCGGTTGGCGCCGCTGCCCGGCGGAGAGGCCGGAGGCGGTGGCAGAGGCACCGCGTGAAGAAGCCCATCCCGTTCGGCAAGTACCTGCTGCTCGAGCGCATCAACGTCGGCGGCATGGCCGAGGTGTTCAAGGCCAAGTCGTTCGGCGTCGAGGGTTTCGAGCGTCTGGTCGCGGTCAAGCGGATCCTCCCGTCGATCGCGGAAGACAAAGAATTCATCACGATGTTCATCGACGAGGCGAAGATCGCGGCGCTGTTGACCCACGCGAACATCGCGCACGTCTTCGACCTCGGGATCGTCGGCGACAGCTACTACATCGCGATGGAATACGTGCAGGGCAAGGACCTGCGCACGATCTTTGACCGCGCGCGAAAGCGGGGCGAACCGATCCCCGTGCCGATGGCCTGCTTCGTCATGATGAAGGTGTGCGAGGGCCTCGACTACGCGCACAACAAGAAGGACACCAGCGGCCGCGACCTTCACATCGTCCACCGCGACGTCTCGCCGCAAAACGTGCTCGTCTCGTACGACGGCGAGGTCAAGATCGTCGATTTCGGCATCGCCAAGGCGGCGAGCAAGGCCGGCAAGACCCAAGCGGGCATCCTCAAGGGCAAGTTCGGCTACATGTCGCCGGAACAGGTCCGCGGTCTGCCCCTGGATCGGCGCAGCGACGTGTTCTCCGTGGGCATCGTGCTGTACGAACTGCTGACCGGCGAACGGCTCTTCGTCGGCGAGAGCGACTTCTCGACGCTCGAGAAGGTGCGCAACGTCGAGATCATGCCGCCGAGCACCTACAACCGACGCATCCCGGAGGAGCTCGAGCAGATCGTGCTCAAGGCGCTCGCGCGCGACCCCGACGACCGTTACCAGACTGCGCTCGATCTGCACGACGATCTGCAATCCTTCATGTACACGTCGGGCAATTTCTTCGCGCCCAAGGATCTCGCGGCCTACATGCGAAAGGCGTTCGCCGACGAGATCGCCAAGGAGAGCGCCCGCGACGAGCAGTATCGCAAGCTCGATATGAGCGCCGCCGGCTTCGAAGCCGCCCCGGACGCACAGGCCGACCGTGCCACGCCCGGGCCACCGCCACCGCGACCGACACCGCCTGCTTCGGGACCATCGGCCGGGGCGTCGGGATCGCTTCCCGCCGGCGGATCGGCCGGACCGACCGCGCCACCGCCCCGGCGCGGCAAGGTCACGATGCTTGGCGTGGGCGCGCCTCCACCGCCGCCACCGCCACAGGCACGGGCGTCCGGTCCATCGCCCGCAGTTCCGATGTCCCCGGCAACCTCGGCCGTGGTCGCACGAACCAGTCTGCCGGACGTGGCTGCAGCTTCGACCTCGCGACCCGCAACGCCCGCTGCGGTCCCTGCCGTGGGGGCAGCACCACCGGCCGCCGCGATCGCGCCCCCACCCGCCGCGATCGAGATGGACTGGGACGACGAGGAGCTCTCGACGCAGATCTACGACAAACCGGAAGGCACGCTCTCTTCCTCGCCAGGAACGATGCCGTCCGTCGCCGTCGCTCCCGCCGTCGAGCCAGCCCCCATGCCACGTGCGGCGGCACCCTTCCTCGGCGCGGCCGTCCCCACGGCGTCCGCCTCCGCGGCTCCCGCGCCGGTCGGCGTTCTTCCCGCTCCCGTGCCCGGCGCGGCCGGTCCGGTGATCGCGCCACCTCCCTCCGTGGCGCGTCCCACGCCGCCCATCGCACCGACCCCTCAGCCGATCTCGTCGAGCGCGCTCGGAGCTCCCAGCCCCTTCGACCTGCCGGCGCGTCGCGAGCCGACCGCGACCACGGCGATCGAGCGCGGTGCCCGCGCGAGCCGCACGCGCCCCGCTTGGCCGCTCTGGGTCGCCGTCGGGGCCCTGGTCGTCGGCGGCGGCGCCGCGGCGATCTGGTTCCTTTTCTTGCAGAAGTCTCCGGGGACGATTCACCTGACCACGGTACCCGTCGACCCGGTGGTTGTCTTCGACGAGCGGCCGGTACCCGCGCTGTCCAGTCCCTTCGTCATCCCGAACGTCGAGCCCGGATCGATGCATCTGCTCGAAATCCGCAAGCCGGGGTTCCGCACGTGGTCGATGCAGGTCGAGGTCCAGCCCGGCCAGACGCTCGTCCTGCCCACCGTCGTGCTGGAGCCGGAACGCGGCGGCAGCGCGGGCACGTCGTCCCCGGCGGCAGGTACGGGCTTCCGCCTCGACAGCACGCCGTCCGGCGCCCGGGTGCTCGTCGATGGCCGCGAGCTGCCGCAGCGGACCCCGGTCGTCGTTACGGACCTGACGCCGGGCACCTATACGATCCGCGTCGAGCACGGAAGCCGCTACACGCCCTGGCAGACGCAAGTGCAGATCGCGGCCGGTCAGGTCGTCGAGCTACCGCGTGCCGAGCTCGCGCAGCGCTCCGCTTCGGTGCGCTTCGTCTCGGATCCGCCAGGCGCGCGCGTCGCGCTGTTGCGCGGCAGCGAGCGGCGCATCGTGGGCACCACGCCCACGAGCGCGGACGTCGAGCTGACGGGCGATGCGTGGACCGTGGAGATGAGTCTCGCGCAACACGAGACATGGACCGGAACACTGAGCATCCCGCCGGGACGCGAGGAGCACGAGGTGCGGGCGGGGCTCGTGCGGCTCGCGGCGGGGACGGGCGCGGGCGTGCGGGCACTGGGCGGAGGGCGGGGCACGGGGCCACGGGGCGCGGGCGACCGGACCGAGACCGGAACCGGCACGCAGGTCGCCGAAGTGACCAATCCGTCGGAGGAGAGTGGCGGGGGAATGGGAACGCTGCGCGTCAACACGCGTCCCTGGTCGCAGGTCTTCGTCGACGGTGAGCTCATCGGCAATACGCCCCAGATGAACATCCCGCTGCGCGCGGGCCGACACCGGGTCACGTTCGTCAACAGCGATTTCAACATCCGCGAGACCCGAGAGGTCACCATCCGTGCGGGTCAAACCGAGACGCTCGTGCTGACGCTGACGCCCGGCGGCGGATGACCGACCTCGCCCCGTCGGGGCCGCGGCGTCCGCGCCGACCGAGCGCCCTCGAGCTCGTCGTCCTGATCGCAGTGACGGCAGGGCTTCTCGCAGCCGGCGTTCCGGCGTTCGTCCGAACGGTGCGCACGAGCATGCTCGCCGAGGTTCCGCACCAGCTCGCGCGCATCGGACGGGCGGCGGCCGCCTACTACGAGCGGGAGCACCCCTCGGCCGATGGCCCGCAGTCGCGTTGCCTCCCGCCGACGGCCGGTCCTGTACCCGAGCGTCCGAGCGCGAATCCCGTGGACGTCGACCCGCAGGCCGACGAGGCCATCGGCGCCGCGACCTGGCGGGCACTGGGCTTTCGATTCGACGCACCGATCCGGTTTCGCTACGGACTGCGGGTCGAGCCCAGTGGCTGTGGGCTCGAAGGCCGGTCGCTCGCGACGGCCTACGCGGAGGGTGACCTCGACGGCGACGGCTCGCTCTCCCGTTTCGAGCGCGTATGGGACGGTCGGGACGGACGCCTGATCGCCGCCGGAGTGCTCCACGAACGCGACCGCACGGAGTGAGGGCGACACGGGTCGACGTTCTCGACCGGTGTCGCGAAATCCGAGCCCGAGTCCAGCTCAAAGACCGAGTCCGAGTCGAAGCCACGGTCCGAGGCCGAGACCGGGACCGAGTCAGAACCCGAGGCCGAATCGGGCTCGGAGTCGGGGTCCGAGGCCGAATCCGAGACAGCGCCCGAGCCGGGCTCCGAGTCCGAGTTTCAACCGCCATCGATCGACCCGACCGCCGAGGGTGATCCGAGCCCGATTCCGAGTCCGCGCCGCACTCCCTTCCCGCGTCCGAACGGCCGTCAAGCAACAGGGCCGGCCCGGTCGGAACCGACGAGCGACGCGACGTTTCGGCGCAACCGCTCGAGCGGGGGCTCGAGGTCCGGTTCGAACGGGCGGCCCGTGAGCGCCTCGAACACCTCGACGTACCGGCCGGCGGCCTCGATCCGCACTTCGTCGTTGAGCCGCGGCGGCTCGCCCTCCCCGCGATAGCCGCGCTCGACGAGCCAGCGTCGCAGCCACTCCTTGTCGAGCGATTCGGGCTCGAGCCCCGCGCGCAATCGATCCTCGTACGTCGACGCGCGCCAAAATCGCGAGCTGTCCGGCGTGTGCACCTCGTCGATGACCACAAGCCGGCCGTCCGTGGTGCGGCCGATCTCGTACTTCGTGTCGACCAGAAGCAGGCCCCGCTCGGCGCACACGCGCCGACCCTGCTCGAACAAGGCGAGAACCATCGGCTCGACCTGGTCCAGTTCGTCGGACGTGACGGCCCCAGCCGCGAGCAGTCGCTCGCGCGAGACCGAGACGTCGTGTGCGCCGTGCGACGCCTTCGTACTCGGGGTCAGGATCGGGCGCGGCAGCGGCTCGTTCTTGCGCAGCCCATCGGGCAGTCGGTGACCGCAGAACTCACGTTCGCCGCGCGCGTAATGCGTCCAGATGCTCGTGCTCGTCACCCCGGTCAGATACGCGCGCACCACGAATTCCACGGGCAGCGGCGTGCAGTCGATCACCCGCATCGCCTGAGGGTCGGGCACGTCGATCAGGTGATTGGGCACGAGGGACGCCGTCTGTCGGAACCACCAGGCCGACAGGCCGTTGAGAACCTGCCCCTTGAACGGAAGCGTCCCGAGCACGCGGTCGAAGGCGCTCACCCGGTCCGTCGTGACCAGCAGGCGCGTCCCGTCGGTCAGCCGGTAGCCCTCGCGTACCTTGCCCCGCTGCGGCGTGCCGAGCCCGGGCAAGTCCGCCGTCTCGAGGGTCAGCCCGAGCCCGCGCGCGAGCAACTCCCGACGCACCGTCACGATGCCGACCCCTCCGACTCGCGGAACGCGGCCAGGGCCCTGTCGATGACCCGGTCCCCGTGCCGCAGCGCCCGGTCGAGGTCCACCGCGTCGCGCAGCGCATCCCGGTCGATCCGGGCCGCGACCGCGGGCTCGGCGAGCAACCGGTCGACGAACGCGCCACGGCCCTCAAAACATTCGAGCGCGGCCCTCTGCACGAGCTCGTACGCCTGCTGGCGTCCCATGCCGGCCTCGACGAGCGCGAGCAGGACGCCTTCGCTCGCCCACAATCCGCCCGTCCGCTCGAGGTTCGCCGCCATGCGGTCCGCGCGCACGGTCAGACCGCGGAGGATCTGCGTCGCGCGCTCGAGCATGAACGCGACCAACGTGGTCACGTCGGGCGCAAGCACGCGCTCGACCGAGGAGTGACTGATGTCCCTTTCGTGCCACAGCACGATGTTTTCCAGGGCCGGTGCGACGGCGGCGCGCACCAGGCGCGCCAGTCCGCAAAGGTTCTCGGCCAGCACGGGGTTGCGCTTGTGCGGCATCGCGCTCGAGCCCTTCTGTCCGCGGCCGAACGGCTCCTCCAGCTCGCCGACCTCGGATCGTTGGCCGTGGCGCAGGTTCGTCGCGAGCCGCTCGATGGCCGCCGCGAGCAGCGCGAGCGCGACGAAGAACTCCGCATGCCGGTCGCGCGCGACGACCTGCGTCGGAACCGTCTCGGGGCGCAGACCGAGCGTACCGAGCGCGTCGGCCTCGACGTCCGGGGAGAGGTGTGCGTAGGTACCCACCGCCCCGGCGAGCTTGCCGACCGCGACGACCGCACGCGCCTCGCGCAGTCGTCGTCGCGCGCGCGTCAGTTCGGCCAGATGCCCGGCGAGCACCTGGCCGAAGCGCAGCGGCTCGGCGTGCATCCCGTGCGTGCGACCGATGACGGGCGTGCGCCGGTGCGTCTCGACGAGGCCCGCGAGCACCTCGCCGAGCGTCTGCAAGCGCCCGAGCAGCGCGTCGGCGGCGTCGCGCAGCAGGATCGCCAAAGCCGTGTCGACGACGTCCGACGAAGTCAGCCCGCGGTGGAGCCAGCGGGCCGGCTCCCCGCCCAACTGCTCGAGGTGCGTGAGGAACGCGATCACGTCGTGGCGCCCGACCTGCTCGAGCCGCTCGATGGCGTCGGGATCGATCCGCTCGCGCAACGGTACCAGCGCCGATGCCGTACCCGGCGGCACCAGTCCCGCGCGCTCCATGGCCGCGCAGGCCGCGAGCTCGACGTCGAACCAGACCTCGTAGCGGTGTCGCGTCGACCAGAGCGCCTCGAGCTCGGGCACGCGATAGCGCGGAATCACGGACGCGGCGGCACGCTACCAGAGCGCGGGCCGCCTCGCGAGCGACCCGCGCCGCCGATCCTGGGGTTACGCGCCTTGACACCCCGTCGCGCGCGTGCTTCGTTCCCGCCCGTTTCCGGAGGCTCTGGTGAAGCGCACCTATCAACCGCACCGGACGCGCCGCCTGCGCACCCACGGCTTCCGCGCTCGCATGAAGACCGCCACCGGCCGCAGGGTGCTCTCGAACCGACGCCGCAAGGGCCGCAAGCGGCTGGCGGTGAGCGTCTACAAGAAGTAGCGGGCCATGCAGGCGCGCGCGCCTCGCGCGACGTTCCGGCGCGCCGATCGGGTCCGGGATCGCAACGCCGTGGAGGCGGTTCGACGCCGGGGGCGGCGGGTGGCGACGCCCAGCCTGATCGTACAGTGGCTCGAGCGCGAGGCCGGCGAGCAGCGCACGCGGCTCGCCGTGATCGCCGCGAGGCGCGTGCTGCGGCGCGCGGTGGACAGGAACCGATTTCGACGGATCGCGCGCGAGGTCTTCCGCCGGCACCGCGACCGCTTCCCCTCCGCCTGCGACGTCGTGCTCGCCGCGCGACCCGGAGCGGAGCGACTGAATGCCCGGGCGCTGCTCGCGGAGCTGGACGCCGTGGCGCACGTGCTCCGCGCACCCACCCGACCGCGGGGTCGAACGTGAAGACGCTCGCGCTGTGGCTCATCCGCCTATACCAGCGGACCGTCTCGCCGCTGCTCGGGCCCGTCTGCCGCTTCGATCCGAGCTGCTCGCGCTACACGGCGTGCTGCATCGAACGATTCGGTCTGCTCCGCGGCGTCTGGCTCGGGTCGCGCCGGCTGTTGCGCTGCCATCCGTGGCATCCGGGAGGGCACGACCCGCCGCCCGACCCATCCGACGGAGGGTGCCGTGCCGGCTGACCGCCGGGCCGCGTTCGTCGTCGTCGGCCTCGTCGCGATCGCCCTCGGGCTCGGCTCGTGGCTGCTGCTGCGACCGCCGTCGGACGCGCCCGCGACGACCGCACCGTCGGCGACGCCCGCAGGCCCATCCACTACGACGAAAGCCACCGCGCGAACGGCCCTCGCCGCGCAAGATCGCGCGCGGCGCGAGCGTGAGCGACGCGCGATCGAACGAAGGGCGACGATCGAGAGCCGCTCGATCCGGGCCACCGTCTCCAGTCTCAACGGCGGCTTGCGCAGCGCGACGCTGCTCTCGGAGCGGTACGAGGATACGAGCACGGGGCGCCCCCTTGAGATGGTCAGCACCGACAAGGAGGCATACCTGCCGTTCCGCGTCGAGCTGGTGGGCATCTCCCTTCCGCCGGACGCGACATGGCAGCTCGAACCGCTCGGCGCATCGGCGGTCCGCCTGCGCTGGGAGGGTGACGGCGTGCGCGTCACGCGCAAGCTCGAGGCGAGGGGCGACTACCAGCTCTGGTCGACGATCCGCGTGGAGAACCTCGGAAACTCGCCCCGTCGGGTGCGCGCCCGCACCGGCGTCTTCCACTGGGTGCCGCGCGAGCACGAGGGCGGCGGTTTCTTCGCGGCCCCCTCGCCGCGCATCGCCCACGGCGTGTGCGCGCTCTCCGACCGCGTCGAGCGCTTCGGTCGCGAGGACGCCTACGGCGGGCAGAACCACGGTCCGGGCGTGCGCTTCGCCGGCGTCGAGAACACCTACTTCGCGATGCTCGTCGCGGCCGTCGGCGAGCCCGCCGAGGCGTGCTGGGTACGCGCCGAAGATCGTCCGAGCGCCGCGCAGCCGCAAGGGACCCTGTTCGAGGTGCGCCTCGTCGGACGCGTCGTCGAGATCCCGCCGGGCGGGCAGACCACGTTCCGCGTGCTCGGCTACGTCGGGCCCAAGGAGACGGCGGCGCTGGCCGCAGCCGGTCACGGGCTGCTCGATGCGGTCGACCGAGGCTGGTTCTCGACCATCGCGGACTGGCTCGTCCGGCTGCTCGCCGAGTTGTACGGGCTCGTCGGCAACTGGGGCCTCGCCATCATCCTGATGACGGTGCTCGTGCGGATCGCCCTGCTTCCGCTGACGGTGCAGCAGCTTCGCTCGTTCGCCGCGATGCGGCGACTGAAACCCGAGCTCGACGCCATCCAGGCGCGATACGGCGACGACCGCGAGAAGAAGGGGGCGGCGATCATGGAACTGTACCGCCGCCACGGCGTCAATCCCGCCGCGGGGTGCCTGCCGACGCTCGCGCAGCTGCCGGTGTGGTTCGCTTTCTATGCGTCGCTTTCGACCAACGTCGAGCTGTATCACGCGGACTTCGCGCTGTGGTGGACGGACCTGTCGGCTCCCGACCCCTACTTCGTGCTGCCGCTGCTGCTGGGTGTGCTCATGTTCGTGCAGCAGAAGATCACGCCGACGACGATGGATCCCCTCCAGGCGAAGATCATGCTGTACGCGATGCCGGCCATGATCACGCTCTTCATGCTGTTCCTGCCGGCGGGGCTGTGCCTGTACATGGCGACCAACAGCGTGCTCGGCATCGTCCAGCAGCACATCGTCACCCGACATTTCGAACGTCTCGATCGCGCGGCGCGCGCGAGCGCTCCGGCCCCTGCGGCGCCGGCGACCGCTCCGAGCGAGGCTGCGGTACACTCTCCCCGGCCGGCGCCGACCGCCCCCGGCGGCAAGGCGCCACACAGCACGCGGAGGAACCGTGGTGGACGATGAACGCCGAAAGGGATGGCTCGGCGGCCCCCTGATCGTCGAGGACGAGGACGAAGACGACGTCGGCGCCGCCGCGAGCCGCGGCCGACCCGGCGACGGCAAGGCCGAGCAGGCGCTCGAGGTGCTCGACGCGATCCTGGCGCACATGGACCTCGACGCCGAGGTGAGCATCCGCGAGGACGGCCCCGAGCAGATCGTCCTCGACGTCCGTGGTCCCGATGCCGGACGGGCGATCGGCAAGAAGGGCTCCACGCTCGAGGCGCTGCAGCTGCTCGTCACGCGCATCGTCAATCGCGCTCCGCACGGGCGTCGGCGCATCGTGCTCGATTCGGGCGACTACCGCGCGCGGTACGAGCAATCGCTCGTCTCGCTCGCCCGACGCGAGGCCAGGCGCGCCGTCTCGCAGGGACGCGTCGTCACGCTCGAGCCGATGAGCCCGCGCGACCGTCGCGTGATTCACCTCTCGCTCGCCAAGTTCGAAGGCGTCACCACGCGCAGCGATGGGGAGGGGGTCGGCCGGCGCATCCAGATCATCCCGGCCCGCATCGCGCGGGAGCCCGATCGGGGCCGTTCGCGCCCCCGCTGACCGCGTTCGGGGCTGCGACCGAATCGGGAAAGCCGGGCCAGCGAGCCCGAAGCAGCGCGTCGAGCGCGTGATACCGCTCGAGCCGACCGAGGGCGCGTCCGACGAGCGCGAGGCTGCGCGGTACGTGCCGCAGGAAGCCCGGGTTGCCGCGCACCCGGTCGATGTAGACGAACCGGCCGGCGTCCTTGAGCTTGCGCTGCGCCGCGACGAGCCAGAACCGCGCCTCGACGTCGTCGGCGCGCAGGCCACGACGGTGCGCGTAGCGCGCGATCAAGCGCCGCTGCACCGTTTCGTCGAGATCGACGTACGAGTCGCACAGCAGCGCGACCAGATCGTAGACGTCCGGCCCGACGAGCGCGTCCTGGAAGTCGATCACGACGAGCCGATCGCCGACGCACATCAGATTGCGCGACTGAACGTCGCGATGCACGAACCCGACGGGCAGCGCGGCGACCTCGTCGGCGAGCGCGTCGAGACACGCGTCCAGCTCGCCCCGGATCGACGGCGGCAGCGTCCCGTGCACCGCCTCCAGCCCCCACTGCCGGAAGTGGTCCAGCTCGTCGCGCAACAGCGCGCGGTCGAACCGCCGCTCGTACACCGTGCAACCCGGTTCCGGCTGCGCGCATCGTTCATGCATTTCGGCGACGAGGTCCACGGCACGTTCGTACAGCTGCTCGCGGTCTGCGGGGCGAGCCTGGAGCCGGACGAAGAACGTCTCGTCGCCGAGATCCTCGAGCAGGACATGCCGGCCGGCGTCGTCGCACGCGAGCGCGGCTGGAACCGCGATGCCACGCCGCTCGAGCAGTCTGCGGACCTCGAGAAAAGCCTCGGCGGGTCGCATCGCCCGAGGGGCCGCCCCGAGCTCGTCTCTGCGGCCGCTTCCCTCGGGCATCACCATCACCACGACGCTCGACGGCCGCACGTCGGCCGCGGCGCGCGCTCGGTAATACCGCCGGCTGCTCGCGTCGGCGGGCATCGGTTCGATGCGCGCCCCGCTCGCCGCATCACCCCAGACGCGACGCAGTAGCTCCGCAACGACCGCCGCCTGCATGCCCCGACGGTGCCGTCGGCTCGGCCCGAGGGCAACATACCGGCCTCGTCGGTCGAGCCTCGAAGCACACATAGTCCGAGTCCGAGTCCGAGTCCGAGTCGGAGGCCGAGACAGAGTCCGAGACCGAGGCCGAGGCCGAGGCCGAGTGGGAGTGTGGGACCGAGGCCGAGCCCGAGTCCGAGTCGGAGGCCGAGACCGAGGCCGAGGCCAAGACCGTGTCCGAGACCGAGTCCGAGACCGAGACCGAGCCCGAGCGCGAGGCCGAGACCGAGTCCAAGCCCGAGTCCGAGCCCGAGCCCGTATCCGCGGACGTTCCCCGACCCGGCGATTAATTCCGATCGTTTGTCGCTTCCGCAGGCGGCCGCGCGCTTGTCGGGCGCCGCTTTCCGGCGCTAGCTTGCCTGCGCGTGCAGACCATCGGCGATCTCGAGGCCTGGGCAACGGAACGACTGCTCGGCGGACGGCCCGACGCCGCGCTGCACGCCTTCACCCTGCTCGTCCGGCTGCAGCCCGGCCACCTCGATGCCCGACTCCGTGTCGCCGACTGTCTACTCGCGCTCGGTCATGTCCAGCAAGCCGCGCAGGTCTACACCGCGCTCGCCCGCCACGCGGCGCACGCCGGTCATCCCCTGCGCGCGATCGTCGCGATCAAGATCCTAGCCGCGCTCGAGCCGCAACTGGCTGGCCTCGTCGCCGGGCTCGCCGAGTTGTACGCCGTCGGAGCGCCGCGTCTGGGCCGCGCCGTGCGCCTCTCGCCCGGCGATCGGAACGCGCCGCTTCCTCCGGGCCTGGACCTGCAACGGACGGCGGACCCCGCACGCCTCGCCCCCGAAGCGTGCCGACTCGCGAGCGACACGAGCGCCATCGCCCACTACCCGGCGCAGCTTCCGCCGATTCCGCTCTTCAGCGAGCTTCCCGCGAGCGCGTTCGGAAGCGTGCTCGCCGCGCTCAAGCTCGTGCGCGCCCGCGGGGGTGACATCGTCGTGCGCCAAGGCGATCGCGCGCAATCCTTTTTCGTGATCGCGCGCGGAGCCGTGGACGTCGTCCGCGACGAGCCGTCCGGGCCCCGGCTCCTGGCGACACTCTACGATGGCGCGCTGTTCGGCGAGATGGCTCTGCTCACCGCGAGCCCGCGTGCGGCATCGGTCGTCGCGCGCCAGGACTGTGACCTGCTCGAGTTCGACCGCGACGCGCTGCGCGCCGCGAGCGCCGACCCGACGACCGTCGCCACCATCGCGCGCGGCCTGGACAAGTTCGCGCGCGAGCGCCTGCTGGCCAACCTGATGGCCACGAGCCCCCTGTTCCAGCCCTTCGATCGCGAGCAGCGCCTTGAGCTGCTCGCACGCTTCAGCGCCCACGACGTGACCGCGGGCACCCCCCTGATCCGGGAGGGGCAGCCCGGCGAGGGCCTGTTCGTGCTGCTCTCGGGCGAGGTTCAGGTGAGCCGTGAGTCCGACGCGGGCCGCGTCGAGCTCGCGCGACTGGGGCCGGGGGACGTGTTCGGCGAGATCTCGCTTCTGCACGACGGCCCCACGACCGCCACGGTGACCGCTTGCACGAACGCCACGGTTCTGTTTCTCCCTCGCGCCACGTTCCGACGCCTCGTCGACGCCGTGCCGGCGCTGCGAGCGTGGATCGAGCAACTCGGCGACGAGCGCATGATGGATACGCGCCTGTCCCTGGCGAGCCTCGCGCAGCGGGCCGAGGCGCACGCACACCCACTCGACGAGGACGACCTCGTTCCGCTCTGACTGCCGCCTGCGAGCCCGAGACCGATTCCAAGCCCGAGCCCAAGCCCGAGCCGGAGCTCGATTCTGACCCCGAGCCCGAGTCCGAGTCCGAGGATCGAGGCCGAGTGCATATCCGAGACCGAGTCTGAAACCGAGTCCGAGCCGGAGCCCGATTCCGAGCCCGAGCCGCGATCGAGCAATCCGAACGCCGCCGCCGGTCTTCGGGGCGCACGCTCTCTCCTCGCAACGAATCGCATCGGGAACAGGGACCGCGCGGCGATCGGGAGCCGCGAGCCCGACCGGCGGCCGGTGGACCGTTTCCCGACGCGGCGCGCGCGCGCTAGCCTCGCCGAACCGGAGAGGATCCATGGCCACCCGTTCCGAACGCCTGCTCGCCCTGACGGACCTGCTTCTCGGTGCCGCGCACGCCGACGGCACACGCACCGGCGCCGAAGAACGCACCGTCCGCCGGCTCCTCGGGCAACTGGTGGGGGCCGAAGGTCTACCGGCCGAGGTCGACGCACGACTGCGCTCGTTCTCGCCCCAGGGCTTCGACGTGGTTCGCGCGGCCGCCCCGTTCGCGTCCGACCCGCGCGAGCGCCGACGCAAGCTGCTCGAGCTCGTCGCCGCGGTCCGCGACGCGGACGACGAGATCGATCTCGCCGAGGACGATTACCTGCGACAGGTGGCGCGCGCCGTCGGCCTCGAGCAGGCCGACTGGGCCGACCTCGCGCTCGACTACCAGGTCGAGGAGCTGCGCGACGCGTTCGAGTCGCTTCGCGGCTGATCCCGCCGCGCGCGGCGGGTCCGTCGCCGGGCGGCGATCCACGTCGGCATCGCGACCAGCCATGCGACCGCAGACGCCGCGCTCGGCAGAGTCGTCGAGCATCCACCCGAAAGGCTTCGCACGTTCCGGCCGCGTCCACCGTCGTGCACTGCCGGGCCCGCTGCATCGCCGGAGCCAGGCAATCCACCGTCCGTCGGCGGCACCGTGCCCGCGTCGTCGTGCCATCCGCCATCGCCGCCGACCGCGCCCGCGTCCGCCTCGACCGATGCGTCTGGCCCCGACGGGGGATCCATGTCCGGCGGGGTCACGCAGGCCCCCTCGGCGCGCACGATCTCGATGTCCTCGCCGTAGTAGAAGCGCAGGATTCGCTCCGCGTCCCATCCCATCTGCGCGAGGCAGTGCGAGCCGTTCTGCGACATGCAGCCCCGGTTGGCGTGGTTGGACGGGTGCACCCAGCCGAGCGAGGTCTGGATCACGTCGTCGCCCCGACGACCCTCGTTGTACGTCACGAAGCGCTCCGTGCGCGTCGGATCGTCCGTGCCGCCGCGGCAATCCGGCGGCGATTGCAGGGCACCGGCGACGTAGAACGCGGCCACCTGGCTGCCGCGGAACCGGAGCACGAGCCCGCTCGTGGCGCGCACGGCCGCATAGTGGCGTTCCGAGGGGGGCCGTCCGCAGGAGTAGACCTGATCGCTCGTGCCATCGGTGATGGAACCGGAGCGCTCGAGCTTGTAGTACAAGTAACTACGGGCCGCGATGGCCTGAACCTGCAGGGCCGCGTCGGCCGCGGCGCCGTTCTCGCACTGCACGACGCGAGGCAAGTAATCGGACTCGACGTCCACCTCGCCGATTCCCTCGACCGTCGCCGTGCAGAACGCGTCGAGCGGCCACGGGGCGCCGCCGACCGAGTCCCCGACGCAGCCGTCGGCCACGACGCCGACGGCTACGAAGAGCCCGCGCGCGCAGCCCCGAACGTTCACGCCGGCTCCTGCAGAGGCTCGCCGGCGGGAGCGGCCACCGCGTCGGTCAACGCGATGACCTCCACGAGAATCGCACGGTAGACGGCATCGAGCGCGTCGAGGTCCGTCTCCTCGTCGGCCTGCGCGATGGCCTCTCGAACGTGGTGCTGCACCCAGTCGATCACCGCGGGCTGGCCGAGCCGCAGCACGTCGTCGGAATCGAGCACCTCGGCCGGGTCGTCCGCGCGCAGCTCCTCGTCGGCCTGAAGGATTCCCGCCGCGAGCGCGATCGCCTCGCGATCGATCTCGCGCAGCCTGCCCGCGAACGCCTCGTGAAACGCCAGAAAGACCGTCACGGACAGAAAGTACCCAACCGACTGCGCGAGCTCGTCCCCCCGCGTGCTGATCTGCTCGGCGAGCCATGCCGCCAGGAACGGCTGCCGGCGATCCAGATCGCGGTACCCCGCATCGAGAGCGCGCTGCAGCCCGGGCTCGGTTCCCGTGACGAGTCGCTCGACCGCGTCGACGGCCTCCTGGCCCACGACCGCCCAGCGCGGCACCGGTCGCAGCGCCGCCTTGCGCACGAACATCGCATCAGCTTACACCGAAACCGCGCGTGTCGGATCGACGACCGCGCCCCGCTCACGGCCGGCTCGTCGCGTCCGCGGGATCGCTCGCCGGAGATCTTCCCGATGCTTCGTCCGGGCGCACGGGCGCGGTAAGCCCGAGCCTGCGTCGCGCCCCCTCGTGTCGCGGGGCGATTCGCAACGCCCGCCTCCACGCGTCGATCGCCGCGTCGCGTTCGCCCGCCGCAGCGAGCGCGTCGCCCAGCAACACGAGGTGTGCCGGAACCTGCGGTCGGAGCCGCACGAGCTCGCGCGCCCATCGCACGGCGTCGACGGGCCGGTTGGCCTCCAGCTCGACGAGCGCAAGACCGGCCAGCGCGCGCGGCTCGTTGGAAACGCAACCCAGCGCCTCCAAGAAGCGCCGCCGCGCTCCCTCGGGCTCGCCCACGCGCCGCAGCACGTTTCCGAGCTCGACGTGACGCCGTGCCTGCTCGCGCCGCTGCATGGCGGTCATTCCACGACACGCGTCCGGAAGTCCCGGTTCGGGAGCGACGTGCGGCTCCGACCGTGCACGATTGGGCGCGTCCGTGGGGCGGGGTGCAGCGACCGGAGCGACGGAAGCCCCCGTCTCGGCACGCGTCGGCGCGTCGGAACCGCCGGGCGCCATCGCTAACGATGAGGAGGCAGGTCCGCCCGAGGCGTTTCCGAGGCGCGAGATCCTCTCGGAATTCGGGCGAGATTCGAGGGCTCGCCGGGGCTCCGCATTCGAGTGGAACGTCTCGTCGATCGCGGGTTGCTCGGATTGCTGGCGCTCAGGCGCGAACAGCAACCCGAGCACGACGGACGCGACGCCCAAGAGCGTCGGCGCCACGACCCAGACGCGTCGACGCCTCGACGCTTTCACCGCGCTCGAGCGGTCCATGGCGCACGATTCGCCACGCACGACCGGAAGCGATGAATCCGCGCCGGAGGCGGGTGCCGGCTCCTCGGCGGGAGCCGCATAGTGGGGCGCCGCTTCCGCGCCCGCGTGCATCTCGACGTGCTCGGGCCGTCGCTCGCGCTCGGGCCCAGGCTCGTGAGACATCCCGTCCGCGCCCGCGTGCGCAGCGGTACGCACGGACGATCCGAACGAGGCCGGCGCCGACTCGGCGCTTGGCGGCTCACCCGCGTCGCGCTTGCTCGGGATCGTCTGGGCGGGATCGACTCCACACCCCACGAGCTGCTGCGGTCGAGCCGATGCGTGACCGTCCCCCTCGCGCCGCGCATCCAGTGCGCGCTTCGCGTCCGCCACGTGCCGAGCCGCCCCCCGCAGCGCCGCTTCGAGAGGCACTCCGACCACGCCCCCCGCGGCACGTCCGCGTCGCGCCACGTGAACACGCCCACGACCCAGCGCCAGCATCGCCGCGAGCGCGTGATCGCCCTCGACGGTACCTTCCCAAGCCGTCCAAGCCCTCGTATCGGCGATGGCGCCCGGCTCGACGTCGAGGTGGATCACCGCATCCGGATGCGTGACGGTGACGTGCGTCACCGATCCGCGCCGTGCGAGGCAGCGCAGCAACCGTTCACCCCCGAGCACCTCGAGGCGAATCGCCGCCTCGCCGCGTGCGATCCGCTCATCGAGCCATCGCTCCGCATCCGCGAGCAGCGCGGGGGCGACGACGCGGGACGGTGCTGGCATCCGCGCGCGCTCAGTCGCCGTCGCGACGAGTCGTCGCGCGACGCCACGCGCCGCCGCCGCGTCCTGCGTCTCGAACCGATGCCCTCCCCCTCGCGGTGCCACCTCGACCGCTTCGAGCGCCACCACCTCCACCGACGCCGTCAATGCATTGCGGGCAAGCGCCGCCGTCACGACGCGGACGGGACCGCGGCAGACGACCACCAGGTCGGGAGCCGACTCGACGACGGCAGGAACGACGGCTTCGACCTCGCAGCAGACGACCATCGCCAGACCGCGTAGTGCTTCGACGACGGATTCGGTCCGTGCCCCCGTCCCGACGACGAGCAACGATCGTTCCCCATAGAGCCCGACCACGGTCGGCCATCGTAACGCGACCGACTCGCCCACGGGCTTGCCCCGTCGCGTGCGACGGTCAGCGCGTCGATCCGGCCTGCTCGACGGCTTCCGCGTCGGCCCGTTCGACGCGCCTGCCGATCAAGAACGCGAGCAGCACGCCGAGGTAGTACAGCCCCACCAACGGCCCGAGCATCAGAAGCTGCGATCCCACGTCGGGCGGGGTGAGGATCGCCGCGAGCACCGCCGCCGCAACGAGCCACCAGCGGCCGAAGCGCAACAGTGCGCGCCAGTCGACGATGCCCGCGGCGGCCAGAAACGTCGTGACGACCGGCACCTCGAAGCTCAGGCCGAACGCGACGAGCATCTTGACGGCGAACCCGAGGTACTCGTCGACCATCAGCGTCGGCTGCAAGCTGCCCGCCCCATCGGGCAACGGGCCGGCGAACGACAGCAGCGTCTCGAAGCCGAACGGGAGTACGACCACGTAGCCGAAGATGGCTCCACCGGCGAAGCACACCGTCGAGGCGAGCACGAACGGCACGGCGAGACGCCGCTCGCGTCGGTACAGACCCGGCGCGACGAACGCCCACAACTGCCAGAAGATCCAGGGGGAGGCGAGCAGCAATCCCGCGACGAGCGAGACCTTCAGGTACGCGAGGAAGGGATCGACCGGGTTGGCGAAATGCAGCGACGGCGTCCCCATCCCCAGCCGCCGCCACGCCAGCGCCAGCGGTGCGACGAGCCATTGCATGATCTGCTCCTTGTAGGCCCAGCCCACCGCGACCGTGGGAATCATTCCGACGAGCGCCCGCAGCAGCCGCCGCCGCAGCTCGGCGAGGTGATCGAAGAAACCCATCTCGACGTCGTCCTCGGGACGATCGGGCGTCGGGGCGCTCGGTTTCATCGCGGCTCGCGCGTCACCTCGGTGCCCGCGACGTCGCCGCGCACCCGATGCCACGCGATGTCGACCCCCTCCGGAGGCGACTCACGCAGTCGCTCCGTCTCGGTCAGACGCGTCGAGCGCACCGGGGGGCCGTCGAGCCGCATGGCCCGCAACTCGGCAAGCTCCTCGTCGCGAAGCAGCTCGTCGATGCCCGAGGCCTCGCGCAGCTGCCGGCTCGCCTTGCGCACCTGTCGAAGGCCCCGCCCCACGACGCGCACGAACTGCGGCATGCGTTCGGGCCCGACCGCGAGCAGCACGACGATCAGGACGACGACGAGCTCGCCCATCCCGATCCCGAGCACGGTGTCCTTCTACCACGCGCCCGGGACGTTGCCCGTCGCACCCGCCGCCCCGGGCTCGGACCGGACGGCGCGTGGGGCGCACGCGTCGAGCAGCTCGCGCCACAGCGCGTAGTCGGCGCGCTGGTGCGCCAGCGACCGCGCGAGCCGTCCGCGCGGCGCCGGATGGTGCAACGGCAGCAACCACCGCCCACTCCAACGATGCGGAGCCCCGCCGTCGCGTCCGAGACGAAGCCGATGCGGCGCGAGCAGCCGCAGGGCCGCGAGCGCGGTCGCTCCGAGCGTGACGACGAGCGGCGGATCGATCAGCTCGAGCATCGCACGCAGATACGTCGAGCAACGCGTCAGCTCGTCGGCCGATGGCCGGCGGTGACGCCGATCCGCGGTGACCGGCGCGCACAGGCACGCGTTGGTGAGAAACAGCTCGGCGCGATCGATACGAGCCCAGGCGAGCAGCTCGTCGAATGCTTCCCCCGCGTAATCGCCCGCGAGCGGCATCCCTCGTCGCGCCGCTCCGTGCCGCCCGGGCGCCTCGCCGACGACCAGACAGCGCGCCGTCAGCGGCCCGCATCGTGGCCCCAGTACGCGAGGCCGCCCGGTCATCGTCGGACAGCGTGTGCACGTGCGCACCTGCTCGCAGAGCAGCTCGAATCGCGCCCGTCGGTCCGACACACGGGGAGGCTACCGCGACCGAGGCGGCGCGTCCGCAGGGGCCGAGATCGAATCCGAGCCCGAGCCCGATTCCGCGTCGATGCGCCGATCGCCCCGGTCAGCCCGAACCAAGGATGGCCGCTGGTGCGAAACGGCAGCGAGTCGCGCGCGACGAACGGCGCATCGCGAACGGCCGTGGCCACTGCGCGTCCTTGACCCCGAGACGGGCCGATTGCTATGTGCGCGTAACGATGAGCGGCAAGCGGTGGAGGCTCGTCGTGACCGAGCTCGGGGGCGGCGTGGCGCTCGCGGAAACGACGGTCGATGCCCCCAACTGGGTCACCGCGCTCACCGCGGGACGCGCGAGCCTCGGCGAGGATGGCGCCGTGCCGCCGGGCGCGAGCTGCACCGTGGGCAGCGACGGAAAAGTCGTCGTACACGACACGCTGTCGCGACGAACCTACACCCTCGCCCCGGACGTACCGCAGTCCTACGTATCCCCCCCGCCCCAACCTCCGCGCGTGCCCCCCGAGCCGACGGGTCCTGCCTCCCGCCGTCTCCCCGCGAAGACCGTGCTCTACGAGAGTGTCGCGCCGAGTCGCGCACCCGGTCCGACCGCGCATGCGGGCTCGTCTCCACCGCCTGCTCCGTCGCCATCCCCCAGCTCGACCCCGCCGTCGGCGACGAGCGCGGGCGCACCGGTTGCGTCGCCCGCTGCCTCGCCGCAGCCGTCTTCGGCGCGTCCGCCCCCGCCAGCGCCCATCATGCCGCTCGCTCCGGCAGCGAGTACCTCGCCGGCAACGGGAAGCTCTGGCGCCGCGGGGCCGCCCGCCGCCGCGTTACCGGATCCTCCTTCCGCCGCTCCCGGGCGTCGCGAGCTGCATGGGCACGCCACGAGCGGCGCTTCGGTCGTGGAGGCACCGGCGAGTGACGCCGACGTGCCGCACGAACTGCTCTACGAGCGCAGCGAGAACCCTTCGCCGTCGAGCCCGCTACACTTTCGCGAGCGGGTGTACGTCGTTCCACCCGCGACGCCCCGCCCGCAACTCGAAGGGTTGCTGCGGCGCCTGCTTGCCGCCATCCGAAACGAGCTCGCGACGCAGCCGACCGGCAAGCTCGTCTCGATCGCGCTCTTCGACCATCGCTGGACGGGTCGACCTTCGAGGCCGCCGCTCGCGACGCTGCAGTGGAAGGACTGGCGCGGCGAGGAGCCCGAGATCGCGTTCCCTCCCTCGGCCGCGCCACGCGCGGCGCCGTCCGAGATCAAACCCACGACCTCGCGCCCGCCCGCCGCCGCTCACGCTTCGGGCCCCCGACGACGCAGCTCGACGTCCGACACCGACGTGCGGTTGGCGCAGGCCTTCGAGGCATCGCAGGACTTGTTCTTCCTCGACACGCCCCGAGACGGGCTCGAGTTCTGCATGCGACTCCTCGACGAGCTGGTGCCGTGCGAGGCCATGAGCGGCGTGCTGTACGACATCGACACCGACGAGCTGAGGTTCACCGCGCTCAGCGGACCTGGGGCCGAAAACCGACGCGGCGAGGCGGTCCCTTCGGGCTCGGGACTGTTCGGGGCAGCCTGCCGCCAACAGACGCCATTGATCGTCGCCGACGTACGCTCCGATCCGCGATTCGATCCCGGCGTCGACGGTCGCGTGGGCCTGGAAGCACACAATGCGATGTACGCGCCCCTGTACCACCAAGGTCGGTTGCTCGGCGTTGTGCAGTTGCTCAACCGGCGGACGCCGGACGGTTTCTCCGTGATGGACGTGAACGTCGTCAGCTACGTCGCCGAGCAGCTCGGCAAGTTCCTGCACGAGCAGCGCGTGGCGCACAAGAGCCGCAGGCGCTGACCGTCACGCGTTCGCGCGCACCAGACGCCCTCCGCGATCCCTCGTACGTCGAACCGCGGCATCGCGCCTTGCCGGATCGCGTGCTACGAGCCGCCGCGTGCTGTCGGTCGCCGAAGCCCTCGACCGGATGATGCGCGGTTTCGCGCCGCTCGGCCCCGAGCGGGTGATGCTCCCCGTCGCCCTCGGCCGCTTCCTGGCAAACGGGATCGACGCCCGATGGGACGCGCCGGCGTTCGACGACTCCGCCATGGATGGCTGGGCCGTCCGCGCCGCCGACCTCGAGGCCGCCAGTGCCGAGGCCCCGGTGCGCCTACGCGTCGGCGCCACCTGCCGCGCCGGCGAGCGGCAAGCGAGCCACGAGCCGGGCACGGCGGCGCGCATCTTCACCGGTGCGCCTGTCCCCGCAGGCGCCGATGCCGTCGTGATGCAGGAGCACGTGCAAGTCGACGGGGAGGCCGTCACGTTTCGCGCACCGATTCGACCCGGCGTCAACGTCCGGCCCCGCGGGTCGGACCTCCGCGCGGGGCAACGTTTGCTCGCACCGGCGGATCGCATCGGTCCGGGCGAGATCGCACTGCTGGCAAGCCAGGGAATCGCCGTGGTCGACGTCGTCCGTCGCCCCGTCGTCGCGATCGTCTCGACGGGCGACGAGCTCGTGGAGCTCGGCGAGCCCATGCGTCCTGCCGGCGTCCATGCATCCAACGGGTACGCCCTCGCCGCGCTCGTCGAAGAGTCGGGCGCGATCGCACGATGCCTTCCTCTCGCTCGCGACGATCTCGGACAAATCGAGCAGATCCTTCGAGATGCAGTGTGCTGGGCAGACGTCGTGATCAGCTCCGGGGGTGCGTCGGTCGGTGAGCACGACCGGATTCGCGGCGCCCTGGAGCGCCTCGGGGCCCGTTTGGACTTCTGGAAGGTCGCCATCAAGCCCGGCAAGCCCCTCATCGTCGCGTGGCTGGACAAACGTCCTCTGATCGGCCTGCCGGGCAACCCGGTCAGCGCCTTCGTGACGTTCGAAATCTTCGTGCGCCCGTGCTTGCGTCGCATGCTCGGCGATCCCGCTCCCTTCGCCGAACGGATCCTCGTCCGACTCGCCGAGCCCCACCGTCACGGCACAGGACGCCCCGAATTCGCGCGTGCGCGGATCGAGCGGCTCGACGACGGATCGTACCGCGCCCGGCTCCACCCCCGACAAGGCTCGGGTGCCGTCGTTTCGCTCGCCGGTACGGACGCGCTGGTCGTGCTGCCTGCCGATCGATCCGAGCTCACCGTCGACGATCTTCTCGTTGCCGCTCGCATCGGGGGCCGCGGAAGCACGACCAGCCCGTACGTCTGACGGCCCCCACCGGCGGCGAACCTGTGCGCGGGCGTCGCTCCCGATCAGGTTACGTAATCGCGTAGCCGCTGCACGTCGACGATCGCCTGAAGCTTGGCGAGCGCGGTCGTCTCCACCTGGCGGACACGCTCACGCGTCAGGTTCATGATCTCGCCGACTTCTTCCAGCGTGATCCCCCCGCGGTCGGCGACGTCGAGGGCGCACGTCTCGCTCATTTCCCACACCTCGAGGTCGGGGAAATTGAGCTTGATCGAGCCGCGCAGCGGATGGACGTCGAGATAGAGGTGGTACTTGCACGATACGTACGGGCACGGGCGTTCCGCACCCGCGCAGTCCGCGCGCGTCCTGGGCTTCCAGTAACCCGTCTCGGGATACTCGAGCTTGCCGCGCAGGAGCTCGGCCTTGCTGAGCCTTCGGATGGAGACAGTCTTGGCCCGCCGCCGCTCCCGCCGTCGTCGGCGTCCCGGCCGCGCGGGCTGCGTGCCTTCCTCCACACCCGTCGACGGCGATCCGAGCGCGGCAACCAGGGCAAGCGAGCCCTCGATCGCGGGGGCTGCGCTCGTGCCGGTGCCCGTGTCGGACTCGGCTTGCGCCGCGACGTTTCCATCGTGTCCTCGTCCAGACGACTCGTCGTTCTCGTTCATGGCATCCCTCCTCGCGCGAACTGGGCTTCCGATGAGCGACTCGACTCAGACGGCAGCGCGTGCCATGCGTGCGTCCACGAAGATCCGCTCCTCGAGTCGGAGCAGCACTCCGATCAGCGCCGTCCCCAGACTGCGTGCCTCCTCGACGAGCGAGCGGGTCGACGCATCGGTCGTGCGCTCGGTGGCCCGCTCGGCGGTGCGCAGGACGCGCTCGATCTGACGCTCGAGCGCATCGATGTCGGCATGCACGAGCAGTCCACGTTCGGCGACGTCGTCGAGCGTGAACCCCTGCGCCATCAACCGGCGCAGATGGACGAGGTGCCGGACGACCGAGGCCGGATAGAGGCCCTGGCTACCTCGGCTGCGGTCCTTCGCGACGCGCGTGCTTCGGGGCAACAGCCCGAGCTGCACGTACTTGCGGAACGTTGCCTCGGTCAGCCGGTCACCCCGGGACGCGAGCAGGTCGACCACCTGCTTTGCCGTGAGCCCGTTCGGATGGCGGCGTCGGATCTCGTCGAGCTCTTCGTCTGAGAAATCAGATCGGATTCCTGTGAGCATCTACGCTTGAATCGGTTTGCATGAACAATCTCTGTTCAAGAGATCGAAGTCAACAAAAAAGCGCAACATTCGTACACAGCGATCTGCAATATGAATTTTGTTTGTTGTTTCGGTAACTTGGTCCGTATATCCACATGTGGATGCTTGGTTGCTTCCCCGTCCCCGTCACGAGACGGATGCCCGACACACGTCCGATGAAGAAGGTGATGCGAACCACGACGTTCGGCCGACGCGATCGGCGATCACGTCGACGTGGTCCGCCGTGGAACGCTTCCAGCGTCCTGTGAGGTCAATGAAAACCGATGCGATCTGAGACAATCTCCTCAGATCTCACGCTCCTCACTCGCTGCTTTCCCGCCTGCCTCGGCACGAGTCGGCGTCCCAGGCGTTGATTCGCCGGCCCGGGACGACTACGAGTCCATCTCGTGACTCGGCTCGACCCCTTCGAGGTCGAGGTTCGTGGTGTGCGAGTCCGCGGCATCCGCGGGGGCCGCGGTCCCGTGTTGCTCCTGGTCCACGGATTCCTCGTCGACCACCGCGAATGGAATCTGCTCGCGCCGCAGCTGGCGGCGGACTTCGACGTCGTGGCGCCGGACCTTCCCGGTTTCGGAAGCTCGGACCGCCCCTCCCCGCGCGACTATCCCTACACCGCGGACGCCTTCGCCGAGACCCTCGTCGCCCTGCTCGATGCACTCCGCGTCGACCGTGCTCACGTCGCCGGGCACTCGATGGGGGGCGCAATCGCCGCGGTGCTCGCGGTGGAGCGTCCCGCTCGCGTCGACCGGCTCGTCTTGATCGACGCGCTCGGACTGCCTTTTCCGATGCCGCTGAAGGGACGACTGCCGCTGCTCCCGGGGATCGGTGCGTTCTTCTTCAAGCGTCTGTACGGGCGGGCCCTCTTCCGGGATTACTTCCGCCGCGACGTCTGGAGCGGGCAGCCTGGCGTGGACCTCGCGCTCGTCGACGCGTACTACGACGCATTCGATGCGAACCGCGAGCCGGCGTGGGCGACGCTGCACGCGACGGTCCGCGATGTGACGCCGGTCGCCACGCGTCTCGGCCGCATCGCCGCGCCCACGCTCGTCGTCTGGGGCGAGCTCGATCGGATTTTTCCACTCGAGATCGGACGCCGCCTCGCCCGTACGGTGCCTGGAGCGACGCTGGACGTGATCGAGGGGGTGGGTCATTCGCCGCAGGAGGCCGCACCGGAGCGCTGCGCGCGGTCGATCCGCTCGCACCTGCGCATGGGGCAGGCATGATGGATCCGCGGGCGTGGCGCCGTTTCCGGAGGAACCGCGGCGCGATCGTCGGGCTCGCGCTCGTCGGGCTCGTGAACGCCGTCGCCTGGATCGGGCCCGCGTTCGCGCCCTTCGACCCGTCCGAACAGCTCGAGGGTGGCACGGATCCGCAGACCGGAGCGCCCGTGCCCCCCGGAACGCACCTTGCGGGGCGAGGGACGCTCTGGCTCGGCGCCGACGAAGTGGGACGCGACGAGTTGTCGCGCCTGCTCGCCGGAACGCGGATCTCGCTGCTCGTCGCGTTCGGCGCCACGTTGCTCGCGGTCGCCCTCGGCGTGCTGATCGGGATCTTGGCCGGCTACGCGGGCGGTCCGACGGACACGGTCGCCATGCGGAGCATCGACCTGCTGCAGTCGCTCCCGTTCCTGCTCGTCGCCATCGCGCTCAACCGCGTGATCGACCGGCCGGACCTGTGGGTGCTGTGCCTCGTGATGGGGGGCCTGTCCTGGACAACCCTCGCGCGCGTCATGCGCGCGAAGACCTTGCAGGTGCGCGAGCTGGAGTACGTCCAGGCCGCGCGCGCGCTCGGCGCGCCCGCTGCACGTCTGTTGCTGCGGCACGTCCTGCCCAATGCCATTCAGCCGGCCCTGGTGCTCGGCACGACGCTCGTGGCGCAGATGATCATCTTCGAGAGCGCCATGAGCTACCTCGGTCTCGGCGTCCGTCCGCCGACGCCGAGCCTGGGCTCGATGCTGCACTCGGGCCAGCAGTGGCTGACGCACCAGCCGGTGCTCGTGCTGGCGCCTTCGGCGCTCATCGTGGCCACCGTGTTCGGCTTCAACTTGCTCGGCGAAGGGCTTCGCGATGTGCTCGATCCGAAGGACTGACGCCGGTCTCGCCAAGCGCCTTCGCGCGTCGTTGCTCCTCGGCGCGCTCGTCGGCGCCGGCTGCCCGTCGCCCCCGCAGGGCCCACGGTGGCAGGGCGCCGGTAGCCCGACGCCGCGGCGAGGCGGAACGCTCGTTTTCCACCACGAATCGGATGTCCGTGGGTTCGATCCGCACACTTCGTTCGACGAGCTGTCGAACATGGGGATCAAGCTGCTGTTCGAGGGGCTGCTCGACTACGACGCGGACGGCCATCTCGTCCCGCGCCTGGCCGAGGCGATGCCCGAGGTCTCCGACGACGGCCTCACGTACACGTTCCGACTCCGCGAGGGGATCCGATTCGCCAGCGGACGGCCTGTCACAGCCGAGGACGTGCGCTGGTCGCTCGAGCGGATGCTTCACCCGCGCGTCGGGTCGCCGGGGTTGACGTTCTACACGAATCTCGAGGGGCTCGACGCGTACCGCGACGGCCGCGCCCAGCACATCGCGGGCATCCGCGTGATCGACGAGCGGACGGTCGCCTTTCGCCTGCGCGCACCCGACCAGACCTTCCTGTACGCGATGGCGATGACGTTCGCCAACGTCGTGCCGCGCGAGAACGTCGAGCGCTGGGGCGCCGAGGTCGCCCGTCACCCCGTCGGCACGGGGCCCTACGTCCTGGAGTCGTGGGAGCCCGGCGTGCGCGTCGTCTTTCGCCGCAACGAGCACTACTGGCGCCCGGGGCGTCCCTATCCCGACCGGCAGATCTTCGAGCTCAACTTGTCGCGCGAGCCCGCGTTCCTTCGCTTCCTCAACGGCGAGCTCGACATCATCCACCGCCAGTCGCCCGCCGATTACCTCTACCTGAAGCGTTCGCCCGCGTGGCGGCCGTACTGGGTGCAACGGCCCTCCATCGACCTGTGGGGCTACGCGATGAACTGCGAACTGCCCCCCTTCGACAACGTGCACGTCCGCCGCGCCGTCGCCCATGCCATCGACCGCCAGCGCTGGGCACGCACCCGCCTCTACCGCATCCGACCGACGGGCCAGCCGCTGCCACCCGGCCTGCTCGGCTACCGGCCGGACCTTCCGCACACGCAGCGGTTCGACCTCGAGATCGCGCGTCGCGAAATGGCCCTGGCCGGCTACACGCTGCGCGACCCCGACGGCGACGGCATTCCGGAGCCCGTGCTCACCGTCGAGATGTGGATCGGGGAAGGGCCGACGGGGCAAGTCTACGGCGAGCTCGTGCAGAGCGACCTGCGCCGCATCGGGATCACGGTGCAGCTCAAGCCGGTCTCGTTCCCGGTCTATCTGCGCGAATCGGGCAAGCCGCGCACCGTGCAGTCGCTCATGACCGGCTGGAGCCAGGACTTCCCCGATCCCGCCGATTTCCTCGACATCCTGTTCCACTCGCGCGCGATCCACGATCACGACTCGGAGAACCGCGCCTTCTACCGCAATCCCGAGCTCGACGCGCTGCTCGACGAGGCGCGCGTCGAGCGCGATCGAGAGCGCCGCGGACGCCTCTACGAGCGCGCCGCCTCGATCGTCGCGCGCGACGCCCCGTGGGCCTTCACCTTCAACAGCATGAAGCTCGACGCCTGGCAGCCGTACGTGCGCGACTACCGGCCTCACCCGGTCTGGGACAACTATTACGCGGAGCTGTGGCTCGATCTGCCTCGGCGCCGCATCGCCCGCCAGGTGGGCGGCGGCGGCACCGCGCTCGCCTGGCTCGGCTGGCCGTGGAGCCTGCCGTGACGCGCTACGTACTGCGTCGGCTCGCGTGGGCCCTGTTCGTGGTGTGGGCGGCGCTCAGCCTCGTCTTCGTCCTCGTGCACGGAGTGGGCGACCCGGCCGCCGCGACGCTCGGTCCGCGCGCCGGCGCCGAGCAGCTGCGCGAGTTCCGGCGCAAGCACGGTCTCGATCGGCCGCTGCTCGAGCAGTACGCGCGATACGTGGCGGGCGTCGTCCGTGGGGACCTCGGAACTTCGTTCCGCGACGAGCAACCCGTCTCTCGCGTCATCGCCACGCGCCTGCCGCGCACGCTCCTGCTGGGTGCTCTCGCACTCGCGTTCGAGCTCGTGATCGGACTGGGGCTCGGCATTTTCGCGGCGCTACGCCGCAATACGATCTGGGATACGGGAACCGTCGCGCTCACCTTCGTGGGAATCAGCGCGCCCACCTTCGTCACGGGCCTCGTCTTCCTCTACGTCTTCGCGTTCCTGTATGGATGGTTCCCCGTCGGCGGATACGGCGTCGACGCGCTCGACCATCTCCGACACGCCATCCTGCCCGCCTTCACGCTGGCCATCTTCGGCGCCGCCACCTATGCGCGCCTGATGCGCAGCGAAATGGTCGAGGTGCTCGGATCGGACTACGTGCGGACGGCGCGAGCCAAGGGAGCCAGCCGGCTCCGCGCCGCTCTCGCGCACGCCGCTCGCAACGCGATGCTTCCGGTGGTGGTTCTCGTGGGGCTGCAGCTCTCGACGCTCGTCTCGGGCGCGATCATCACCGAACAGATCTATGCCTGGCCCGGCATGGGCCGCCTCGCCTTCGAGGCGATCTCGGCGCTCGACGCTCCGCTCGTGCTCGGCGTCGTGCTCGTGACCGCCGCGACCGTTCAGGCCGGAAACCTCCTCGCGGACATCGCCATCGCGGCGCTCGATCCACGCGTCCGCATGACCGGGTAGGCTCGCGCCCCGGCCGGGTGCCCCGGCACGCACGTGTCCGCCAAGCGGCACGCGCGTGTCACGACAGCGCGACGACGACGGCCGTGATGTTGTCGCGACCGCCGCGCTCGTTGGCCATCGCCACGAACCGCCGCACCGCCGCGTCGGGCCCGAGCGCGACGATCGGCGCGATCTCGCCGTCGTCGAGGTAACCGTGCAGGCCGTCCGTACACAGCAGGAACGCATCGCCGGGCGAGATGTCGAGGACGCGGGTGTCCACCTGGACGTAATCCCGGCTACCGACCGCGCGCGTGATCACGTTTTTGTGCGGCGACGTCGCGGCCTCTTCGGGGCTGAGGATGCCTTGTTGGATCTGCCACGCGACGAGCGTGTGGTCCTCGGTCAGACGAGACGCCGTGCCCCCGCGTACCAGGTAGATCCGGCTGTCGCCCACCTGCGCCGTCACGCCGAGGCGGCCCGCGAGCAGCAACGCCGAAACGGTCGTTCCCATGCCCTGTCTCGCCGGCTCGTTCTGTGCGATGGCGTACACCATGTAGGTCGCGGCCTGCACGGCGCTCTCAAGGGTGCGCACGGCCGCGCGAACCGCCTCCTCGCCGAGATCGCCTCCGGCAACCCGCTCGAGCGACGCGCGCCCCCGCGCGACCATGTCGAGGACCGTGTCCACCGCCTCCCGACTGGCCACCTCGCCCGACGCATGGCCGCCCATCCCGTCGGCGACGACGTACAGCCCGAGATCATCACGTATCAGATGTGCGTCCTCGTTGACCGTGCGGCGGCGCCCGACATCGGACAGAGCCGCGCTGCGTGCGTTCACGAGCATGACACCCGGAGCCCATTGCTCGACAGGCCGCCCCCGCGCCGCCGTCGAACTCCGCGATGAGCGCACGAAACGGACCGCGTCACGACCAAGCACCCCTGATGATAGATCGGAACGCCATGTTCGGCGCACGGACCCTCGACGTGGAACGACGGGACGGAGGCGGCGTCGCCTCGTCGGACCTGCAGACCGGTGCCGTACGCGAGCAGTCCACGCAGCAGGGTTGAATCGTTCCGAGCGGATGGCCATCTATGCAGGGGTACGCATGGGTCCGGTCTTGCGCGCTCTGGGAGGGCTCGGCTTTGGCTTGCTTCTGGCGCTGTCGGCGAACGCCCAGGCGCCGGAGCTGACCGACGCGCGGCGGATCGAGATCGCGGCGCGGCTACGCGAGTCGACGGTCACGATCCTGGGTCGCCACGGCGGGGGATCCGGCGTCGTCGTCGGCGAAGAGCGCTGGATCGTCACCAACGCGCACGTGGTCGAGCGCATGCGCAGGCCGATGGTACGCTTCGGCAACGGGGCCGTGCTGCCGGCCGAGGTGATCGCGTTCGACCCCGCGACCGATCTCGCCGTGCTGCGCACGCCGGTGCCCTCTCCGGCGCCACCGATGCCGCTCGGTGACAGCGACGCCGTCCAGGTGGGTCAGACGGTGCTCGCGTATGGCTCTCCGTTCGGTCTCGAAGGAACGCTCACCCAGGGCATTGTCAGCGCTCGAAGGGATCTGCCCGGTCTCATCGGGGGCGGCGTGCAGGGCCTAATCCAGACCGACGCGCCGATCAACCCGGGCAATTCCGGCGGACCGCTGGTCGACACCCGGGGCGAAGTCGTGGGCATCAACACGGCCATCCTCTCGCGCACCGGCGGAAGTCTCGGCATCGGCTTCGCCATCCCCTCGCGGTACGTCCGTGCACTGCTCGCTCGCGTGCGTGCCGTGCTCGCGCGTGCGGCGCCACCCGAGGTACACGGCCCCGCTGGCTCGGTACCACCGGACCGCGGTCCTCGCGTTCTCGAGGTGCACCCGTCGGCAAGGACCGCCCCCGCGTCGGCCCTGCCCCTCGCGGTGTGGCTCGGCATCTACGGCGACGACCGTCCCGGAGGCGGCGTGCGCGTGCGCCAGGTCGTCCCAGGCGGTCCGGCGCACCGAGCCGGGTTACGCGGGTACGCCGATCCCCCGCCGGCCGAGATTGCCGCGATCGGCATCCCGTGGACGGGGCACGTGATCGTCGCCGTCGACGGGGAGCCCGTCCGGACCATGAACGAGTTGAGGCAGCGCCTGTCGCGTCACCGACCCGGCCAGCGCGCCGTCCTGACGGTGACGGTCGACCGGACACAGCTGCGTGGGCGTGCGGTGGTCGAGCTCGTTGCGGCACCGGGTGCCCAAGGGACGCCCGCGCGGCCCTGAGCCCGCTACGCGGCCGAAACGGACGCGATCGGTTCCGCCCGCGGAGCGAAGCACGCCACGCTATGCCACCGGAGCTCGTCGCACTCCAGCGACATCCTACGTGAGGAAAGCCGGCGCAGCGCGCTCCACGAACGCCCTCCGCGGTCGGCGGCCGACCCGGCAATCCGAGGCGATCGCGACGGGCCGCGTTTCGTTCGGTGTCGACCGATTGGGCCGATCGTGCCGTCGGCTCGCTCGAGCGCGGCCACGCCATGGGCAGCCCGAACGCAGCGTCAGTCGTTCTTCGGACCCGACGGAGGTAGGACGCTCTCGAGCTTGCCGCGCAGCACGTCTCCGAGCGTCGCGCCGCTGCGCCCCCCCGAGCTCATCGCTTCGTCCGCGCGTCGCTCGGCGACGTAGCGCATCGCCTCGGAATCGATCTCGCGGTCGGCCGCGCTCGCCACGCTCAGGGTGAGCTTGCGCTCCTGCGGATCCATCTGGATGACTTCGGCCTTGACGATGGCTCCGGGCTTGAGCACCTCGCGCGGCTCGCGACCGTCACGACTGACTTCGTGCCGCGGCACCAAGGCCTCGATGCCGCGCTCGAGCTCGACGTAGGCCCCGAAGTCGTGCACTGCGAGCACGCGGACCTCGAGCACGGTTCCAACCGGATAGCGCTCGGGAATGAACGGCCACGGATCCTCGTAGAGCTGCTTGACGCCGAGACTGACCTTCTTCTCCTCGTGATTGATGGAGAGGATGATGGCCTCGACCTCGTCGCCCTTCTGGTACAGGTCGGCTGGATTGCCGATGCGCTGCGTCCAGCTCAGGTCCGACTTGTGGACCATGCCGTCGACGCCTTCCTCGATGCCGACGAACACACCGTATTCCGTCAGGCTTCGCACCTTGCCGCGGATGATGTCCCCGGGGCCGTACTTTTCGGCGAACTGCGTCCACGGGTCGGGCTCGAGCTGCTTGATGCCGAGGCTGATGCGCTTATTCTGCACGTCCACGTCGAGGACGACGCACTCGACCTCCTGGCCGATCTCGAGAACCTTGCTCGGGTGCTTGGGCTTGCGCCACGAGATGACCGAAACGTGGACGAGCCCCTCGACACCCGGCTCCAGCTCCACGAACGCTCCGTAGTCTGGCAGCGAGACCACCTTGCCGCGCACCCGGGATCCGATCCGATAGCGCTCGGCCACGTGCAGCCACGGATCCTCGCCGATTTGCTTCAGGCCGAGCGAAACTCGCTCCGTCTCCGCGTTGTACTTGAGGACCTTGACCGTCACTTCGTCGCCCACGCTGAACATCTCGGAGGGGTGCCCCACCCGCCCCCAGCTCATGTCCGTGATGTGCAGCAGCCCGTCGATGCCGCCCAGGTCGACGAAGGCTCCGTACTCGGTCAGGTTCTTGACGACGCCCGTGACGATTTGACCTTCCTGGAGCGTTTCGAGCGTCTTGCTGCGGAGCGCATCGCGCTCCTGCTCGAGCAGGACGCGTCGCGACAGCACGATGTTGCCGCGTCGCTTGTTGAACTTGATGACCTTGAAGCGGTAGGTCTGGCCTATCAGCTTGTCGAGGTTGCGGACTGGACGGAGATCCACCTGCGAGCCCGGCAGAAACGCCTTGACTCCCCCGCGGATCGTGACCGACAGCCCCCCCTTGACCCGAGCGGTGACGGTCCCCTCGATCAGCTCGTCGCGCTCGCACGCCGCGCTGATCTCGTCCCACACCTTGAGCCGGTCGGCCTTCTCCTTCGACAGCATGACAAGGCCGTCGTCGTCCTCTTTGCTCTCGACGAGGACGTCGACCCTGTCGCCCACTTGAACCTGGGGCTTGCCCGTCGCATCGACGAACTCCGCGATGGGAATGACGCCTTCGGACTTGTACCCGATGTCGACGACGACCGTGTCGCGGCCCACTTTCACCACGGTGCCGGGCACGATGTCACCCTCGCGGAGGCGCTCGGTGCGACCGACAGCCTCTTGGAAGCGGGAGGCGAACGAGGATCGGGACGTATCGGGAAGCGATGCGCTCATGCGGACCGGACCAACCTCGGAGCCGCGGTGCGTCCACCGACGCCCCGCGTGCGGTACAGTTGTGCTTGCCGGAACCGAGCGGCATGCCGAGGGGCACGCCTCACCGCGCCGACAAGGGCGCAAGTGGGTAGCAGGAGTCCCGCTACCTGTCAATTCGATCCCACGATCTCCGTCCATTCCCCGATGGCGTGTCTCGCCCCCCCGACGCCGCCCGGAGTCCCACGAGTCGGAGTGCGGCTGCACGCCGCGCCCGGCCCGATGCACGAGAGCGCAACGTACGGCCACGGCTGGCTGCCCGAGTCGCGCTCGCGACCCAGAGCTCGACGTTCCGGCACCGCGCCGGCGCGCTCATCGGCTATAGTGGCACGACCGTTCGAGACGTCGGCCCACCTCCCCCTGCCGAGTCGATGCCCTCTGCCCCTCCTCCGCCTCCGACGACACCGAACCCGCCCGGACGGACTGCATCCGAGGCCCCCGCATCGGGACACGTGGCACTGCTCCGCGCGGAAATCGAGGCGAGCACCGGCGACCGGACGCGTGCGGCCCTCTTGCACTACGAGCTCGGTCGCCTCTTCGAGAGCGGGGCCGAGGAAGCGCAGGCGGCACGCGAGTACCTGTCCGCGTTCAACCTCGACCCGCGATTGCGCCCAGCTCTCGACGCGCTCGTTACGCTCTTCGAACGCCGCCGTTCTTTCAAGAATCTCGTACGCCTGTACGAGGCCGAGGCCCGAGTGGCGGGCGACGACGCCGAACGCGCAAGCGCGATGCTCGACCGCGCTGCGCTGCTCGAGGATCGAATGGGCCAGCCCGACGCCGCCGCGGCGCTCGTCGTTGAGGCGCTGGCCCTTCACCCCTCGGCAGCCGTCGCGCTGGCCGCCGAACGAATCGCGCGACGCGCTGCCGACCCGCAGGCGATCCGCACGGCGATGGAGGCACGAGCGAACGCCGCGACCGATCCGACAGAGCGGGCGGTCCTGCTCGTCGACCTGGCCGCCCAGCTCGAGGCGCTCGGCGACGTCGACGAGGCACTCGCCACGTGTCGCCGGGCCGCCGAGCTCGCCTCGGACGCTCGATACGCGCTCGAGCAGCTCGAGCGCATCGCGCGGCGACACGGGCGCGACGCGGATCTGGCCGAGGCGCTTGAACGCCAAGGGCGGTGGCTGCTCGAGCTCGAACGCATGCCGCCGGGGTCGGGCGAATCCGCGGGTGCCAGCTCGCCGGAGCGCGAACGTGCGGTCGCTCTGCTCGCCGAGGCCGCCGACCTGCACGCCCGACGCGCCGACGTCGAGCGCGCGAACGCCGCGCTCGAGCTCGCCCTGCGCGCGATGCCCGACGATCCCGGTCTGCACTGGCAGCGACTGCTCGTGTGCGAGCTCGCGTCGGACACCGCAGGGGTGGCCGTCGAGGCCGCGTGGCTCCTCGAAAACGCGGAGCGCGCGGGACCGTTCGCGTCGGTGCTCGCGTTCCGGCGTACCGAGCACGTCCACGCCTCGGGAGACGTCGACGCGGCGATCGCGCAATTGCAGCAGATCGTCGACGCCGACGTCGCGCCCGTCGCGGCCGGTGCCCTCCTCGAAGACTTGCTGCTCGAAACGGGAAACATCGATGCCGTATGCGCCCGCCTCGAGCTGGCCGCGACCGACGAGCGTCGGCCCCCGGCCGCACGCGCACAAGAGCTGTGGCGGGCCGCCCAGCTCGCAGCGGATGCCCTCGGCGACTTTCCGCGCGCACGCGGCCTGTACCTGCAGGCCGCGCAGCTCGCCGCAGATCCCGCACCGGTGCTCCGCGAGCTGCTCGCCGCGTCGCTGCGCCACGCGGCGCCCCAGGCCGCGCGCGAGGCCGCCGAGCGCCTGCTGCAATGCGCCATCGATCCCGAAGAGGCGGCGGCGGTCGCGCGCGACCGGCACGAGCGGCTGCGATCGGTCCTCGCGGACCACGATGCCGCCGACCGGCGTCTCGAGGCCGAGCTGAAGCACCCACGCTCGGTCGGCTGGGCCCCCGACGTCGCTCGCCTGCTCGCGGCGAGTCGCGGCGACAACGCCGGGCTGGCTCGGGCGCACGAAGCGCTCGCTGCGCGCGAGAGCGACGAGTCGAGAGCGATGGCCCATCTTTGCGCGGCGGCCCGAGCCCACGTCCGCGCCGGTGCCCTCGACGCCGCCGCGGAACGGCTGCGAGCCGTGCTCGCACGTCAGCCGGCTCATGGCTACGCGCTCGCGATGCTCGAAGAAATCCACCGGAGGCGAGGGGAGGCCGAAGAGGTGGTGCGGCTGTTGCGCGAGGCCTCCGAGGCGCGGCGGGGCTCGCGTGCCGCCGAGGTGGCTCTGCTGCTCGCGGGGGCCGAGGCCGAGGCGGCCGGCGACGAGGCGACGGCCAGCGCGAGCTATGAGCAGGCCGCCGAGCACGATCCGACGTCGCTCGCGCCGCTCGTCGCGCTCGATCGGCTCGCGCGTCGCACCGGTGACCGCCCGCTGCGCCTGCGTGCGCTCGAGGCCCTCGCGGAGCGAGAGCTCGCCGCGGCCACGCCCGGGCGCTTCCATCTGGAGCTCGGAGAGCTGTACGCCTTCGGCGCGCGAAAGCCGGAGCTGGCCGAGGATCCGCTGCGAGCTGCCCTCGACTCGGACGCGTCGGGCGCCTCGGCGGCCATCGCCCTGCTGCTCCCCGGACGCGACGCCGTCTCGACCGGCAGTCGCATCGCCGCCGCACGTCGACTGCTCGCCGCAGCCCCCGCATCCGATTTCGCACAACGCCTGCTGCTGCTCGAGGCCGTGGGCGTCGCCGACGCTGCCGCGGCGACCGAAGCGGCGTCGGCGCTCCTCGCGCGCGCCCCCGACGACCCGCTTGCTCTGCTGGCGCGATCCTCGATTGCGACGCCGCCGACCGAGGAGCGCGCGACGTGGCTTCTGACCCTCGGGCGCGCGACCGCGGAGCCGCAGACGAAGGCCGGATTGCTGCTCGCCGCGACCCGTGCGGCGATCGCCGCCGGCAATCCGCAGTCGTCGGCGGACGCGTACCTCGTGGCGACCGAGCTTGCCGAGTCGGTCGGCCCGCGGCGGCTGGAGGCCGCGACGGCCCTGGAGGAGACGGCCGTGGACGGGTCCAAGTGGTCCGACGACCGCCTCGAGGCACTCGACGCCCGGGCCGCGAACGGACCCATCTCGATCCTCGCCGCGTCGGGCCGCGCGCGGCTCGCTGCGGGACGGCATGCGGAGGCTGCCGAACGGCTTCGACGCGTGGTCGATGCGCAGCCCGACGATTTGGCCTCATGGGAATCGCTCCGGGTCGCCGCCCGGGGCGCGCAGCGCTGGAACGACGTCGTCGAGGCGTGCGACGTGCTTGCCGCTCACGTGGACGGCGAAGCGCGCGCCCAGCTCCTCGAAGAGGCCGCGCAGGTACTTATGGACGAGCTCGGCGACGAGGACGGCGCCGCCCGCAGGCTCCGGGAGGCGCTCGCCGTCGACGTCCGACGGCCCATCGCGTGGCACCGGCTACACGATTTGCTCGGAGCGCGGGGGGAGACCTCCGAACTGCTCGAGCTCGTCGACCGACGCATCGATGCGACGGACGATCCCGACGAGCTCGCTCGCCTGTTCTACGAACAGGCGCGACTGCGGCGCGCACGGGGCGATCTCGACGGCGCGCTCGCTTCACTGCGCGACGTGCTCGCACTCGACGAGACGCACGTCGGGGCCCTCGCGCTGGAAGCCGAAATCCACAAGGCCGCGGGCCGCCCCGCCGAGGCGGTCGCCGCGTTCCGTCGCCTGGCCGCAGCCGACATCCCGCCGGCCCAACGCCGACTCGCGCACCTAGCGGCCGCGGCGTTTCTCGAGAAGGAGCTGGCGGACCCGGCCGGTGCCGTGCGCGAGCTCGAAGCGATCGAAGCGCTGGGGCTCGGCGACGCGGCGCTGACCCATCGGATCGCGGATCTCGCCGAGCGAGCCGGCCTCGACGAGCGCGCACTGCAGGCCCTTCGACGCGCGGCGCCAGCACACCACGGTCGCACGCGCGCCGAGATCGAAAGACGTGCGGGTCGAATCGCTGCGCGTCTAGGTCGTCGGGACGAGGCGGTCGACGCCCTCCGACGGGCCCTGGCGGAAGTGCCGACGGATGTGGAGTCGGCCGAGGCGCTCGTCGCGCTGCTCGAACCGGCCGACCGGCGGGCGACGTGCGCCGCCTTCGAAGCGGCCGTGCGCGTCGGGCTCGACGCCGATCCGCTCGACGCCGAGGCACTGCGACGTTTGAGACGCGTGGCGAGCTGGACCCTGGACGCGGACCTTGAGTACCGCGTGCTCGGCGCGCTGGTCGTGTCGGGACGCGCGGAGCCATCCGAACGGCACGCCCACGACGAGCACGAGCGGACCGCGGCCCGCACGCCGTCCGGGCGGTTGTCCGAAGCCACGCTCGCCGAGCTGGGCCCCGGTCCTCGCTCCGCGGTGCTGGGGAATGCGATCGATGCACTCTCCGAGATCGCCGCCGAGGTTTGGCCGACGAGCCTCGACGCGCTCGGCGTCGGCCGCGACGAGCTCGTGCCCCCGCGGCAGGCGCATCCACTGCGTGACGAGATCGCAGGGATTCTCGCCGCGTTCGGCGCCCCACCGCTCCACGAGCTCTATGTGGGCGGCGCCGACGCCGTGCGGCTGTCGATTGTGTCGGGCCGCAAGGGCCCCATCGTCGTCGTCGGGCGCGCCGTGAGCGCACCGCTGACGACCGCATTGCGCTGGAGCGCGGGACGCGAGGCGTGGGGAATCCGAGAGGGCCTTGGATGGCTCGCCGGGCGCCCGCTCGCGGAGGTCGTCGAGCTCGTCCGCGCCGCGCTGCTAGCCGCGGGGGTTCCCGTTTCGGCAGGACCGCCCACGTCGGCGCTGGTGGGACGCATCGAGAAGGCCTCGAGCCGGCGAACGCGTCGAGCGCTCGCCGAAGCCGCGCAGCGCGAGGGGGCTGGCGCGCTGGAAGGCTGGATCGTGCGCGCCTGGCGCGGCGCCGCGCGCGCGGGGCTCCTGGCGGCCGGATCTCTCCGGGCGGCGCTCGATGCCGCGGGGCTCGCTCCCGGTGACGTCGAGGGCGTCGAGCTCGTGCGATTCTGGACGTCACAACAGGCCGCCGTGGCGCGCCGGGAGCTCGGATTCCCGTGACCGACCAAACGCGAGACAGGCGACCGCCGGGCTCCCCGCTCGACGAGCTGGATTGGGACGATGCGCTCGCCGACTGGGAGCGCGAGCTCGAGCGTGAAGGCGCGGTGGCTCCGCGAGCCGCCCCGATGCCCCAGCGCCCTGCCGAGGTACCGGCGGGGCCCTCCGCACCTCGCAGCGGGTCCCGTCCGCTGTATCGACCCGACCCATCGCTTCTGGCGCGTCGCCCCGTCAAAGAGCCCTCGGGGAGCGCGACGGCGACCGCCGTCGATCTCGGCGACGTCGAGGTCGACCTGCATCTCGACGTCGAAGCCGTCGAAGGAAAAGAAGCGTCGAGCAGCGCCGGACGGCCTGCGGCGCCGCATCGCGTCGGCCCAACCGCGTCGCCCGGCCCACCGACCCCACCGGCCGGGCTTGACCTGGACGCGCTTCTCGCAGACGTCGAAGCGGCGACGGACCCGCCGACAGCCCCTTCGAGAGGCGAGCGGCAGGCATCGGGACCGCTCGGAGCACACGCCTCGCTACCGAGGCCGGACGCGACGCACAAAGGGCCGTCGGACCGCGCCATCGGCGCCCTGGCAGCACTGCGATCCGCCAGGGCTCAGCGTGCGATGGGTGCACGACACGAGGCGGAACCGCTGCCAGCCGGGAAGCCCACCGAAGTGGGGCTCGAGCCGGAGCGACGCGAACAGGGCCACGGTGACGCGGCGGCGATTCCGTCGCCCACGACCGCTGCGGCGAGCGTCCTGGCCGCTGCCACCGTGGGTGGAGGTCCGGTCCAGGTTCGCGAGACGACGCCGTCGCCCGTGACTCGCGCCGCTTCCGAAGGCGGTCCGATGCCTTCCGAACACCTCCGAGCGAGCGCGGCGGATGGGGCGGTCGCAGCCGTCGCGCCCCGGGGCTCCGGCGCGCTCGCCCGGCCGGCCGCTCGGGGTGCAGCCCCGCGTCAGAGCGCGCACGACGTCCAGGGAGAAGCGATGCGTGCAGGGGCGACGTCCGGCACCTCGGCCGCACGTGCGGCCCCCGACGCGCCCCACGGCGGACCCGCGCCGGTCGATCGCGGCGCGGCGGCTGCGGCGCGAACGGTCCAGTACCGCAAGAAGCGGCCGGAGCACTACCCACTGGTCGGGGATGCAGAGCCCGTGCGGCGCGCGCGGCTCGCGCTGCTCGAGTCGCTCGCGCGTCGAGAAAACCTGGACACCGCGATGCGCGCGCGACTGCTGCATGCGGCGGCCGAGCTCGCCGAAGCGCTGGGCGAGTCCGAGCGGGCGCTCGAGTTGCTGGAACGCGCGTGCACGCTCGACGCGTCCGAACTGGCGGCGCTGCGCGCGCTGCGTGCGCGGGCACTCGCGCTCGGACGGTGGGAACAGGCCGCACATCTCGCGCAGACCGAAACCACCCTGCCCGTCGACGCGACCGATCGCGCCGCGGCCTGGCTGTTGCTCGCCGAGCTGCGACGCAGTCGGCTCGCCGATCCCGACGGAGCGCTCGATGCGGTCCGCAACGCGCGCCGAGAGGCGGATGGCGTCGCGGCGGTCGTGCTCCACCACGAGATCGCCTCGTGGCTCGGACGGCGAACCGAAGCCGCCGAGGCCTTGCGGGCCGGAGCGAGCCTGACCTCGGACCCGGCCTGGCGCGCGGCGCTGCTGGTTCTGGGCTGGGTGGAGCACGAACGGGCCGGACGAATCGAAGCCTCCGAAGCCCTCGCCGCCGCGACGGCCGACGGCGCACCGGAGGATCCGCTCGTACGATGGACCGCCGCTCGGCTCGCTCTGGCAGTGCCGTCGCCCCACGGAGCCGCGACTCAGTTGCTGGCTGCCGCACAATCGCTGCGAGGAGAGCCCCGTCCAGACGGCGAGCACGCCATGGGCGAAGCGCTCCGCCGGGCGGCATCACGGCTCTGGTTGCTCGCCGCCAATCGTCCGCGCGAGGCGATGGACGCGCTCGGTGACCCTCGTACGGTCGAGGGGTTCCGCGCGCTCGTCGACGCCGCGCGGGCGGCCGGTGACCGTGCGCGGATGGGCCTAGCCCTCGACGCTCTCGTGCGACTGACCCACGGCACGGAGCGCGCGCTGGCCCTGGTCGAGCGTGCCGAGACTCTCCTCGAGTCGGGAGACGACGAAGCGGCCGAGCAGTTGCTGCGGGACGCGGCCGCAGCGGACCCGAACCTGACCACCGTCGCGGTCGCACGCGAGCTGCTCGCTCGCCGTACCGGCCGCGCCCTCTCGGCCGCCCCGAGCGGCGACGCCGCTGCGGAGGCGGTGACAGCGAGCCTTGGGCGAGCGCCCGTCGCGGGCGTTTCGGACGAGCGCGAGCGGGACCTGGCAATCCGCGCGGCGAGCGAGGACGAGGCCCCGTTGCTCGTCGAGTCGATCCTCCTCGACATCGCGTGCCGACTCGACGACCGCGAAGCGGTCGCCGCCGCGCTTCGACGCGCCGCCGAGCACGCCGACGCGAGCAAGCGTCTCGGTGCGTTGCTCGCGCTGGCCGAGACCGCCGCGGGCATGGGTCGCATCGACGAGGCGCGCGCCGCGCTCGAGGAAGCCCGCCATGCTGCGCGTGGGCACCCCTTGGTCTGCCGACCGCTGTCCCGACTTCTGCTGGTCGACGACCCACGCGCGGCGGCGGAGCTCTGGCTCGAAGAGGCCTCGACGGCACCCGCGGGACGCGCCGCGTTCGCGCTGTGCTCCGCCGCACGTCTTCTCGAGCAGGCCGGAGAGACGGCTCTCGACGCATGGCGTCGCGCGCTCGACGCCGTGCCGGCACACGAACCGGCCCGATGGGCAATGTGCGAGGCCGCTCGACGCGCCGGTGACGCCGCTACGCTCGCTCTGCTGCACGAATCGGCCGCGACCCATGCGCCGGACGTCGTCTCACAAGCTCGGGAAGCGTTCCGGGCCGCGCTGGCCTGCATGGCGCACGACCCCCAGGCGGCCCTCGTCTGGCTCGAACGGGCACGGGCCGACGCAAGCGACGACCTCGTCTTGGCGGACCTCGCCCGCCGACTCGAACCGGCACCCGAACGCAAGGCGCAGATGCTGCTCGAAATTGGCCGTCGAGCGGGACCGACCCTTGCGCCGGCCCTGCGGCTCGCGGCGGCTCGAGAGCTCGTGGCTGCGGGCCGTCGCGCGCAGGCCGCCGAGCTGTGCCGCGAGATCCTGCGCGAGCGGCCGAACGACGTTCTCGTCGACGCGTGGCTCGAACGGCTCGAGCTCGACGCAGGCGAGCACGCGAGGGTCGCGGAACGATGGCTCGCGCGGCTGCGCGCCGTGCCCGATGGAGCGGCACGACGGGGGCTGCTCCAACGGCTGGCCGACCTCGACGTGTGGGAGCGCGCGGACACCGCGGGAGCGGTGCTGTCGCTCCAGGCCGTTCTCGAGGTCGATCCGGGCCACATGCCGAGCCTGCGCGCGCTCGAGCGACTCGCGATGGACGCGGGGCGCGACGATGACCTCGCCGGCATCGAGGAGTCTCTCGCTCGCCACGTCGCGCCGGGCCCCGACGTCGCGGCCCATGCCCGCCTCGCCGTGCGACTGAGGCTGGCTCCCGAGTCGGCGGCCGGTTCGGCCGGGGACGAAGCGCTCGCGATTGCGGCCGAGCGCGGGCTCGATGCCTGGACGGCACGCCGCGCGGCCGCCGCCCCACTCGGCGTCGAGCTGCAGTCGCGGGCGGTCGAGTACCTGCACGAGACGGCGCGAGAGGCGACGGATCGAGCGACGTACGCGCTGCGTTTGGCGGAGCTCGGCGCCCGTTCGAGCGACCCGTCGCGCGCACTGCGCTGGCTGCGGCGCGCATGCGAGCACGTCCCGGCTCACCCGGTCGCGGCGGAGAAGCTCGCGCGCGCGCTCGATGCCGCGGGCGCGGCCGCAGAGGCCGCCGAGGCGTACGAAGCCGCGGCGGCCAGCGCGCGTGTGCCCACGCACGTCGCGGCGCTTCGGTACGCGGCGGGGCGTATCTGGCAGGATCGCGTCGGTGACCGCGATCGCGCCATCGGCGCGCTTTCGTCCGTCGTGCAGCTCGATCCGGCGCACCTCGATGCCTTCGACCGACTTCGAGCGCTGCTCGCCGAGACCCAGCAGGACGCTCGCCTGGCGGATGTGCTCGCCGCGCGGATCGCCGCCGGCGGCGATCCCGCCTCGCTCGCTCGGTGGCACGCGGAGCTCGCGACGCTGCACGAGCGGCTGGGACGCACGGAGGCCGCCCGCGAATCGTTGCGCGCGCTGCTCACGCTCGAGCCCGATCGCCCCGCCGAGCTGCGCAAGCTCGCGGAGCTCTCGCTGCTCGACGAGGACTGGCGCGGAGCGGCCGAGGCGCTCATCCGCGTGGCGCGCCTCTCCAAGGACCGCGACGAGCTGCGCTGGTGCTTCTTCCACCTCGGCGACATCTACGATCGACGCATCCCCGACGTCCGTCGCGCCGAGGCCGCGTTTCAGCGGGTGCTCAAGCTTCGCCCGGACGACGTCGAGGCGATGGAGCGGCTGGCGCGCCTGTACCGCAGGACGGGAGCGACCGCACAGGCCGTCCAGATGCTCGAGGCACTCGTGCACACCGAGCTCGATCCCGATCGGAGCCGTACGCACTCGCTCGAGCTGGCCGCGACCTACGAGCCCACCGATCCCCGACGTGCCGAGGCCGTCCTCGAACAGACGCGGCGCCGGGCCCCGACCGATCTGACAGTGCTGCGCGCCATCGCGGAGTTCTACGAGCGCCAGCACGCCCAACCAGCCCTCTTCATGCACCTGAATCGAGCGGTCGCCGACTTCCGTCACGCGATCGAGACCGATCCCACGGACGCGGCCGCCTGGCACGGGCTGGTCGAAGTGCTCGGATGGCGCGGACGGCGCGACGCCGCGCGCGTGTGCGCGTCCGCGGCGGCGACCCTCGGCATCACCGACGTCTCGCTGTCGCAGTGGCTCGACGCTCGCGGCGGGGTACCGGGGCTCGCGTCGGTCGCGGCCGACCCCGACGTCGACGACGGGATCGCGCCCGCGCTGCTCGGTCGCGTGACGCGACGCGTGTTCGAGCAGGCCGATTCGGCGCTCGACGCCGTGCTGCCGTTCGACGCGCGCGCGCTGCGCGCCGAGCGCCTTCCGCGCGGCGGTCCGCTCGCCGACGCCATCGCCGAGGCCAGCCGATGGCTCGGGCTCGCCGAGGTCCAGGTGCTCGTCACCGCGCAGCGCCCGCGCGTGATGCTCGGCGTCTCGAGCCAGCCGCCAACCCTGCTGGTGGGACGCGAACTGCTTGGTGCGCTCGATCCGCACGAGTCCGTCTTTCTCGTAACCCGCGCGCTCAAGCTCGCCCAGGCCCACTTGACCGCGGCGGTACGCACCCCGCCCGAAGCCCTCTCGACCGTGCTGGTCGCGCTCGTGCGCCTGTTCGATCCGACGATCGCGACGGCGGGGCACGATCCCGCAGCGCTCGACGACGCCGCACGACGCCTCGGCAAGGCGCTCTCGCGTCGGACGCGTGACGAACTGGCACCGCTCGTACTCGAGATGACCGGGCTGCCCGGATTCGACCCGAAGCGACTGGGCGCGGCGGCGCTCGAGCTCGCCGACCGGAGCGCGCTCCTGGCCACAGGCGCCCTGCCGGCGGCCGTCGGGGGGCTGCTGCGCCTCGCCGGCGAGGACGTCGCGCCGACGGGCCCACGGGCACGACTTGAGGCCATCCGGCGCGTGCCCGAGGCGTGGGCGCTGCTGACGTTCGCGATTTCAGAGACGCACCTCGATCTGCGCGCCCGCGCGGGCGCGGAGCGACTGTGAGCGGAGCGTTCGACGGCGAGGCGCGCCTGGGTCTCCTCGGACCCGCGCACGACGACGACGCCTCGGTGCACGCGGCCATTCGCACCCTGATCGCGCGCGCCGCGCACGTCGTCTACCTCGGTGACGACGAGGCGGCGCGACGCGCGGCGCGTCGATGGGCTGAGGAGCTCGCGCCGGGGCTCGCGACCGAGGACCGCTGGGTCGACGAGGCCGCGCGGCTGGCCGCGACGGGGAGCGCTGCGCAGCTCGAGGCGCTGCTCGAGCGGCGTCGTGCACTCGCCCCGCTGTACCGCGTGCGCGAGCTGCCGCCCGGACGGGGACGCGCGATCGAGATCATCGCCGGCCGCATTGTGACCCTCGTGCACGACAAGGCGTGGCTCGACGAAGACGACGTCGCCAACTCGACCCTGCTCGTCTATGGCCGTTCCGACGAGCCCGTGCTCCGACGATTCGGTCCCCGCTGGTTCTTCACGCCAGGGCCGCTGCGCCTGGGCCGCATCGGCCTGGTCGAAGCCGACGCGAGCGGACAACTCGGCCTCGAGCTGCTCGAGGTGGGCGGCCAGACGCTGTGGCGCGAGCAATGCGCGACCGGTCCGCAGGCGCGCATGTCGGTGCAGCCGTGAGCACGACGGTGGTCGGGGTGCTCGGCGGCAGCTTTGATCCCCCGCACACGGGTCACGTCGTGCTCGCGACGCTCGTGCTCGCGTGCGCACCGGTCGACCGGCTCCTGGTCGTCCCGGTTCACGCCCACGCGCTCGGCAAGCAGGCCCGCGCCGGCTTCGCCCAGCGCGCCGAGATGTGCGAGCTCGCGTTCGGCGAGCTGCGGCGCGCGACCGTCGACCGCATCGAACAACGACTCGGTGGCCCGTCCTTCACGCTGCGTACGCTGCAGGCCCTTCAGCAACAGATGCCGGACGTCGCGCTGCGGCTCGTGCTCGGAACGGACCTTCGAACGGAAGTCCATCGCTGGCACGGCTTCGACGCGATCGCGCGTCTGGCCCCCCCGCTGTGGGTCGCCCGCGCCGGGCACGACGACGAGCGGGCGGACGTTCCGATCGCCCCCCCGGCCGTCTCCTCGACGGCGGTGCGCGAGCGGCTCGAGCGCGGCCTCGACACGACCGGGCTGCTGCCGCGCGCGGTGCGCGCTTACATCGAGGCGCACGCGCTGTACCGCAGTCCGTGATCCGTCTGCTCGTCGTCGGACGCGGCAAGGTGGGCCGCGCCCTCGCCCACGCGGCGCGCAAGGCATCGATGTCCGTCGCGACGACGTCGGGGCGTCGTCCGGCCGCGACCCGGCTCCGCGCGGCGGACGTCATCGTGCTGACCGTCCCCGACGCCGCAGTGGCCAGCACCGCCTCCCGCATCGCCGCCTGGGTGCATGCCGGAGCAGTGGTGCTGCATTGCGCAGGCCGGCTCGACGCGTCGGTTCTCGAGCCCTGCGCGCGGGCGGGCGCCGCGACGGGCGTGCTGCACCCTGCGATCGCAATCGCCGTCGCCCGCACCACGGCATGGCGCGAAGCGGTCGTCGTGATCGACGGCGACGCACGGGCGCGGCGAGCTGCCCGGGCGATCGCCCGCGCGCTCGGAGCCCGGGCGGTGGTCCGGCGCGTGCGCCGGCCCGTCTACCACGCGGCATGTACGCTGCTCGCGAGCGGCGCCGCCGCCATCGCGCACGAGACCCTCGCGGCGCTGCGTGGTGCTGGATTGAAACCCGACGAAGCCTCCCGCGTGGCCGCCTCGCTGCTTCGTTCGGTCGCGAACAACGTGATCCGACCCGGCATGCCCGCGGCGTTGACCGGCCCCATTCGCCGCGGCGAACCGGACGCGGTTCGAGCCCATGTGCATGCCCTGGCGGGCGTCTCGGTCCGCGCCGCGGACGTGTACCGTCGCATCGCGCTCGTCGCTCTGCCGGTGTCCCGACGAGCGGGCCTGCCGCCGACACGCGCGCGAGCCGTGGCGCGGGCGCTCAGCGCAACAGCGCCAGCACGGCGGCCACGACCAGCAACACGCCGCCGACGACGAACGCCCAGAAGGCGACCCGGAGGCCGACGCCGATCTCGCCCGCCGGCTGGTCCGAAGGCCGCTGCGACGTGCGTTCGGCATCCGAAGGGCTCGCGGGCCGGTCGGCGAGAACGGACGTCGGATCGCGAGCGGCGGCCGCGTCGCGTGGACCGGACGCGCGCACCTCCGGCACGGAACGGATCTCGCTTGTCTCGGGTTCCGCCGGGAGCGGGGGGGCGTCCGCGCGTGACCCTGCGGACTCCCAGGCGGCCGCCGCAGCTCGCTCCCGTGCACGGCGGACTTGCACCAGCTCGTCGGCGAAGTGCTCCGTGAGGAACGCACCGAGGCGTAGCGGCGAGACGAGCAGCCGTGCCCCGAGCGCCCACTCCTCCAGCGCATCGAGCATCTGCCGCGCCGAAGCGAAGCGGGCTTCGGGATCGCGCGCCAGCGCCCGTGCGAGCACCCCGTGCAGCCGCTGCTCGTCCGGGAGCCCTCTCGCCGGCAGGGGCGGGACTTCGGCAGCGCGTGCGAGAGACAGAAGCTGCTCGTCCGTCCCTCGGTACATGCGGCGACCCGCCAGCAGCTCCCAGAGAAGGATCGCGGCCGCGAACAGGTCCGATCGCCCATCGACCGGCTCGCCGCGCGCCTGTTCCGGGGACATGTACGCGGCCTTGCCGGCCACCCGGGACCGGGCGATCGCGCTCTCGTCGGATGTCGTGGCTCCGAGCGCACGTGCGATGCCGAAGTCGCACAGCTTGACCTCGCCCTCAAACGAGACCAGTACGTTGGAGGGCGAGACGTCGCGGTGCACGAGGCCCAGCGGTCGCCCCTCGACGTCTCGTGCCCGGTGCGCGTAGTCCAGCGCGCGCAGCACCTCGCGCGCGACGAGCACGGCGTGCTCGACGGGCAACGGGATGCGACCGGCCGACAGGCGCCGCAGAAGCTGATGCAAGTCGAACCCCTCGACGTATTCCATCGCGATGAACAGATGCTCGTCGACGCGGCCCAGATCGTAGACCTGCACGATGTTCGCGTGGCGTAACAAGGCCGCGAGCTTGGCCTCCGCAACCAGCATGGCGGCGAACTGGGGTTGGCCGGAAAGCTCCGGCAGGATGCGCTTGACCACGACCCGCCGCAGGGCCCCCACCTGCGTGCGATCCAGCGCGAGGAAGATGTCCGCCATGCCGCCGCGGCCGATGCGGTCGACCAGGACGTAGCGGCCGAACGGTCTCGGCAGCGGCGGATCGCCGAGAGGCGCCTCGGGGGAATTGGTCACAACGCGTCCATGCCACGGCTCGGCCCCGCTCACCAGAGCGCATCGGTGTGCGCGGCGCGCCGCGAACGCACTCGTGGCGTCCCGGTGTCACGACGACGACGCCGGACGCATCGCGCGATGCTCGCGACGGGTCGCGTCGGTCCGAATCGGAGCCGACGTCGAGGGCACGTTCCGGGCACGTTGTCAGCGGCAACCGACGCAAGGCCCGCAGCGTGACGTCCGACCGGTGCTCTCCATCGCATCGACATGCTACCTTGGCGAGTCGATGTGGGCCGCGCTGCGCGTCGCGAGGGCCGTGCTCCTGGCGTCGCTCCAGGTCTCGTGCAGCGCCTTGACGGCGGTCGACGAGGAAGCCTTCCGCGCGGACGCCTCCGCAGCCCACGGACGCATGGACGCGGGGGGGTCCGACACCGGCACGCCGCGGCCCGATGCCGATGCGCCATCGCGCGACGGATCGAGGCCGGAGGCGGGTGCGCGCGACACCGGCCCGCCGCCGGAGTGCACGGCCGTCGGGCTGCGCGAAACGATTCCGTGCGGGCGTTGCGGGCTACAGGTGCGCACGTGCGTCGCTCCCGGCCGATGGTCCTACGAGCCGTGCGCGGGAGAAGGCGAATGCCACCCCGGGGACTCGCGCGAGACGAGTTGCGGCCGGGTGGGCCGTCTCGAACAGCGTTGTTCCGAATCGTGCCGATGGCCGCGAGCGAGCTGCCCCCTCGACGTGATGGTGCTCATCGACGTGACCGCCACACACAGCCCCATCGTCGCGCGCAACCGCGGTCGAATCCGTGACGAGCTCGTCCGACCGTTGCTCGAGTCGGGCGACGTGCGCGTCGGCCTCGCCGTCTACAGCGATTTTTCACCGGCGGGGGGATGGATATCGCCCGGCACGACCGATGTTCCGTTCCAGGGCGTCGTCGCTCCGACGAACGTCCGCGAGCAGATCGAATCGGCGCTCGAAGTCCTCCCGGCCACTCACGGGGGCGATCTTCCCGACTCCGGCGTCGAGGCCCTGGCGACCCTGGCGGGCCTGGACCCGCACCCGACGGCCAAGCCGTTCGACTGCCGCGAGGGGCTCGATCGCGGCGGCTGCTGGCGGCCCGACGCCGAGCGCGCCGTGGTCATCCTGACGGACGCCGCGAGCCACGAGGGCCCCACCGCCGACGGTCGGGGCGTGCACGCGCCCTATCCACCGTTTCTGGGCGCCGCGACCTGGGCGCGAACGCGGGATGCGCTGCAAGCGGGGCGCATCGCGCTGTACGCCGTGGCGCGTGACAGCGGGCCCATCGCCGAGGATGCGCGCCGACAGCTCGAGCGGATGTGCGCGGACCTGGGTCAGGAACCGCGCACCTCGGTCGCGTTCTACACGGAGGCCACACCCGATCTGCGCGTGGCGTTGCGCACCGTGCGAGAGTGGATCGTGGCGCGCTACGGCTTGACGCCCTGAGCGTACGGAACGGCCCGTCGGCCGCCGGGGCGAGCCCAGGCCGCTCTCGAGGCCCTCAATGCGCCGTCGCGCCGGTCTGCTCCGCGAGCCGTGCCCGCACCTGTCTCGCCGCCTGCACCATTCGCTCGAGGGCGGCCTCGACCTCCGGCCATCCCCGGGTTTTCAGCCCGCAGTCGGGGTTCACCCACACCCGCTCGGGCGGAAGCACGCGCAGTGCCCGCTCGATGCGTTCGACCAGCTCGCGGACCGAAGGGACGCGGGGCGAATGGACGTCGTAGACCCCCGGGCCGATCTCGTTGGGGTATCGGAAGCGCGCAAAGTCGTCGAGCAGCTCCATTTCCGAGCGCGAGCTCTCGATGGAGAGCACGTCGGCATCCATCGCCGCGATGGCGTCGAGCATGTCGCCGAACTGCGAGTAACACATGTGCGTGTGGATCTGCGTCTCGTCGCGCACTCCGCTCGTGGCGAGGCGGAACGCGCGCACGGCCCACTGCAGATAGGCGTCGCGCTCGGCCGCACGCAGCGGCAGGCCTTCCCGGATGGCCGGCTCGTCGACCTGAACGATGCCGATGCCGGCCGCCTCGAGATCGGCCACCTCGTCCCGAAGCGCGAGCGCCACCTGCATGCAGACCTCGTCGCGCGGCAGATCGTTGCGCACGAACGACCACTGCAGCATCGTGACGGGGCCCGTGAGCATGCCCTTGACGGGGCGGCGCGTGAGCGACTGCGCGTAGCGCGCCCACGATACGGTCATCGGCTGCGGGCGCGCGACGTCGCCGTAGAGCACCGGGGGTCGCACGCAGCGCGACCCGTAGCTCTGCACCCAGCCGTGCTCGGTGAAGGCGTACCCGCAGAGCCGCTCGGCGAAATGTTCGACCATGTCCGTGCGCTCGAACTCCCCGTGCACGAGCACGTCGAGCCCGAGCCGCTCCTGCAGCCGCACGCAGCGCCCCACCTCGTCCCGCAGGAACGACTCGTAGGCGGCGTCGTCCAGTCGTCCGGCCTTCCAGCTCGCACGCGTGCGTCGCACCTCGGCGGTTTGCGGAAACGAGCCGATCGTGGTCGTCGGAAGGGCGGGTAGCTGCAAACGCGCTCGCTGCAGCCGCGACCGCTGCGCGTACGGGCTCGACCGTCGCAGCATCGTCTCGTCGACCGCGCCGACTCGGCGGCGCACCGCCGGATCGCACGTCCGACTCGAGGCGCGGCGCGACGCGACGGCGTGCCGACTCGCGTCCCAGGCCGGACCGCGCCGCGCCCCACGCTCCCCCGCGGCATCGGCCAGCGCGCGGATCTCCTCGAGCTTCTGCACGGCGAACGCCATCCAGCTCCGCAACTCCGCGTCGAGGGACTTCTCGGCGTCCAGATCGACGGGCACGTGCAACAGCGAGCACGACGGCCCGACCCAGACGCGCGCGGGCCCCAGCGCTGCGACCGCACGGTCCAGCTGGTCCGCCGCCGCGTCCAGATCCGTGCGCCAGACGTTTCGCCCGTCGACGAGCCCGAGCGAGAGAATCATCGAGGACGGCACCGCCGCGAGGAGCGCGTCCAGCTGCAGGGGCGCGCGGACGAGATCGACGTGCAGCGCGTCGAAGCCCGAGTCGAGCGCGAGCGACGCGTTGTCCCCGAGCGCACCGAAGTACGTCGCGAGCAGCATGCGAGGCCGGCTTCCCGAAGCGGCCAGACGCGGCAGCGCCGTGCGATAGGCCGCCACGGCCTGCGGCCCGAGGTCGGTGACCAGACAGGGCTCGTCGAGCTGGACCCACGCGACGCGCGACTCGGCCAGCTGCGCCAGAAGCCGCTCGTACGTCTCGAGTAGCGCCTCGAGCGCGTCGAGCGTCGAGCCCGCCGAAGGGCTCGAGGGCGCGCGCTTGGCGAGCAGCAGGAACGAGACCGGCCCGAGCAGCACGGGGCGTGTCTCGACGCCGAGGGCGCGCGCCTGCGCGATTTCTCCGAGAACCTTGGATGCGTCGAGCTCGAAGCGCTGTCCCGGTTCCAGCTCCGGGACGATGTAGTGATAGTTGGTGTCGAACCACTTGGTCATCTCGAGCGCGGGGACGTCCATGCCACTGCGCTCGTCCTGAAATCCGCGCGCCATGGCGAACAGGCGCGCGAGCGGATCGGCAATCGCGCGATAGCGCGTGGGAACGACACCGAGCGTGACCGCCATGTCGAGCACGTGGTCGTAGAGCGAGAAATCGTTCGACGGAACGTGATCGATGCCCTTCTCGCCCAGCAGCTTCCAGTGGCGTTCCCGAAGCCCCGCCGCCGCCGCGTGCAGCTCGTTAGGGCCGCTCGTTCCCGCCCAGAACGACTCGAGGGCCCACTTCAGCTCGCGGCCGACACCGATGCGGGGAAATCCGAGACACGTGGCCAGCACCCTCATGGGTGACCTCCTCGGCCCCGAGTACTGGCACCACGTGGCGCAACTGCAACTGGTCCGCCGCCGCGGCCGACCGCGCGAGCGACGGCGTCAGGGACAGACGTTGGGCGCGCCGGGCGTGCGCGCGCCGGACATCCAGACGCGCCCGTCGCGCCGCGCGCTACCGCAGCGGGACATCGACCGCATCGGCGCGGTCGTGGCGGTTCCCTCGACGACGTGAACGGCGGCTGCACCGGGCAACAGGAGCGCCCCGACGAGCGCCGGATCGGCGCTGTCGCCATAGACGACCGCGTCGATCAGGTCGACCGCCGTCAACGTGCCGCGTACCGGGTGCGTCGCCGTCGAGCCCCGGTACACAGCGACCGCATCGGGGCCGTTCTGCACCTGATCGGTCGAGCCCGAGAACGCGATCTGCGGCGCCGGTACGAAGCCCGACCGCGCAACGAGAAGCAATCCCGTGTCGTTGGCCATGCCCGAAACGTCGTACGATGCATAGATCGTGTCGCTCGCGCCGTTGAACAACACGAGGACGTACCCCTCCATGCGCACCCCCGGCACGCCCGTGGCCAGCTCGACGTATTCTTCGCGGTCTTCTCCCGGCGTGTTCGCGTCCACCTCGTTCACGAGCAGCCGGACGACCGTCGCCTCCGCGCTCGCCGGCCCGCGCGAGGTCCCCACGACGATCGTCTGCGGACCGAGCGGCGTTGCGTCGTCGATGCCGGCGAGCACGATCTCGCCATCGGAAATCGTCGAAAAGGACTGGGCGACCCCACCGACCGTGACGCCCGTCGGCCCCGACAGCCCGCTGCCCCGCAGCACGATTCGCGCTCCGTGCGCGAGCACGCGCGGTTCGACCGAGGTGATTGCGGGCACGGCGGGTGCGTCAATCCCGCCACCGTCCACACCGGCGTCGGGCCCGCCGTCGGAGCCGCCATCGATCCCTGCATCGCGCGATCCGTCCCCGCCGCCGTCGAGCCCCAGTGGCGCGCCGTCGTCGTCGCGCGCATCCTCCGCGCCGGTCGACTCGACCGGTACGTCGTGCGAGGGAGCATCCGGGCTCCCTTCGACCTCCGCGTCCAATCCAACCCGTGGTTCCTCCGACGCGTCGGGAACGTCGTCGACGTCCGTCAGCCCGCTCTCGTGCGCCGGTCCCGCGTCGCGCCGCCCGCTTCCTCCCTGTGCGCAGGCGACAGGCAACCACGAAAGGAGGCTCACGAAGAGCGTCGGGCGCACACCGACGATGCTGCCACGGCCCATGGCGGACACAAGCGACGCTGTCGCAACGGCTCGGGCTCGGGCTCGGTCTCGGACTCGGGCTCGGACTCGGTCTCGGACTCCGGCTCGGCCTCGGGCTCAGTCTCGGACGCACACTTCGATTCGGGGCCCACTTGACTGGGAACGCGCCCGTGTTACGAGCGTCGCCCCCGGAGATACCCCACCGTGGCCAACCACGCCTCCGCAGAAAAGCGTCACCGACAGACGATCGCCCGCACCGCACGCCGACGCAGCGTGCGCACGGCTGTTCGCACGTGGATCAAGCGCGTGCGCGCCGCGATCGCGCGGGGCGACCGTGCCGAGGCGCAGAAGCTGCTTCGCGAAGCCGCACGCCGCATCGACATGGCCGTGAGCAAAGGCGTATTTCATCGCAACACGGGCTCGCGTTACATCTCGCGGCTCAGCCAGCGCGTCGCCGCGATGCGCTGAGGGCGGCGCCGAGCGTGCCGTCCGGCGCGTGCGCAACCGTCTGACGGCGGAAGCCAGCTTGCTCGAGCGCGGCTTCAGTCCGTCTCGGTCTCGGACACCGGCTCGGGCTCCAACTCGCAACCCCGGTGGGCAGCGTGGACCAACCCGATCGCCGCTGTCGGTCAGCAGCTGCTCGACTCGAACGATCGGACGAACCTCGCCAGCACGTCGTGGGCGACGACGAGCGCCCGCACCTCCGTCCACTCGTTGCGCTGGTGTGCCTGCGCCTGCGTTCCGGGACCGAAGTTGACGGCAGGGACCCCGATCGCATCGAATCGCGCCACGTCGGTCCACGCCTGTTTGGGCTCGACCGTCGAGATGCCACAGCCGACCAGCCTCCGGACGAACGGATGGTCCGCATGGGGCCGTGCCGCGGGGGAAGCGTCGACGAGCTCGCATTCGGCCTGCGGGCCGATCCAGTCGCGCAGCTCGTCGAAGACTTCTTCGGCCTTCCTGCCCGGTGCGAAGCGTACGTTCACATTGATCTCGAAGAGATCCGGCACGATGTTGCGCCCGCGTCCCCCGCGGGCGAGCGTGGGCGCGAGCACCTCGCGAAAGCACAAGCCGTCGAGGTGGACGTCGCGCGGCGCAAGCCGACCCATGGCCTCGAGGAGCGGGGCCGCCTTGACGATCGCATTCTCGCCCTGCCATGGCCGCGCGCTGTGCGCCGTTCGCCCGCGGAACCGCACGGTGGCGTGCAGGCTACCCATGCAACCGAGCTGCAGCTTGTTGTCGCTCGGCTCGAGGCAGATGGCGAACGAGAGCTTTCGCAGCGGCTCGAGGGTCTCGAGCAACGGCCCCAGCGCATTCTCCGCATAAGGCCCTTCCTCGCGCGCGTAGAAGACGAGCCAGATCTCGCAGCCTCGAGGCTCGTGGGGGAGCCGCTCGGCGAGCTCGATCATCACGGCGAGTCCGCTTTTCATGTCGGCCGCGCCGGGGCCGAAGAGGCGCTGCCCCTCCAGGCGCGGCGGGCCGTCGTGCTCCGTGCGCACCACGTCGAGGTGTCCGACGAGACCGATCGCCGGGGCCCCGGCGGCGCTCGCCGGCAGCCGAACCACGAGGCTGTCGCCGATCCGCCATCGCTCCGCGTCCGGCAACGTCCGCGTGAGCCGCGCCTCGACGTGGTCGCACAGCGCCCTTTCCTCGCCGGTGGGGCTCGGAATCGAGACGAGGTCGAGCAACGTGCGGACGAGGGCGCCCTCCGGTTCTACGTCGGTCACGCCGGCACCCCGAAGTCGCGCAACGCCTTCTCGAGCGAAACCTTCCGGTCGGTCCGCTCGTCCCGCCAGCCGACGACGAGCGCGCAGGGCACGCCGTACTCGCCGGCGGCAAAGCGGCGCGGACGCGTTCCGGAAATCACCACGGCCCGCGGTGGAACGTACCCCGTGCGCTCGACGGGCTCGGGGCCCGTCACGTCGATGATCTTCGTCGACGCCGTCAGCACGACGCCCGCTCCGATCACCGCCTCGCGGCCGACGCGCACCCCCTCGACGATCACGGCGCGCGAACCGACGAACGCGCCGTCCTCGACGATGACCGGCTGCGCCATCGGTGGCTCCAGCACCCCACCGATGCCGACGCCGCCGGACAGATGCACGCCGCTGCCGATCTGCGCACAACTGCCGACGGTCGCCCACGTATCGACCATGGTTCCGGCGCCGACCCACGCACCGATGTTGACGTAGCCGGGCATCAGGACGACGCCCGGCTCGAGGTGACTGCCGTAGCGCGCGACGCCTGGCGGGACCACGCGAACGCGCGCGGCATCGAGGCCCCGCTTCAGCGGGATCTTGTCGTGGAACTCGAACGGCCCCACCTCGATGCGCTCGAGCCCTCGGAGCGCGAAATAGAGCAGAATCGCCTGCTTGATCCACCCGTGCGTGATCCACGCATCACGCGTCGCGTCGTAGGTCGCGACGCGCACTCGCCCCTCGTCGAGCGCCGCGACCGTCGACTCGACGGCCGAGGCGTACTCCGGCTCCGCGAGTCGCGAGCGGTCTTCCCAAGCCCGCTCGACGCGCTCGACCCACCGGCTCGTCTCGTCCGGCTGCGGCGCCTGGTTCTGCTCGTGCACGATGGCCCCGGCGCTCGACCGCCCGCTTCTTCAGCCGAGCTCGTAGCCTGGAAAGAAGAATGCCACTTCCGTGCGGGCCGTCTCCGGGGAATCGCTTCCGTGTACGGCATTCTCGCCGACGTCGCGGCCGAAACGGCGGCGAACCGTCCCCTCGGCCGCCTTGGCCGGATCGGTCGCTCCCATCAACGTGCGCCAGCGCGCGATGGCGTCGTCGCCCTCGAGCACGCCGACGACGACGGGGCCCCGGGTCATGAACCGCACCAGCTCGTCGAAGAACGGTCGAGCGCGGTGAACCGCGTAGAAGGCCTCGGCCTGTCCGCGCGTCAGGTGCATCATGCGCAGCGCGCGCAGCACGAGCCCCGACGTCTCGATCGCGGCGAGGATTTCCCCCACGTGCCGCTGCTCGACGGCATCGGGCTTGATGATGAACAGCGTGCGTTCGAACGCCATGGACGTGTCGACTCCGGTCGGAAGCGCGCGCGCCTATAGCATGGCGGCCATCGTCTTGCCCATTTCGCTGGGCGTCGGCGCGATCCGCACACCGGCCGCCTCGAGCGCGGCGATCTTGGCCTCCGCCGTGCCCTTGCCGCCCGCGATGATGGCTCCGGCGTGCCCCATGCGCTTGCCGGGCGGAGCCGTGCGGCCCGCGATGAACGCCGCGACGGGCTTGCGGAAGTGGTTGCGAATGTACTCGGCCGCTCGCTCCTCGGCCGCGCCGCCGATTTCCCCGATCAACACCACGCCCTTCGTCTCCGGATCCTCGGCGAACAGTCGGAGCACGTCCACGAAGTCCAGGCCCTGGACGGGGTCGCCGCCGATGCCGACGCACGTGCTCTGCCCCAGGCCGAGCTCGCTGAGCTGAAAGACGGCCTCGTAGGTCAGCGTGCCGGAGCGCGAGACGACGCCGATGGGGCCGGGGCGGTGGATGTGGCCGGGCATGATGCCGACCTTGCAGCGCGCCCCCGGCGTGATGACGCCGGGACAGTTCGGCCCCAGCAGACGGGTCCGGCTCTGCCCGTCGAGCACCCGTCGCACGCGCAGCATGTCGAGCACGGGGATGCCCTCGGTGATGGCCACCACCAGCTCGATGCCGGCGTCAATGGCCTCGAGGATGGCGTCGGCCGCGAACGCCGGGGGAACGAATACGCACGAGACGTTCGCTCCGGTCTCCGCGACGGCCTGACGCACGGTGTCGAAGATGGGCACCTGGTCGTCGAACCGCTGGCCCCCTCGCCCCGGAACGACGCCCGCGACCACGCGCGTGCCGTACGCCATGCATTGTCGGGCGTGGAACGAGCCCGCCGAGCCCGTGATGCCCTGGAACAGAACGCGCGAGTCCGGACCGACGAGAATCGCCACGGCTCAGCCTCCCTCTCGAACCATGCGCACGATGGTGTGGGCCCCCTCGGCCATCGTGGTCGCGGTGTGCAACCGCAGCCCGCTCTCGGCGAGGATTCGCCGGCCCTGCTCGACGTTCGTTCCCTCCAGCCGCACGACGAGCGGCACCTGCAGCCCCACACTTCGGCTCGCCGCCACGATGCCCTCGGCGAGCAGATCGCATCGCATGATG
>JANWZI010000089.1 GCA_025054695.1 Myxococcota bacterium | reverse complement strand
TCTCGGACTCGGTCTCGGTCTCGGACTCGGAACTCGGACTCGGTGCTCGGTCTCGAACCGAGCTCGGTCTCGGCCTCTGAATCGGACTCGGGCTCGGACTCGGACTCGGTCTCGGTCTCGGTCCCCGACCCCGAGCAGGAGTCGGCCCCCGAACGCGATCACGGACCTCGCGACCAGAACCGGCCGGGGGCGCGGCTAGGCGTCAATGAGCCCCTCGACGTGACGGCAGGTCGATCGCTTCGAGCCACGGATCGGCGAATGGAGCGGGCGGCGTATTCGCGACTCGGAAGAACGTGACGAGCACGATCCGCAGGCCCTCGCGCCGCATCGCACCCGCCGCGTGCCAGGTACACTCGTCGAGAACGACGGCGTCCGCGGCGCGCGCGCGGACCTCGATCGCGCCCGGCCAGTGCTCCGCATCGAGCGGCCCGCGTGGCGCGGTTTGCTCGCCGACCCGGCGCGGCAACAGACGCAACGTGCCGGTGTGCTCGTCGAGATCGTCGAGGTAGCCGAGCACGAGCAAGCGACGAAGCGAGGCGACGGTGGGCCAGTGGCCCGCGCGCATCCGTTCCGATTCGTCGATGCCGTCGATGTGGCAGTGCCAGCGGAAGAAGGGCCGCGTCCGATCCGAGACAAGGGCTCCGGCGACCTCGAGCCGCGCGCCTTCGCCGAGCGCGTCGAGCACCGGGTCGAGCACGCGCGCCGGAAGGAGCATCGGCTCGAGAGCGGGCTGCATCCGCAAGAGCCCCGGCAGGGCGAGGCCGCTCGCAGTCACGAAGGCGCCTTCGGCGATGGGCGTCGCTTCCGGAGCGTGGAGCGATGGGGGGTCGAGCCGGCGGACGACGTCTTCGACGAGCGCGCGGGCGTCACGGACTTGCTCCGGCGTGAGCACGCCCCGAAGCCACGCATATCCCCGATCCCTCAGCTCGGCGGCACCCATCGGTCGTCCCCGGGCTGCAGCACGCGCAAACGCTCCAGGGTCCAGCCCTCGATCGCGCGGCTCCACGCGTCGAGGATCGCGCGCAGCTCGTCGTCGAGCCGTTCGCCGTCGTACGCGAGCCGCAGCGGTCCGCAGACGCGATAGGCCGGGGATCCGTCCGCGGGGCCGAGCCGCACGCGGCGCATCGATCCATCGGAGAGCGCGATCTCGAGCAACAGCGTCCGACCTTCCCAGCGCGCCGTTTCGATGCGGCGGCCCGCCGGCTCGAGCGCACGCCGTAGCGTTTCGCTCGGCGTTCCGTCCAGGCCGCTTGCGGATGCTGCCGTCTTTGGCGCGTCGATGCGTCGGGGTCGCGGGCTCGCCCCGGCCAGACGCGTGGAGAGCTCCGCGAGCCGTCCGTGCAGCCTGCTGCGTTCCTCGGGCTTGAGCTCGTGCTCCGGGGGCGCGTCGGGGCCCACCGCGCCATCGGCACGCGCCCGCGCGAGCGCGGTTCCCGGCAGCGGCGTGTAGTTGGACCACATGAACGAGTCGGGTCGCAGCCGCTCGAGCAGCGCGACGGTGCGCTCGACCTGGTCGGCACGCTCGCCCGGGACGCCCACCATGACCGAGGCGCTCGTCGCAAGCCCGAGCGCACGCGCGTCCGCGAACACCCGCTCGAGCAGCTCGTCCGATTGCCGTCGGAGCAACGTGCGGCGTCGCAGCTCGGGATCGCCGACTTCGACGCCGACGTGGACGAGCTCGCAGCCCGCCTCGCGCACCAGGCGCAGCCGTTCGCGGCTCGCCGCGGCCGGGTGCCACTCGATGCGAAACGGTAGGCCGACGCGCTCCGGCCATCGCGTCGCCAGTTCCCGCAGCCATCGCTCGTCGATGGGGAAGTGCTCGTCCCACATCTCGAAGCCATCGGGATGCCAGCGGTCGCGCAGGCGCGCCGCCTCGTCGCACAGCTGCTCCACGGGCAGCACGTTGCGGCGCCAGCCGTTCCGGTGCAGGCCGTTCCACGAAGGGGCCGAGCAGTAGGCGCAGCCGTACGGGCAGCCGCGGCTCGCGCGCAGGGGCAGGTAGCGATCCTGAACGGGACCGAGCGTGTTGATGCCGTGATCGAGCATCGCCCGCACGTCGCCCAGCGCTTCGTAATCCCACGGCGGAAGCGCGGCGATGTCCGGCTCGGGATCGGGCGGTGGCGGCTCCCCTTCGAAGCCCCGCGGCCCTCGGACCCACAAGCCGGGCCTGGTGCGCATGGTCCCCCGCACCAGGTCGTCGAGCAACGCGCGTAGCGCACGCTCGCCCTCGCCGATACCGATGGCGTCGACGCCGTCGAGCACGGCGAAGTCGCGCGGACTAAAGGTCGCGTGGTAGCCCCCGACGACGACCGGTGCTCCGGTCCGCGCCCGCAGCAGCGGCAGCAGCGCGCGGGCCACGGGCGCGTCCCGCGTCATGGCCGTGACGCAGACCAGATCGGGCCGAAGGGTCGCGGCGAACCAGGCGCCCTGCGTGGGGCCCACGTCGAGCGGCAGAGCAAGTGCGACCGGCTCGTGGCCCGCCGCACGCACGACGCCGGCGAGCGCCGCCACCGAGCTGTTGAACGGCGTCCACGGCTTGGAGAACGCGACGAACAGCACGCGCACGGCCAAGCTCGATCCTAGCGCGGGCCGGCTCGGCTCGACTCGCCCCGGGCTTCGTTGGGGCCTCGGGTCGGGGCTCGGACGCCGACTCGGGCTCGGGCTCGGGCTCGGGCTCGGTCTCGGACTCGGACTCGGACTCGGGCTCGGTCGCGGGCTCGGTCTCGGACTCGGGCTCGGTCTCGGACTCGGACTCGGACTCGGGCTCCGACTTGCTGTCCCGGACTTGGACTGCCTTCGTCAGATTCAGGGCAGGGCGTGATGCAGCGGAAGATTCGCCGGCGCCGGGAACAGGCCCACCTGCTCGACGTACGAGACCGCGTCGAGCTCGATCACGCGCTCGGGGGTGGTCGGCGAGCCCGGCGAGCTGCTCATGCGTAGTTGCTCCGGGGCGAAGCGCACCAGCCGGCCCATGCTACCGGCCATCCACAGGCCGCCGCTCTCGTCGAACGCCGGCTGCTCCGGTAGCGCCGTCACCGATACGTAGACGACCCGGTCGACCATCACCGTGCTCTCGCCGGTGGCGCTCAACGAGGCGCGCGGCAGGTAGGCGAGCGCGTTGGCCCCGTCGTCGACCACCCACAGGCCACCCTCCGCATCGAACACGAGCACCTCCGCCGACAGATCCCGGGGCGCGCCCATGCCTCGCCGTTCCTGAACCCGGAGGCTCGCGGCGGGCATGGCACCGCTGGCGAGCCTCGACGCGTCGAAACGCAGGACGCGTCCCGCCGATGCAACCCAAAGATTGCCGGCCGCATCGAGCGCGAGCCCGGTCGGATCGGCGACCATGAGCCGGACTTCCGGCGACAGGGTTCCCGAGCTCGACAGGCTGGGCGCGGGCAGGCGCCAGACCTGGTCGAGACAGGTGACGGTGATCCAGAGGCCGCCACTCGACTCCAGTGCCATGGAGAGGATGATGGGACCACAGCCGACACCCTCCAGCATGAACCGACGGTCGGGCTCGGCCCTGCCCGACATGGCGAAAGCAGACGCCGCGAAGCGCTGCAGGTGGGGATCCGTCGTCGTCGCGCCCGCGCTCCAGACGTTGCCGTCACGGTCGAAGGCGAACGCATCGCCGATTCCGGCCCGCACGGTGACGTCGAGCGGTCGGCGTCCTGCCGTCCTCGCGGACATGGAGGAAAGGCCGCCGAACGTCCCCGCGTCGGCACGCACCGACATCCAGATGTGCTGGCTGGTCGGCACGCGTTCCCATCGCACGGTCACCTCGACCTCGGCGCCCGGTCTGACGCATCCGTCGGCGGGCAGCCCCTCGACGCGTCCGCGATAGACCGGTCGCACGACCGGATCGGGCAGCGTCGTCGTCCGCGCACCGACCCGCACGGTTCCGGAGGCCACCGTGACCCGGGTCGCTTCGGAGCCGACGGCGACCATCTGCGTGCCTCCGTCGCTCGCCACGATCTCGACCATTCCGCTCGCGCTCGCCGGCAGGCCCGTCGAGCCCAGGACGAGCGTTGCCGAGCCTCCGGTGGGACAGCCCCCTGCGTCGCCCGGCCCGGAATCGCCGGGCCCGGAATCGCCGGGGCTCGCATCGCCAGGGCCTGCATCCTCGACGGGAGGCTTGGGGCGGGGTTCGTCGCCGCAACCGGCCGGGACCGACACGAGCACCGTGAGGGCGGCCGTCGGCATCGTGAAACGATGGATTGCCAACCGGAGCGCGGGTGCCGACCGCGAGAAACGGCGACCCGCTCCCCGTTCGTGCGAGTAAGAGCGCGAACGAGCCTCGTCGATTCCCGTCATGCGCAGCTCATAGCACCCGCACGGCGGGATGCACCGCGCCGACCACCATCCGGCCGCTCAGCGAGCCGCGCCGTCGCGCTCGCGCAATTCCCCAGGCCACGCCGGGAGTCGCCGTCGCGTTCCGTCGTCGACCGCGATCAGGCGCACCCGCGAACGGACGAGCGCGCCTCCGGGGCCGGCGCACTGCCACCCGCCGCGCACCGGATCGTCGACGCAGCCGGCCCGACCCCATCGCACCGGTACCTCGCCCGCTTCGATCCGCCACAGCGCGGAGATGGCGTGCCGGTCCGCGACCACGCGCGCGGGGGGCGGACCGGCCGTTCCGTCCACGGCCCGGACGGCCTCGAGCGCCGCCTCATCGAGCACGTCGCTGCCGGAGGAACGCTCGACCCACGCCGCGGCGAGATCGCCCTCGGGGTCGTAGATGGCCCGCACCTCGGTCGCGTGCCACCGCGGGCCACTTGCGAGCAGACCCGTCTGCTCTTCGAACCGTGCCTGCGCGCGCTCCGCCGCGTCGAGCCGCGCGCCGAGCCCCGTCATCTCCTCCGGCGGCGGAGCCGGCCCTGGTGGAACCTCGGGCGGCACGGAATGGGTACGCAGATCGTCGAGCAGACGCTCCCAGTCGCTCATGCCGAGCCGCCGCTCGCGTCGCGCCGCCTGCACGTCGGGCCGGTGCTGGCTGCGGATGGTGCGGGCGACGACGTGGTACCAGCCATCGACGCCGACCGTGGCGATCCGGTCGGCCTCGAGTCGGTCGTGGAGCCACTGCTCCAGCGCGCGCCGCGCACGCGTCTGCGGATCGTCGGGCTCGGGCTCGGGTGGCAGGATCCATCCGGCGATCTGCGCGAGCAGTAGCGGCGGTAGAGGCCTACCCAGGGAGGGTCGAGCGGACGCGGGCGGTGGCGGACGGTCATCGCCCATGCGGTCCGGCGCGCTCGCCGGGCCCTCGCTCTGGGCACGCGCGACGGAAGCGGGGCCCGCTGCGCCCAGCAACACGAAAGCCACCATCGCGCACCGGCACGCGCGCACCGCTCCATGGTGCGTTCGATGCGCGCGCGACGCCAGCGCACGAGCCGCGTCGCGTGCGCCGCTTGACCCCCTGGACAGCGGGCTGTAGAGGCTCGCTCACGCGATGAGCTCGACCGTCCAGGCGCTCAGCCCCGTCCTCGTCGAGATCCGTCTCAGCGTTCCCTGGGAGCGCCTGCAGTCCGCCGTGCAGGAGCGCCTGCGCGAAGTCGGTCGGAAGGCCCACGTGCGCGGGTTTCGGCCCGGCAAGGTTCCCCCGTCGGTTTTGCGCCAGGTCTACGGTCGGGCGGTCGAGATCGAGGCCGCCAGCGAGCTCGCGGTGCAGGGCGTGGGGGAGGCGTTGCGCGAGCACGCGATCGTTCCATGCGCGTTGCCCGAGATCGACGAGCCGAGGATCGAAGCAGGGCGGCCCGTCGAAGTGCGCGCGCGCGTCGAGGTGTTTCCGCGCATCGAACGCATCTCGTACGATGGGCTGGAGGTGAGCTGGTCGCCGCCGAGCGTCACGGATCGGGACGTCGAGACCGTCGTTCACCGGCTCCGGGTCTCCAAGGCCGCGCTCCAGGTACCCGATCCGCCGCGCCCAAGCCGGCCGGGAGACGTGCTCACCGGAGACCTCACGGTGCCGGGGCCCGACGGCAGCGAGCACACCGTCGTCGGGGCCACGTTCTCGCTGCCCGACGAGGAACCCCTCGGGCCCGTCGACCGCGCGCTGTGCGGCCGCAGCGTCGGAGAACAGGTCGATCTGGCGGCGGCGGCAACCGCGGAGCAGGGTGCGTCCCCGCCGTCGACGACGCCGGGACAGGGAAGCAAGCGCTTCGTGGTCCGCGAGATCCGGGAGCGGATTCTGCCCGCGCTGGACGACGAGTTCGCGCGCGACGTCGGGCCGTGCGAGACGCTCGAGCAGCTGCGCGCGTGGGTGCGCGAGCGCCTCGAGCGCAAGGCGCGGGAGCAGGCCGAGCAGGAACTGCATCGGGCGCTGCTCGACCGGCTCGCGGAGCTCAATCCGGTGCCGGTGCCCCCGTCGCTCGTCCAGGCGACGCGGGCGAAACTGGTCGAGCGGGTGCGTTCGACGGTGGACGAGTCGATCCGCGAGCGCCTCGGCGGGTCGTTCGACGCGCTCGTGCAGCAGGCCAGCGCGCTGGAGGCCGAGCGCTTCGCGCGCGTCCATCTGCTGCTCGACGCGGTGGCGCGTCTGGAGGGTCTCGAGGTGACCGACGCCGACGTCGAGGCGCGGCTCGAGCAGATCGCGCGCGAGCGGGGCCAGCCGGTCGCGCGCATCCGCGCCGAGACGCGCACGCGCGAAGTGCGCGACCGCATCGCCGACGAGATCCGCCACGATCGCGTCCTTGCGCTGCTTCGAAGCCGGGCGCGCATCGTGCCACCACGCCCACCGTCCAATGGAGCCGCGGGCGCGCCGGGCGACGTCGATGCGACGCGGCGAGGCGAAGCGTCGGGGCCCGGCGCGGCGGCGCGAACGGAGGCGGCGTCCACCGACGCGGATGCCGTGCGCGGCCCGTGACCGGTGCGACCGGCGCGCCGCGCGCTGCGGGCGTCTTCGTGCCGGTGGTGGTCGAGACAACGCACCGGGGCGAGCGTGCCTGGGACATCTTCAGCCGTCTGCTCAAGGACCGCATCGTCTTCCTCGGCCAGCCCATCGACGACTTCTGGGCCAACGCGGTCATCGCCCAGATGCTCGTGCTCGAGGGGGAGGATCCCGACAAGGAGATCACCCTCTACATCAACAGCCCCGGCGGGCTCATCACCGCGGGGCTCGCGATCTACGACACGATGCAGTACGTGCGCTGCCCCGTCTCGACGGTCGTGATCGGGCAAGCGGCGTCGATGGCTGCTCTGCTGCTCGCGGCGGGCACGCGCGGGCTGCGGCGAGCGCTGCCGCACGCGCGGGTCATGATCCACCAGCCGCTCGCCGGATTCCGGGGCCAGGCGACCGACATCGAGATCCACGCGCGCGAGATCCTCAAGCTTCGCGAACGGCTCGACGAGTTGCTCGCGCGCCACACGGGCCGCGATCGCGAGCAGGTGCGCAGGGACACCGAGCGCGATCGCTTTCTCTCGTCGCAGGAGGCGCGCGCCTACGGCATCGTCGACGAGGTCATCGCGCCCCGCAAGGCGACGACGCCGCGGGGAGCGGGTCGATGACGCGGCGCGCGGCCCGCCGCTGCATCCTTGCGGTGCGCATGGGGCGCGGCTAGACTGCCTTCGACGATTGCGGCGCGGCCCGGAGCGCGCGCCGGCGAGACGACTCGACCGGGGCGGACATGGTGGACAGGCGACGCGACGACGGGCACGGGAACCTGCAGTGCTCCTTCTGCGGCAAGTCGCAGAAGGAGGTGCGCAAGCTGATCGCCGGGCCCACCGTCTACATCTGCGACGAGTGCATCGGGCTGTGCAACGACATCATCGCCGAGGAAGTCGATCGCGAGGAGCGGTTCCCCGTCGGGGGTCCGCTGCCCAAGCCGTCGGAGATCAAGGCCGTCCTCGACGAGTACGTCATCGGGCAAGAGCGCGCCAAAAAGATCCTCGCCGTCGCCGTTCACAACCACTACAAGCGGATCGACTCGCGCGTCGCCACCGACGACGTGGAGCTGCAAAAGTCGAACATCCTGCTGCTCGGTCCGACCGGGTCGGGCAAGACGCTGCTCGCGCAGACGCTGGCGCGGATCCTCAACGTTCCGTTCGCCATCGCCGATGCGACCACGCTCACGGAGGCCGGCTACGTCGGCGAGGACGTCGAGAACATCATCGTTCAGCTGCTGCAGAACGCCGACCACGACGTCGAGCGGGCGCAGCGCGGCATCGTCTACATCGACGAGATCGACAAGATCGCACGCAAGGGGGACAACCCGTCGATCACGCGCGACGTCTCGGGCGAGGGCGTGCAGCAGGCGCTGCTCAAGATCATCGAGGGGACGATCGCCAACGTGCCCCCGAAGGGCGGCCGCAAGCACCCGCAGCAGGAGTTCCTCCAGGTCGACACGACGAACATCCTGTTCATCTGCGGCGGGGCGTTCGTAGGGCTCGAGAATATCATCGAGCGCCGCATCGGCGAGAAGACGCTCGGCTTCGGGGCGGACATTCCCAGCAAGAAGGACAAGAAGATCGGCGAAATCCTCGAACAGGTGCAGCCCGAGGATCTGCTCAAGGCGGGGCTCATCCCCGAGTTCATCGGACGGCTGCCCGTCATCGCCACGCTGCACGAACTGAGCGAGGACGCCCTCGTCGACATCCTGACCAAGCCGCGCAACGCGCTCACGCGCCAGTACCAGAAGCTGCTCGAGATGGACGGCGTCAAGCTCTCGTTCCGGCCGGCGGCGCTGCGGGCCGTGGCCCGCGAGGCGCTCAAGCGGCACTCGGGGGCTCGCGGGCTGCGGGCGATTCTCGAGAACGCCATGCTCGACGTCATGTACGAGGTGCCCAGTCGCAAGGGCATCCGCGAGGTTGTCATCCACGAGGACGTGATCCTCAAGGGCCACAAACCCATCGTCGTCTACGACAAAGAAGCCGAGCTGGCCTGAGGGCACGAGGCGCGGAGGACTCCGATGTTCATCCACCGCAACGACGACGGCCGTCCAGCGGCGGGCGGGGACGGCCGCGTCCTTCCCTTGCTGCCGCTGCGGGACATCATCGTCTTCCCGCACATGGTCGTTCCGTTGTTCGTCGGGCGCGAGAAGAGCATCGCCGCGCTCGAGGAAGCGATGGCGCGCGACCGCGAGATCCTGCTCGCCGCGCAGATCCGCGCCAAGACCAACGATCCGACGCCTCAGGACATCTACGGAACGGGCACGATCGGAGCGGTCATGCAGTTGCTTCGGTTGCCCGACGGAACCGTCAAGGTCCTTGTCGAAGGACGTCGGCGGGCGCGGATCGACCGCTTCGTGTCCACCGATGCGTTCTTCCTGTGCGAGTGCACGCCGCTGGAGGAGCGGGTCGAGCGCACCGTCGAGCTCGAAGCGCTGATGCGCGCGGTCCAGCAGAGCTTCGAGGCCTACGTCAAGCTCAACAAGCGCATCGCGCCCGAGCTGTTGCTCACCGTGCAGGCGATCGACGATCCGTCGCGACTCGCCGACACGGTCGTCGTGCACCTGGGCAACGTCAAGCTCGCCGAGCGTCAGGAGATTCTCGAGACGGTCGATCCGACGCGACGGCTCGAGCGGCTCTTCGAGCTGATGAACGCGGAGATCGAGATCTTCCAGGTCGAGCGGAAGATCCGATCGCGCGTCAAGAAGCAGATGGAGCGGACGCAGAAGGAATACTACCTCAACGAACAGATGCAGGCGATCCAGAAGGAGCTCGGCGAGCGCGACGAGTTCCGCAACGAGCTGCAGGAGCTCGAGGAGAAGGCCCGCACCAAGCGCCTCTCGAAGGAAGCGCTCGCGCGCGTCCGCAAGGAAATCAAGAAGCTGCGCATGATGCAGCCGATGAGCGCCGAGGCGACCGTCGTGCGCAACTACGTCGACTGGGTGCTCGCCCTTCCGTGGGGCGAAAAGACCGAGGAGAACTACGACCTCGAACAGGCGGAGCGAATCCTCGAGGAGGATCACTACGGGCTGAAGAAGGTCAAGGAGCGCATCCTCGAGTACCTCGCCGTGCAGGCCCTCGTTCGCAAGCTGCGCGGTCCGGTGCTCTGCCTCGTCGGGCCTCCGGGCGTCGGCAAGACGTCGCTCGCGCGCAGCATCGCGCGCGCCACGGGTCGCAAGTTCGTCCGCCTATCGCTCGGCGGGGTGCGCGACGAGGCCGAGATCCGAGGGCACCGGCGAACCTACATCGGAGCGTTGCCCGGACGCATCATTCAGTCGCTGCGCAAGGTGGGGACCAACAACCCGGTCTTCCTGCTCGACGAAGTCGACAAGATGTCGTCGGATTTCCGCGGCGACCCCGCCGCGGCGCTGCTCGAGGTGCTGGACCCGGAGCAGAACCACGCGTTCAATGACCACTACCTCGATCTGGACTACGACCTGTCGGACGTGATGTTCGTGACGACGGCAAACTCACTCGCGGGCATCCCGCTGCCGTTGCAGGACCGCATGGAGATCATCGAGCTGTCCGGGTACACGGAGTTCGAGAAGCTCAACATCGCCGTCCGATACCTGGTGCCCCGGCAGCTCGAGGAAGCGGGCCTGAAGGACGTTCCGGTCGAGATCACCGAGAACGCCATCCGCACGATCATTCACCAGTATACGAAGGAGTCCGGCGTCCGCGCGCTCGAGCGCGAGATCGGAAGCATCTGTCGCAAGATCGCGCGCCAGGTGCACGCGCAGGGACGGGAGAACGTGTACCGGGTGCCGGCCAAAATGGTTCCGCGTTATCTCGGCGTGCCTCGCTATCTGTCGAGCCGCGCGCTCGAGAAGGACGAGGTGGGCGTCGCGACGGGCCTGGCGTACACGACCTACGGAGGCACGACGCTCGAGTGCGAGGTGGCCGTCGTCCCCGGCAAGGGCAAGCTGCACATCACCGGGCTGCTCGAGAAGGGGATGCAGGAGTCGGCGCAGGCCGCGATGAGCTACATCCGCTCGCGCAGCCGCGCACTTGGCCTTGACGACGACTTCTACCGCGACGTGGACGTGCACGTGCACTTCCCGGAGTTCGTGCCGAAGGAAGGGCCGAGCGCCGGCGTGACGATGGCGACGAGCATCGCGAGCGCGCTGCTGCGCATTCCGGTGCGTCGCAACGTCGCGATGACCGGCGAGATCACACTGCGCGGGCGCGTGATGCCGATCGGGGGACTCAAGGAGAAGATGCTCGCGGCGCACCGCGCGGGCATCGACACGGTCCTCATCCCGAAGGGAAACCGCAAGGATTTACGGGAGATCCCGCGGCGCGTGCTGATGGCCACGCGCGTCGTGCTCGTCGAGCACATGGACGAGGTGCTGCGCGAAGCGCTGTGTCTGTCGGATCCGGACGCGCTCTTGGGGCCCCGCCAGCCGCCGATGGAGTACCGCGAGGGGCGTCTGGTGACACACGAGGCGCCCGCTGCCGACGACGTGGTGCAGGCGACGGTCGAGGCACCGGGCGCGCGTCAGTGATCCTTTCGTCCGTGGCTCCCGGCAGCAGCGAAGCCTGTGGTCGTGGCCCGTTGCGTCGCGTCGATTCGGGCAGCAGCTTCGGTCCTACGCCGGGGCGGGTAGCTCAGCGGTAGAGCACCGGTCTTACACACCGGCCGTCGCAGGTTCGATCCCTGTCCCGCCCACCGTCTTCGAGCGGCCACCCGCTACGGCGGTGCCGCCCCAGGGCCGTCGAACGCGAGCTCGAGCCCGACACGATGCGCCTGTGAGGCATCGGTCGGCGACCGAGACCGAGTCCGAGCCCGAGTCCGAGTCCGAGCCCGAGCCCGAGTCCGTGTCCGAGCTCGAGGCGCGATCGACCAGGCGTGCAGGCGCGGTCGGAGGCCGCCTCGCGCGCTCGCGGCGACACCCCGAGGTGGTCGTCGGGTGAGCAGAGCCAGCGACGGTCGTGTCGGGTCGGCGGCCGGCTTCGGTCAGGTTCGCTGCGTTGATCCGACGGTCCGGCTGCGATACTGAATCGCCATTCAGTCCGCGCGCCGGGCGCGGCACGTGGAGGGCGCGATGCACGGTCCCTACACCGAGGCTCACGAACTGTTCCGGGCGCAGGTGCGTACGTTCGCGGAGAAAGAGCTGCGGCCGCACGTCGATGCCTGGGAGCGCGACGAGCTGTTCCCGCGATGGGTGTTCGAGCGTGCCGGCGCGCTCGGGATCCTGGGTGCGCACTACCCCGAGGACGTCGGCGGGGGCGGAGGCGACTTCTGGTTCTCGGTCGCCAAGAGCGAGGAGCTGCCGCGCTGCGGGGCCTCGGGCGTGACGATGGGCCTGCTCGTGCAGTCGGACATGGCGACGCCCGTCATCGCGGATCTCGGCACGCGGGAACAGAAGGAGGAGTTCCTGCGGCCCGCGCTCGAGGGCAAGCGCATCGCGGCGCTCGGCGTCAGCGAGCCGGAGGCGGGCAGCGACGTGGCCGCGATGCGCACCGTGGCGCGCAAGGTGGGCGGCGACTGGGTGGTGCGCGGCAGCAAGACGTACATCACGAACGGCACGCGCGCCGATTTCATCACGCTGCTGGTCAAGACCGATCCGGACGCGGGGCACGCGGGCATCTCCATTCTGCTGTTTCCGACGGACGTGAAGGGCTTCTCCGTCGGCAAGAAGCTGCCCAAAGCCGGCAACTGGTCGAGCGACACCGCCGAGCTGTTCTTCGACGACTGTCGGGTTCCCGAACGTTGCCTGCTGGGCGAGCCCGGCCGGGGCTTCTACTACCTGATGCAGAACTTCCAGAGCGAGCGGCTCATCGGCTGCACGAGCGCGCTCGCGGGCAGCCGGTACGCGCTGGAGCGTTCGGTCGAGTACGGCCGGCAGCGCGTGGCCTTCGGCAAACCCATCCTCAAGCGCGACTACTGGCAGCAGAAATTCGCCGAGCTCTACACCAAGTACGAGGCGGCCCATGCGCTCACCTATCGCGCCGCCGACGCGTACAATCGGGAGAAGTACGTCGCCCGCGCGGGCATTTCGCTCGACACAGCGCGCCTGGTGTCCATGGCCAAGGCGTTCGTCGGCGACGTGACGGGCGAGATCATCGATCAGTGCCTGCAGTTCCACGGCGGCATGGGCTACATCGAAGAGGGGTGGGTCGCGCGCGCGTGGCGCGATCAGAGGTTGTTCCGCATCGGTGGCGGAACGACCGAGGTGATGCGTTACGCGATCGCGAAGCTGCTGGGACTTTAGCGGCCGGTGCGCGCGAGCCCGGGCGCGCGCTCCCTCGAGAGAGTCCGTGCCCGAGGCCGAGCCCCGAGCCCGAGGCCGAGTCCGAGGCCGAGACCGAGCCTGAGTCCGAGACCGAACCCGAATCCGAGTCCGAAACCGAGCCTGAGCCCGAGCCCGAGTCCGAGACCGAGACCGAGTCCGAGCCCGAGGCCGAGCCCCGAGCCCGAGGCCGACTCTCCATCACCCAACCTGCTCGCCGCTGTCAGTCGACGCCGCGTGGAACGTCTGAGCCATCGAAGAGGTGGCCCCATGTTCTACGCGAGAGTCATTCACATCGAGACGGCTCCTCACCCGTCGCTTGACCTCCTCGTCACGGTCCTCGTCCAGCCCGACTCACCGCCCTGCCCGCGCACGTTCTCGATCCGGATCGACCCTCTGGGAACGACGGCGGTCGCGGCGGACGATCTGGCCGACTACCTCCGCATCTACCGCAACCACCCGAACGTCGAAGGGCTCGAGGAACCGCAACGTTGGCAGTGGTTGATGGCGCAAAGCGTCGAAGCGCTCATGCGGCGGATCATCCATGGAGGAGCGCTCGCTACGGTCGTCCTGGACCCCGAAGCCGCGACGCCCGAGCCCAAACTGCGCGAGACGGACGCCGAGTACGCGCGATTCATCCAGCGCTGGCGTCGGCGCCAACCCGTCGTCGCGAGCACGCTGCTCCGGTCGGGCACCCACGAAACGCCGGCGCAGCGCAACGCTCGAGGATCCCGCAGAACACCTTCGACCGCGAAGGGCTCACCGTCGCCGGTGACCTGACCGAAATTCGAGCGTGCCGGAGTCCCCCGAACCGACGCGCTGCGCGCGCTTCCGTCGGTTCCGACCATGTCTCGGGCCCGCCCGAGCCCAGGCGCAATCCCGAACCGGAGTCGAATCCCGAGTCGGCGTCCGAGCCTCAACCCGAGCCCAAGACCGCGACCGAGGCCGTGTCAAAGTCTGAGCCCGAGCCCGAGTCCAAGCTGCAGCCCGAGGACGAGAGCGCGGCCCATCGAGCGATTCGAACGCCGTGGGGCAGGCCCGGCACGACCCGAACACCCCCGCGCGACCGTCACGAGCCCGGATCGACGAAGCGCGGCGTCCGACCCTGCAGGCGTGCGGCGACCGCCTCGAGCTGGTTCGCGCTGCCGACGAGCGCGCGCTGCAGTTCCGCCTCGATGGCGAGGGCCTCGGCGACCGAGCGCCGTGCGGCGTCACGGAGCAACCGCTTGGACGCCCGCACGGCGTCCGGCGACCGCGCTGCGATGTCGCGCGCCACCCCGAGCGCCTCGGCGAACGAGTCGCCGGCGATTCGCGTGACGAGGCCGAGCCGCTCCGCCTCGATCCCCGTGACCACCCGACCCGTCCAGACGAGCTCACGGGCGACATCCGCTCGCACGAGCGACGGCAACGTGACGGAGAGGCCCATGTCGGGCACAAGGCCCCACTCGATCTCCATCGCGGCCAGACGCGCGTCCGCCGTCGCGACGCGCAAGTCCGCGCCGAGCGCGATCTGCAGACCGGCCCCGTAAACCGCTCCGTGGAGCGCCGCGATCACCGGCACGTCGATCTCCTGCCAGACCCAGGCGGCGCGCTGCGCCAACGTCGCCGGGCTGTCCGGATCCCGCTCGAAGAGCCGCCTTGCGTGCTCCGGGGTGCCGCTCGTGAATGCGCGCACGTCAAGTCCGGAGCAGAACGACGGCCCCGATCCCACCAGGACGACGGCGCGTACGGACGGGTCCGCTCCCACGGCGCGACCCGCGGCGACGAGCGCCTCGAACATCGGCAGATCGAGCGCGTTGCGGCGTTCCGGGCGGTCGAGCCGGACGATGGCGATCGACTCGTTCCGCTCGACCTGCACGCGCGCCCGGCCCTCGTCCACGGTGCACCTGTAGCAGGCTCCAGACGGATCCGACAGCGGCGGTCACGTTGCTCGGCGTGACCGAGGGGGTGTTGTGAGCTCGCCCCCGAGGCCGAGGCCGAAGCCAAGTCCGAGTCCGGGCCCGAGACCGAGTCCGAGACCGAGCCCGAGTCCGAGGCCGAGTCCGAGACCGAGTCCGAGGCCGATTCCGAGGCCGAGTCCGAGACCGAGTCCGAGGCCGAGACCGAGTCCGAGACTGAGTCCGAGTCCGAGGCCGAGTCCGAGCCCGAGCCCGAGCCCGAGCCCGAGCCCGAGTCCGAGGCCGAGTCCGAGTCCGAGTCCGAGGCCGAGACCGAGTCCGAGACCGAGACCGAGTCCGAGCCCGAGCTCGAGCTCGAGTAGAAGGCGCGACCGACCCGCCTGGCCGGCGGTGCGAACCATGGCCCGGTCACGACGCATCTGCGCAAGGCCTCGACGGCGCGTCGCCAGAGCCGGTAGCCTCCCCTCGCACGCGTGCCCATCCGGTTGGCTTCGTGGTGGCTGTGCGCCCTTGCCGCGCTGCTCGGTGCTCCGAGCGCCGTCGCGCAGGTGCGCGTCGATCTCGCAGCTCTGGTGCCAGCGCGCTGGCTCGACGGCGCGGTCGACCACCTGCCTCTGGAGCCGGCGCGCCAGCGTCGTCGGCTTCCCCCGCGCTGCCGGACGCGCGGGGGCTATCGCGAGCATTGCTCCGGGCCTCGCCGGGTGCCGAGCCCGCACGGTCCCGCCGCCGAGCTCGCGGGGCGGCTGGCACTGGGGCAACGCGCCACCGCGATGTGGCTGCTGCACGAGGCTCCCCTGCGCGAGTGGGTCGAGGCGGCACGCGGCACCGATCCCGATCCGTCCCTGCGCATGCCCGTCGACGGAGGGCGCGTCGGTCGCGGGTTCGGGCGTACCCGGCGCGGCGCGCTACGGCACCGGCCCCACCGCGGCGTGGACATCGCGGCCGCAGAAGGCACGCCGGTGCGCGCGGCGCGCGGAGGGCTGGTCGCCTACGCCGACAACGGCCTGACCGGCTACGGCAACGCGCTCATCGTCGTGCACGAGGATGGCGCAAGCACGCTCTACGCCCACTGCAGGGCGCTGTACGTCTTCGCGGGTCAGCGCGTCGCCCGCGGCGACGTGATCGCCGACGTGGGTCGGACGGGCTTCGCGCCGGCCCCGCACCTGCACTTCGAGTGGCGCGTCGCCGGCCGCGAGCGCAATCCCGTTCTCGGCTGGACGGCTGCGAACGCGCAAGCCCGCGGCGCGCGCCGCGAGAACCCGTCGCGGCCGTCGTGAGCGGACCGCTGCTCGCGCTGGCTCGACCCCTCCTGGCACTGGTCGGCGCCTCGGCGCAGCCGCCGGCTCTCGAGCCCTTTCGGTCGTTCGAACGTCTGGTGACCGGCAACGGGCACTTCGTCGCGAGCTACGACCGCGCCACGCGTCGCATCGACACGTTCCTCGAACATCCGTACCGGTTCGCGCGTCCGCGCGACGAGGCGCCCGACCTGTGCTTCTCGGCCGACGAGTCACGAGATCTGGCACGCGAGATCTCGTTCGGATTGCGCGTCGACGCCGCCGCCGAATGGCTCTCGCAGGTGGCGCTCGACGAGGCCGGATGGGTCGAAGGGACGGGCGTCATTCGCGCCGAGCAGCACGTGGGTCCGGAGCGCACCGTGCGCGCCGAGACCTTCGGTTGGGCGCCGTTTGGAATCGAGCAACCGGTGCTCGTGCTCGTGATCTCGGTTCGAAACGTCGGCGACCGATCGCTCGAGGTGACCCCGTTCGCCCTGTTCGACCTGCGGCTCGGCGAGGCCCACGGGCGACGCGAGCCGTCGGCAGAAGGTGAGGAGGCCACGTGGGATGCACGACGCGCCTGTCTCTACGAATGGGGCCCGTCGCGCGGCACCGCGGCGTACGTCGCGCTGAGCGCCGTGCATCGCGTGTTCGTCGGGGCGCGCGCGGATCTCGACGCGGCGATGCGCGCCGCGCGCGATCTCGACGAGGTGCGCGCGACGAGCGGCGCGCGGACCGATGTCGTGGCC